>NZ_JBSSHR010000004.1:0-407614 GCF_059089345.1 Micromonospora sp. BS32
ATCCTGCCCGCCCCCACCCACCCATCACCCCGTTGATCAAGGAGTTTGTGCCTGGATCGGGCCGGTTCGGGTGCCCAAACACCTTGATCAACGGCGAGGAGGGCGGGGGTGGGAGGGGGAGGTGGGAGGTGAGGGGGTCAGGGTGGGCTGGATTCGGCTCGGGCGGCGCGCCAGAGGCCGTAGAGGGCGAGCAGGGCTGCGGCCAGGAGTGGGGCGCCGTCGCGGACCAGGCCGTCGACGCCGAGCAGCCACCAGCAGAGCGGCAGGTCGACGGCGAGCACGGCGAGGGTGATGCCGACCAGCAGCCGGCGGGCCCAGCGCCGGCCGCGCATGAGGAAGGCGGTGCAGAAGAGCACCGCGTAGCTGGCCACGATGCCGGCCAGGAACCAGAGCAGCACCGCCGGCACCGCGGCCAGCCGCCCGTCGAGGACGGCGCCCCCGGCGATCAGCGCGGGCACCAGCATCAGCGGGCTGTACGTGAACGCGGCGACCCGGCTGGTCAGCAGCCAGCCGGTGACCGGCGGCCGCTTCGGGGCGACCTCCCGCCAGGTGATCGTTCCGCCCTCGACGACCAGGCCCTTGCGGTGCCGGACCAGGTGCCCGCCGACCGCGTCCGAGCGGTAGAGCAGCGCGACCACGCTGACGCAGAGGGCAGTGAGCAGCGCGAAGCCGAGCAGACCGGGCAGCGGCGGCACGCCCTGCCGGGGCACCACCAGCCGGCCGACGGCGAAGACGGTGGTGACGGCGAGGATCAACCCGAACGGCCTCGCCACCGTACGACCGCGGTTGACGTGCCCGATGAGCACCAGGAAGCCGAGCGAGCGCAGCATCGCCCAGCCGGTGCGTACCGCCAGGCCGAAGCCCTGCTCCGGGGCGTACCACCAGTTGAGCAGCTCGACCACGACGGTGGCCGCCGCGGTCACGGCGAGCAGGGTGGTCAGCGCCCGGACGGCGGACGGCCGCCGGACCTCAGTCTCGGCGGCCGTCCTCATGGGATCCGTTGTTGCCCTGCGCGGGCGTCCGTCACACCTGCTTCTGCGGCTGCTCCGCGTCGAGGCGGGCCCGCAGCGCGTCCAGCTCGGCCCAGAGCACGCCAGGCAGCTTGTCGCCGAACTTCTCGAACCACTCGGTGACCAGCGGGAGCTCCTTGCGCCACTCCTCCGGGTCCACCTTGAGCGCGATCCGGACGTCCTCCGGGGTCATGTCCAGGCCCTCGACGTCCAGCGCGTCCTGCGCCGGCACCATGCCGATCGGGGTCTCGATGGCGTCGCCCCGACCCTCGATGCGCTCGATGACCCACTTGAGCACCCGGGAGTTCTCGCCGAAGCCCGGCCAGAGGAAGTTGCCCTCGGCGTCCTTGCGGAACCAGTTCACGTAGTAGATCTTGGGCAGCTTGGCCTCGTCGCCGTCGACGCCCTTGCCCATCTCGATCCAGTGCCGGAAGTAGTCGCCGGCGTGGTAGCCGATGAACGGCAGCATGGCCATCGGGTCGCGGCGGACCACACCGACCGCGCCGGACGCGGCGGCGGTGGTCTCCGAGGAGAGCGTCGCGCCCATGTAGACGCCGTGCACCCAGTCGCGGGCCTCGGTGACCAGCGGGATGGTGTCCCGCCGACGACCGCCGAAGAGGATCGCGTCGATCGGCACGCCGTTCGGGTTGTAGTAGTCCTCGGCGAGGATCGGGCACTGGGTGATCGGGGTGCAGAACCGGCTGTTCGCGTGGGAGGAGAGCTCGCCGCTCTCCGGCGTCCAGTCGTTGCCCTTCCAGTCGATCAGGTGCGCCGGCGGCTCGCCCATGCCCTCCCACCAGATGTCGCCGTCGTCGGTGAGGGCCACGTTGGTGAAGATGGAGTTGCCGCGGTCCAGCGTCCGCATGGCGTTGGCGTTGGTCTTCCAGTCGGTGCCGGGCGCGACGCCGAAGAGGCCGTACTCCGGGTTCACCGCGTAGAGGCGGCCGTCCTCCCCGAAGCGCATCCAGGCGATGTCGTCGCCGATGGTCTCGACCTTCCAGCCCGGGATGGTCGGCTCCAGCATGGCGAGGTTGGTCTTGCCGCAGGCGGACGGGAACGCGCCGGCGACGTGGTAGACCTTGCCCTCCGGCGAGGTGATCTTGAGGATCAGCATGTGCTCGGCGAGCCAGCCCTCGTCGCGCCCCATCACGCTGGCGATCCGCAGCGAGTAGCACTTCTTGCCGAGCAGCGAGTTGCCGCCGTAGCCGGAGCCGAAGGACCAGATCTCCCGGCTCTCCGGGAAGTGCGAGATGTACTTGGTCTCGTTGCACGGCCAGGCCACGTCCTGCTGGCCGGGGGCGAGCGGGGCGCCGATCGAGTGCAGCGCGTGCACGAAGTCGGCGTCGTCGCCCATCGCCTCGAGGACCTTGGCGCCCATCCGGGTCATGATGCGCATCGAGGCGACCACGTACGGGCTGTCGGTGATCTCGACGCCGAACATGGGGTTCTCGGCCTCTACCGGGCCCATGCAGAAGGGGATGACGTACATGGTGCGTCCGCGCATGCTGCCGCGGTACAGCTCGGTCATCGTCCGCTTCATCTCGGCCGGCGCCATCCAGTTGTTGGTGGGGCCGGCGTCCGCCTCGTCGACGGAGCAGATGAAGGTGCGCTCCTCGACCCGGGCGACGTCCGTCGGGTCGGTGCGCGCGTAGAACGAGTTGGGCTTCTTCTCCGGGTTCAGCCGGACCAGCGTGCCGTTCTCCACCAGCTCGTCGGTGAGGCGCCGCCACTCCTCATCGGACCCGTCCACCCAGACCACCCGGTCAGGGGTGGTCAGTTCCGCGACTTCTCTGACCCAGGCGAGCAGCTTGGGGTGGGTCGTCGGGGCCTGATCGATACCCCGCACAGTAGCCGGAGCAACCATGACACATCTCCTTGTGGTCGACGCTGACCGATCTATGGGATGCACGAGTTTTGGCGGGCGCGGGCCGCGTCGCCTTCGTGGAAACCTTGGGATTGGGCTCAGCGTAAACCGGGCCGAGCCGCGAGTCAGTGGGACTGGTTGTGAAGAACTGCACAAGGTACGGCCCGGCTGCGGCATCACGAGCTGATACCCGCTTTCGCGCGCAGTTTCACGCAAATCCTTCGAGGAACTGTCGCGGAGCGGGAGATCGGACGATGCGGAACAGCGGAACCGGACGTCGGGTGTCGGGTGCCCCGATTCCGTCGGCGCATCCGCGAACCATCCACGAAGGGTTACGATCTGCTCACCACCGGGAGCCTCCCGACACCCGGGTCGGCCCGCCGCGAGCGCGGCGTGCCCACGACCTCCGGGCCGCTGGGTCATTGCTCCCCTTCCGGCGTGCCCTCAACCGGTACGCTCGGCGGGTGGCCGCGACGATGACCGGGGACCAACCGAGCTCCCCGCCGACCCGCCCGGGTCTGGTCCGCGCACTGCTGGACCGTTTCGGTCACCTCATCCGCGAGCTGAGCAAGTTCGCCACGGTGGGTGGCATCGCCTTCCTCATCGACTTCGCGCTCTTCAACTACCTGACGACGGTCCGGGGGATCGAGCAGGTGACCGCGAAGACGATCTCCACCGTCATCGCGGCGAGCGTCGCCTTCCTCGGCAACCGGTTCTGGACGTGGCGGCACCGCCAGCGCTCCAACCCGGCCCGCGAGTACGCGCTCTTCTTTCTCTTCAACGCGGTGGGCCTGGGCATCGCGGTGGCCTGCCTGGCGATCAGCCGGTACGGCCTGGGCAGCATCTGGCCGGAGGTCTTCCAGACCCCGCTGGCCGACAACATCGCCAGCTTCATCATCGGCACAGGGCTGGGGACGCTGTTCCGATTCTGGTCGTACCGACGGTTCGTCTTCGTGGATACGGGAACCCCCGGTGTTCCGGAGGCGGCCCCCGACCGGGCGTCCGGGGCGTGACCTGCCGCCCATCCAGTCCCGCCGGCCCCGGCTGGCCCGTCTACTGCCCTAAGGTGTTCCGCATGCGTCTTGTCCGTCTGCTGCCCGAGCGCTGGCAGAAGTTCATCCACGAGGCGCTCAAATTCGGCATCGTCGGGGGCATCAACACCGCGATCAATTACGCGGTGTTCAATGCGCTCGCACTCACGGTCTTTGTCGACGGTCAACTGAAGGCGACGGTCATCGCCACCACCGTGGCGACGATCACGTCGTATCTGATGAATCGGCACTGGACATACCGTGATCGACCGAAATCGGCCCTGAGGCGCGAATACGCCCTCTTTTTCCTCTTCAACGGGGCCGGCCTGCTGATTGAACTCGGCGTCCTCGCCGCCGCCAAGTACGGCCTGGGCGTGAACAGCCTGCTGGCATTGAACGTGGCGAAGACCGGCGGCGTCGTGCTCGGCACGCTGTTCCGGTTCTGGTCATACCGGACCTTCGTCTTCCAGCCGGTCCCGCAGCACGCCGAGGAGAACTGGCACACCATTCAGCGGGACGAGTGGGACACCATGGCCGAGATGGACCCGGTGGCCGAGCTGGCCGAGTCGGTCAGCGAACTGGAGGAGGCCCAGGAGCAGCCGGGCCAGCGCGACGGCGCCACCGCCGGGCAGGCCTTCACGCAGCCCAGGAGCCGTCCGGCCCCGCTGGACGCGGGCCTGGGCGGCACCATCGGCGCGGACCTGGACGCGGAACTGGCGGCCGAGCTGCACGCCGGCACGCGCCGTCCCCGCAGCTGACCCACCCGGGGCCCGTCCCCACGCACGACGCCGACGTGGCGGTGTCCGAACCTCTCGGACACCGCCACGTCGTGGATACGGGGGAAATCAGCTGGTGGAGTCGCGCAGCGGCTTGCCGTCGCGCATGTCCGCGAGGATCTCGCGCATCTCGCCGTCGCCCAGGGTGTGCTTGTCGTGCTGCGCCTCGACCAGCTCGTAGAGGGTGGTCTGCACCCGGTCGACCCGCGGGACGTCGCGCAGCACCGACTGGCCGCGCTCGCCGGCCGACTCGATGGTGAGGGTGCCGCAGCCGAGCAGCCGCTCCAGGAAGCGCTGGCTCATCGAGTGGTCGTTGATCCGGGCCAGCGGCAGGTCCCGGCGGTGCCGGGAGAAGACGCCCTCCTGGAGCAGCACCCGCTCGTTGGTGAACAGGTAGTGGGTGGTGCGCCAGACCAGGAACGGCCACAGCGCCAGCCAGAACGCCAGCACCAGGGCCAGGCCGGCGATCACGTACGGCGCGATCGTGGCGCCGTCGCCCTCCGGCAGGAGGAGCCAGCCCGCCACCACGGCAGCGACGCCGAGGAGCACCACCAGGATCGGCCGCAGCAGCGCCTTCCAGTGCGGGTGCAGGTGCAGGACGACGTGCTCGTCCTCGGTGAGCACGTCTTCGGGGAACGCCACGGGAACCTCCATCGCCAGAACCGGACGCGCTGACCGTAACCGGTACCGGCGACCGGACGGATCAGCCGCGCGGCTTCCATCGCCCCCGGCGCCCGAACCGCCCGCCGCGCCGAAGATCAGCGCAGGTGCAGAACGTCCCCGGCGGCCACCCGCCGCTCCCCGGCGGACGTGTCGACCACCAGCCGGCCGTCGGCGTCCACCTCGGTGGCCAGGCCGGTCAGCTCCGCGCCGTCGGGCAGCAGCACCCGGACCCGCCGGCCGATCGTGTCGCAGGAGTCCAGGTACGCCTCGCGCAGCCCGCAGGCCTGCGCGTCCCCGCCCGCGACGCGCCAGCGGTCGTACCAGTCGGCGAGCGAGCGGAGCAGGGCCCGCAGCAGGGGGTCCCGGTCGGTGGCGGTGGCGCCCGCCAGTTGCAGCGAGGTGGCCGGCAGCCCGGTCGGGTTCTCCGGCAGCTCGTCAGCGCGCAACGTGACGTTGAGGCCGACGCCGAGCACGATCGCGGGCGGCTGCGCCGGTGATGTCCCCGGCACCGCCTCGGCGAGGATGCCGGCGCACTTGGCCTCGCCGACCAGCAGGTCGTTGGGCCACTTCAGACCGGCCTCCAACTCGGCCAGCCGGGTCACCACCTCGACCAGCGCGACGCCGGCGAGCAGCGGCAGCCAGCCGTACCCGGTGGCGGGGGCCGGCGGCCAGCCGCGCGCGGCGTCGGCCTCGCCCGGCCGGAGCAGGACGCTGGTCGCGATGCCCGCGCGGGCCGGCGACTGCCAGACCCGGCCGCGCCGGCCCCGGCCGGCGGTCTGCCGCTCGGCGACCACCACCAGGCCCTCCGGCTCGCCGGCGCGGGCGGCCGCCACCGCGTCGGCGTTGGTCGAGCCGGTCTCGACCCGCAGGTCCAGCCGGCGCCACGGGCCCAGCGGCGCGGTCAACGCGCGGCTCAGCCGCGCCGCCGACAGCGGCGGGCGGTCCAGATCGGTGTACGGCGAGCCCGGCATTACGACAGCCTACGGGCGGCACTGAGGCGTACTGCACAGCGGCGGAGTCCTGAACCATCGTTATATTCCCTGGGTGACTACCGAGACCGGGATCAACATCCACAGCACTGCGGGCAAGCTGGCGGACCTGGAGCGACGGGTCGACGGGGCGGTGCACGCCGGGTCGGCGCGCGCGGTCGAGAAGCAGCACGCGAGGGGCAAGAAGACCGCACGCGAGCGGATCGAGCTGCTGCTCGACGAGGGCTCCTTCGTCGAACTGGACGAGCTGGCCCGCCACCGGTCGACGGCCTTCGGGCTGGAGAAGAACCGGCCGTACGGCGACGGCGTGGTGACCGGCTACGGCACCGTGGACGGCCGGCAGGTCTGCGTCTTCGCCCAGGACTTCACAGTCTTCGGCGGCTCCCTCGGCGAGGTCTTCGGCGAGAAGATCGTCAAGGTGATGGACCTGGCCATGAAGATCGGCTGCCCGGTCGTCGGGATCAACGACTCCGGCGGCGCCCGCATCCAGGAGGGCGTCGCCTCGCTCGGCCTCTACGGCGAGATCTTCTTCCGCAACGTCCGGGCCAGCGGCGTCATCCCGCAGATCTCCCTGATCATGGGCCCGTGCGCGGGCGGCGCGGTCTACTCCCCGGCGGTCACCGACTTCACCGTGATGGTCGACCAGACCTCGCACATGTTCATCACCGGCCCGGACGTCATCAAGACGGTCACCGGCGAGGACGTGGCGATGGAGGAGCTGGGCGGCGCCCGCACCCACAACTCGCGCAGCGGCAACGCGCACTACCTGGCCACCGACGAGTCCGACGCGATCGACTACGTCAAGGCGCTGCTGTCGTACCTGCCGTCGAACAACCTCGACGAGCCGGTCGTCTACGAGGCCCCCGCCGACCTCGACATCTCCGAGGAAGATCGGGAGCTGGACACGCTGATCCCCGACTCGGCCAACCAGCCGTACGACATGCACCGGGTGATCGAGCACGTCCTCGACGACGGCGAGTTCCTGGAGGTCCAGCCGCTCTACGCGCAGAACCTGCTGATCGGCTACGGCCGGGTCGAGGGACGCCCGGTCGGCGTGGTCGCCAACCAGCCGATGCACTTCGCCGGCACGCTCGACATCGCCGCCTCGGAGAAGGCCGCCCGTTTCGTGCGGACCTGCGACGCCTTCAACATCCCGGTGCTGACCTTCGTGGACGTGCCCGGCTTCCTGCCCGGCACCGGCCAGGAGTGGGACGGCATCATCCGTCGCGGCGCGAAGCTCATCTACGCGTACGCCGAGGCCACCGTCCCGAAGGTCACCGTGATCACCCGCAAGGCCTACGGCGGCGCGTACGACGTGATGGGCTCCAAGCACCTCGGCGCGGACCTGAACTTCGCCTGGCCGACCGCGCAGATCGCGGTGATGGGCGCGCAGGGCGCGGTGAACATCCTCTACCGCTCGGAGCTGGCGAACGCCGAGGACCCGGCCGCCGTCCGGGCCGAGAAGATCGCCGAGTACGAGGACACCCTGGCCAACCCGTACATCGCCGCCGAGCGCGGGTACGTCGACAGCGTCATCCCGCCGCACGAGACCCGGACCCAGATCGTCCGGGCGCTGCGGGTGCTGCGCACCAAGCGGGAGACGCTGCCGCCGAAGAAGCACGGCAACATCCCGCTCTGAGCGGCGCTGTGGGATCCGCGTGTCGCCGGGGTCGCCGTCTCCCGTACCGGCTACTCCGGCGACGCGCGGATCTCGCCGGTCGAGCAGTTCAGCAGGGCGGGTTGGCGCCCGCACACATCCGGCGTGCGGCAGCCGCACCGAGTCGAAGCAGCTCCTGCTCAGTGGTGGACCGGCCCGGCATGAGCACCGTCACCAGGTCACCGACCCGGACCACCGCCAGGGTGTCCGGTTTCGGTGGGTCAGCGGCTTCCGGGCCGACGATCCCATCCCCCGCCCGGGCAGTGTGGTGCAGCAGTACGGACTCGTCGCCGGCGAAGTTCCGGCTGGGCGTCTGGAAGCGGTGCGTCGTCTCGGTCGTGATCGGTCTGCCCTGCCGCTCGCCCGGCCGCACCTCACGCCATTCGGCGCATGCGGCGATCCGCCGGTCCAGGTCCGCGAAGAAGCTGCCGGCGAACTGTGGGGTGACCCGGTAGAGGTCCTGTGCGACGAGGATGTCGCTGAGCGGATGCTCCCCGCCGCCGGCCCGCTGCCGCAGCAGTGTCTGCGAACGCGACGCCCGCGCCTCCTCGCCGGTCAGGCCCGGAAGGCGCTCCCGCGCGCACCGGTCCAGCGGGTCCATGACATCGACCGTCCCACCCAGACCGGACTCGCTGAGTTCGAGATCGACCTTTGTCGCCAGGTCCGCCTGCTGCAACAGCGCCTCCCGGGGAATCTCCGCCCGGGTGACCGGCGCGAGCGGCTGCGGCGCGGACGCCATCGGCTGCGGCGCGGGCTCCACCGGCCGCCCGGCCAACGCGTACGTGGAGCCGGACAGCACGACGAGCACGGCGGCCGCAGCCAGCACCGCCGTACGTCGGCTGCGCCGTCGGGCCCGGCCGCGGATCTCGGCCGGTTCAGGCCAGCGGACCCCACCCAGGTCCCGGTGCACCCGGTCGACGAAGCTCAGATCCTCGCTCATCGGGCCTCCTCCAGGTCAGCGGCGGCGAGCAGTCCGGCGAGCGCGGCGCGCCCCCGGGAGAGCCGGGCCTTGACCGTGCCGACGGGGGCCTCGGTCTGCCGGGCGACCTCGGCGACGGGCATGCCGAGCAGGTAGTACAGGGCGAGCGCGACGCGCTGTTCCTCGGGCAGCCGGCGCAGGGCGGCGACCACCTCGACGGTGTCGGTGCCGGGGCCGGGCACGCTCTCCTGCGCCCCGTGCCGCAGGTAGGCCCGGGCGCGGCTGCGCAGGTGGCGCCACCGGCTGACCGCGATCCGACTGGCCACCACGCGTACCCACGCCTCCGGGTCGTCGTACCCGCCCACCGTCGACCAGCGCTGCCACGCCCGGATGTACGCCTCCTGCACCGCGTCCTGGGCTTCCGCCAGGTCGCCGGTCAGCACGTAGACGTAGCCGAGCAGTCGTTGCCGGCTGCCCCGGTAGAACTCGTCGAACCCGTCGACGTCCGGCACCTGTAGCCTCCCCGTGGTCGATCGCAGGTGACACGCCTGGCGGGTGCGGCGCGGTTGCCCGATCAGCCGATCACTTTGATCAGCTCGTCGGCGGGAAAGTCGCCGGCCGGGATCCGTTCCCGCACCGCGCGTCGTACCGCCTGCTGGACGGCGAGATTGGCCGGGGTCGGCACACCGTGCCGCCGGCCGAGCAGGACGATCTCCCCGTTGAGGTGGTCGGCCTCCGTGGAGCCGGTGCCCCGGGCCAGGCTCTGCCAGGTGGAGCTGCCGCTGCGCGGCTGGCCGGCGACCGGGCGCAGACCCACCCGGTCACCCCGCTCGGCCGCCTCCTCCGCGCGGCTGGTGTGCGCGATCCCGGCCGCGGCGAGGGCCCCCTCACCCTCGGCCCGGACCCGCTCCCGCAGGTCGTCCGGGACGTCCGGGCCGAGCAGCGCCTGAAGACCGTTGCCGAGGTTGGCCAGGAGCTTGCCGTACTTCCAGCGCATCACGTCCTCGCGCACCCGCGCGACGAAGCCGGCGGCGGCCAGGTCGGCGGCGACCGCGCGGTCGGTGGCGTCCACCCCGGACGGATACCGGCCGAGATGCAGCATCCCCGGGTACGGGTGCCCGTTGGCGACGATCACGCCCGGTTCGAGGTGGGTGGCGGGCAGCCAGACGCAGACGCCGTGCACATCGGCGAAGAGTCGCAGCGCGGCCGGCTCGTTGGCCACGCCGTTCTGCGCGGTGAACAGCGGTAGCCGCTCCCCCGCCGTACCGCCGCCGGCGACCGGGGCGTCGGCCCAGGCGTCGAGCGCCGCTGCGGTGTCCTGAGACTTCACCGTGAGCACGAGGACGGTGTCGGCCGGCAGTGGCCGCTCACCCGGGCCGTCCAGGGCCTCCCCGCGCCAGGTTGCCTCGGCCTCGGGCCGGCGCAGGGTGAGACCGCGCCGCCGGATCGCGTCCAGGTGCGCGCCGCGGGCCACCAGCGTCACGTCGTGGCCGGCCTCCCCCAGCCGTACGCCGATGGTGCCCCCGACCGCGCCCGCCCCGATGATCAGATATCGCACCGGCTCATTCTGCCGGTACGGCCAGCGCGGCGAGATGGACCAGCCAGCGCTGCCCGACCGGCGAGACGCCCCGCTCCAGCCGCAGCGGGGTGAAACCGGCGCCCGCGAGCAGCGCCGTCGACCCGTCGGCGTCGTAGCGGGCGAAGAACCGGTCGACGTCCTCGCCCGGCCAGCTGTCCCAGGTCTCCCCGGCGCCCTCCTGCAACGAGACCAGCAGCACCCCGCCCGCCGGAGCACCCGCCGCATCTCGGCCAGCGCCAACGGGGCGAGCGCCTTGGGCAGATGTAGCAGCGACGCCGAACACCAGACGCCGCCGAACTCGACGTCGGCGAAGGGCAGACGCAACATGTCCGCCTGCACCAGCGGGGCGGTGGTGGTGGTACGGGCGTGGTCGAGCATGCCCAGGGACAGGTCCAGCCCCACCACGGCCACGCCCCGATCCGCCCAGAAGGCCAGATCCCGGCCGACGCCGCAGCCCAGATCCAGCATCGGCCCCGCGCAGCGCTGGCGGAAGTCGTCGGCGAGCGCGAGATAGGGCGGCGGCACGGCGGCGTTGCGGGCGGCGAAGTCACCGGCGATCCGGTCGTACGCGGCGCGGTTGCGGGCGGTCAGCTCGTCCATGCCCGGCGAGAGTAGCGGCTGGGCTGAGCGACACCGCCCCGTCCGGCTAGAGGCGTCAGAGGGTCAGGCCGGCGTCGGTGAGGATCGGGCCGGCGAGCAGGGCCGCGCCGACAGCCAGGGCGAGCAGGTTGACCAGGCCGAAGAGGGTCACCCAGAAGAACGCGGGGAAGGGCGTCAGCCGGGCCAACTGGTCGGCGTCGGACTGGGGCATCCGGCCCCGGGAGCGCAGCCGTTGCAGCTCGAAGACCGGCCGTACGCCGCCGAACAGCAGGAACCAGACGCCGGTCCAGGCGAACGCTGCCTGCACCTGCGGTGAGGCGTACCAGGAGACGGCGAGCACCACTCCCCCGGTGACCAGCAGCGAGACGACGCCGAAGACGTTGCGGATCATCACCAGCATGGCCAGCAGCAGCGCCACGGCGACCCAGAGCAGCAGGGTGATCCGGTTGCCGCCGAGCAGCCAGGCGCCGGCGAGGCCCACCAACGACGGCGCGACGTACCCGGCGAGCAGGGTGAGGATCATGCCGGGACCGGTGGGGCGACCGGCGGAGAGGGTGAGGCCGGAGGTGTCCGAGTGCAGCCGGACCCCGTGCAGCCGGCGCCCGGTGAGCAGCGCCACCAGGGCGTGCCCGCCCTCGTGCGCGATGGTGACGGCGTTGCGGGCGACCCGCCAGGGCAGTCGGGTGGCGACCACCGCCAGCGCGACGACGGCGGTGAGCAGCACCAGCAGGGGCGGTGGGTCGGGTTGTGCGCTGAAGAGCTTGTCCCAGAGGCCACCGAGGCCGTCGATCGACACCATGGGCGGGGAGCCTACCGGCCGAAGCGGTGTCGCCGCCCGGGCGCGGGCTCGTATCGTGTGAGACTGACCGGGTGGCGATCGGAGCGGGAGGTGGACGCCGGTGAGCGCGGCTCCCCTGGAACACCACGTCGGCCTCTGGACCGAGGCCGACTACCTCGCCATGGGCGAGACCCCGAACCGGATCGAACTGCTCGACGGGAGCCTGCTCGTGAGCCCTGCCCCGAGTCGACGGCACCAGCGGGTGGCGCGGCGACTGGCGAACAGCATCGAGGCAGTAGCAGAGCCGCAGGGACTCTCGGTGTTTGATGCGGTCAACGTTCGCCTCGGTGTGGACCGGATCGTCGTTCCGGACCTCGTCGTCACCGACGCCGATGACGACGGGACGTTTCTCGACGCAGGCCAGGTGTTTCTCATCGGTGAGATCGTGTCTCCGGGCAACGCCGCAGCCGACCGGGTGATCAAGATGCAGCTCTACGCGATCGCGCGCATCCCGTGGTATCTACTGGTCGAGCAGGACGGCGACAGCCATTCACTGCGGCTGTACCGGCTTGAGGGCGGGCACTACGTCGAGGACCGGGTGGCGAAGGCCGGCGAGGTCCTGGCCATCACCGAGCCGATCCGCTGGCAGCTAGACCCCGCAACGCTGCGCTGACCGGAACCGACCAGCCATCCGTCGGAACGGTGGCCGTCGATGAAAATTTCCTTGACCCCTCTTGCGATCAAGGGCAACTACCTCCAAGGATTGGCGTCAATCGATCGGCGTCCTCGGAGGCATCCATGACCCGTACCAGATTCTCGCTGCGCCGGCTGCTCGCCGCCGGCCTCACCGTCGCCGCCACCGCGGCGGCGGCCCTCGTCGTCACCGCCGCACCGGCGGCCGCGGCCACCACTCCCGGCATCGACGTCTCCCGCTACCAGGGCACCATCAACTGGACCAGCGTCCGCAACGCGGGCATCCAGTTCGCCTTCATCAAGGCCACCGAAGGTACGAGCTACAAGGACGCCAACTTCAACACCAACTACGTCAACGCCTACTACGCCGGGGTGATCCGCGGGGCGTACCACTTCGCCCGGCCGAACATCTCCTCCGGGGCCACCCAGGCCGGCTACCTGGCCAGCAACGGCGGGGCCTGGTCGGCCGACAGCCGTACGCTGCCCGCGGCGCTCGACATCGAGGCCAACCCGTACAGCGGTGGCTACTGCTACGGCCTCACCACGTCCGGCATGCGCAGCTGGATCCAGGACTTCCTGAACACCTACCGGTCCCGCACCGGCCGGTACGCGGTCATCTACACCACCACCAGCTGGTGGAACCAGTGCACCGGCAGCTGGACCAGCCCGTGGGCCAACCACCCGCTCTGGCTGGCCCGCTGGTCGAGCACCCCGGGCACCCTGCCGGCCGGCGCCTCGGTCTGGAGCTTCTGGCAGTACACCAGCACCGGCAGCGTCTCCGGGATCAGCGGCAACGTCGACCGCAACTACTGGAACGGCGACCGGACCCGGCTGATCGCGCTGGCCAACAACACCTGACCGGCGCCGGACACAGGTCGGCGGCAGCGGGATCGGTCATCACCGTACGGTCGATGACTGGTCCGGCTGCCGCCGCCGTCCTATCCGAGGGTCAGGCCCGCCGTCGTGCCACCACCGGCACGGGCACGGCGTCCTCGCCGGCCAGCGCGTCACGTCGGCTGAGTTTCCAGGCGGCCACCCCGGCGGCGACCATCGTCGCCACGGCGAGCAGCGCCACCATCGCCGGCAGCCCGGCACTGACCATCAGCAGTACGACATCGCCGAGCGCGACCAGCATCCACAGTGCCACCCGCGGGCGGGTGTCCCTCCGTCGGTAACTCATGTCGTGCCTCCCTCCGTCGTCGAAGGTCAGATACCCCATACGACGGAGAGTCATGCGAATCAAATTCGCGGCAGCGCGATTCCCGCCCGGTCAGTTCACCCGGTCGGGCTGGAAACCCTTGACGATCTGGTCGAAGTTCGCCAGGTTGGCGTTCCACCGGGAGGTCGGGATCTCCCAGCGCAGGGCGTAGCCCCGGTTACTGGCGGTGGCGACCCCCCGGTTGCGGACGTGGATGCGTACCCCGTTCTGGGTCTCCAGCCAGTCCCAGTCCGCGCAGGTCCGGTACCAGTCGCACGCCTTGATGCCGATGAGGTCGTAGTTTTTGACGATGTTCTTCCGGTACGGTTCCTGCTCCCGCCAGTCCGCGACCGCGTCATCCTTCGGCGAGGAACCCCACTGGATCAGCAGCCTCCCCACGCCGCTGCTGGGCCGGAAGATGGCCGAGTTGTCCCTGCCCAGGCCGGTGAATCGCCAGCCCGGCGGAAGTTGAACCGAGAATTCAGACCGGCTGTACCGCGTCCAGCCCTCCGGCAGGGGCGCGTTGGTGCCGGTCGCGTCGGCGGCCGGCTGCGTGGGGCTCGGCGGGGCGGCGCTGCTCGTGGCGGGAGCGGGCGGCGGGGCGGCCGGCGGCGCAGAGGTGGGCGCCGAGGTCGACGGTGCCGTCGAGGCGGCGGAGGTCGCCCCGGCCTGCGGCGTGTCGCCACCCTTCGGGTCGTTGTCGCCGCTGGTCAGCAGCGGCACGGCGATCGCGAGGCCGACCAGCAGCACCGCCACCAGGGCGCCGATCAGCAGGTTGCGCCGACGGCGGTCGCGACTCTTTCCGTCGTACACCGAGCCGGGAACGCGCTCGGCGGGCGGCGCCGGCGGGCTGACCGGCGCGGGCATGACGGACGTGGGGTTGCTCGGCTTCGGCCGGTCGAGCTTGCTGGTCGGCTCGGCGTCGCCGGCCGGCGGGTCGACCTTCGCGGTCGGGCCGGCGTTGATGCCGACCGACGTCGCCGCGGGGGCTTCGTCGGCGGCCTGCGCGCCGGCCGCCGCAGCCGCGGCGCCCGCCGCGACCTGCGGCGCGGGGCTCTTCGCCTCGATGCTCTCCTCGGCCGGGCGCGGCGCCGGCACCAGCGGCGGACGCGGCTCGCGGGGACCGTTCGGCCCCGGCCGGCGTACGCCGTCGAGCAGCGAGATGCCCTTGGCCCGCTTGCCGCCGGCCCGGCGCAGCAGCCGCTCGGCCACCTCGGCGGTGATCCGCTCCTTCGGGTCCTTGCGGAGCAGCCCGTTCAGGACCGGCTTGAGCGGCCCGGCGTTCTTCGGCGGCGGCATCGGCTCGGTGGCCAGCGCGGCCAGGGTGGCGATCGCCGACGTCCGGGCGTACGGGGACTTCCCCTCGACCGCCGCGTAGAGGGTGGCGCCCAACGACCAGAGGTCTGCTTCCGGCCCGGTGGTGCCGTCCTTGGCCCGCTCCGGCGCGATGTACGCGGGCGAGCCCAGCACCATGCCGGTCCGGGTCACGTTCGGGTCACCCGGGATGGTGGCCAGCCCGAAATCGGTCAGCACCACCCGACCGTCGTCGCCGAGCAGCACGTTGCCGGGCTTGATGTCGCGGTGCATCACGCCGGCCTTGTGCGCCGCCTTCAACGCGCCGAGCACGCCGAGGCCGATCTCCACCGCCTTGGCCGGCGAGACCGGGCCGTCCTCGGTGAGGGTGTCCTGAAGGGACTTCGACGGCACGTACTCCATGACGATCCACGGGTCGCCGTCGGTGCGGAGCACGTCGAAGATGCGGACCACGTTGACGTTGTTGAGGCGGGCGATGGCCCGGGCCTCACGCAGCGAACGTTCCCGCATCTCCCGGCGCTCTTCGTCGGTGAGGCTGGGCGGCGGGACGAGCTCCTTGATGGCGACGTCCCGGTGCAGCACCTCGTCCCTCGCCTTCCAGACCCGGCCCATGCCGCCCTGACCGAGCGGCGACAGTAGCCGGTATCGGTCAGCGACAAGTTGGGGAAGCGCGTTGGACATCGGTGAGACGGTACCCGGCGCCGGCAATGCTCACACCGCCGGCACGCCACTGTGCGGTGAAGGTCAACATCCCGACGCGTACGCTGGCGCCATGTCTGCCGATGAGCCGCTGTTCCGGGTCGTCCGAGGCGTCCCCACCGCCGATGAGCTGGCCGCGCTGGTCGGCGTCATCCTGGGCCGATCCCGTCCCGCCGCCGCGCCCGCACCGGTGGCCACCTCCGCGTGGTCGCGCAGCGGCCGACCGTCCGGCGCGACGCCCGCCGCCGGCGCGGGCGCGTGGCGCGTCTCCGGTCTGCCGCGCTGACCCTTCCCCGGTACGCCCCGACTGAGCTGTCAGTAGCTCGCTGGGACTGCCGAGATCGCGGCGCAGCCATTAACCTCACTCAGGGAAACGGGGCCGTGACGGTAAGGAGGGTCGATGATCCCGGAGGAGGAGCGCCCAGCTGCCTGGCTGCGCGACTACGGCGGCATCGAGGCCGACATCCGCCAGATGCGCGAGTTCGCCGACCGGCTCCAGGCCGAGGTCGAACGGAACTACGCGCCACACCTGACCTACATCGCCGACGACATGACAGCCGCCATCCCCAACCCGTGTGACGCGTTCGTGGAGCTGGTGCAGTTCCTCCAGGCGCACCACGAGACGCAGAAGGCCACCGCCGACATGGTCTGGTCGATGGGTGGCGCCACCGGCCAGCTGGCCTCGGCGGCCGGCACGGTCGCCGCGCACTACGAGGGCTCCGACGCATTCGCGCTGGCCAAGGTCGCTGACGTACGACGAGCGCTCGCCGACCCGTACGCCGTGATGCCGGAGCATCGGCCCGTGCTGCACGATCCCACCGACCCGGAGAGCGGGCCGGTGGTGCTGCCGTGATCGAGAGGGGCAGCGGCCGGACCTCCGGCCTCACCGACTGGCAGTTGATGGACGTGCTCAGCATGTGGGCCTGCCTTCAGGACCACGACACGACGGGTCACTGGAAGCAGGTCGCCGGGTGGCGCAAGATCTGCGACCTCGCGCTGACCCACCTCAGCCGGCTCCGCGAATACCGCCGTGGACTGGCCGAGGCGTGGCCGCCGGAGACCAACGCCGCCGCGCGGGCCTACGTCAGCGAACTCGACACCCTCATCGACAAGGTGCAACGCACCCACGACGCGGCCGCCGCCAACCACGACGCGCTCGCCGCGGCCACCCGGGCCATCGACAGCAGCCGCCCCGAACTCAAGCAGGTGTACGAGGAGTACACGACCAAACTCCAGCAGAAGCGGTCGTACGAGGCGACCGCCGCCGACCCGAAGGCGGTCGCGGGTAGCCGGGTCGTGGACCCGCCGGTGACGGACGCGGAGTTGGAGCAGCTCAACGTACGGGCGCGCGGGATCATGTTCGGGTTGAGCGGCGAACTGCAGCAGGCACAGGTGATGCTCCGACAGCCTCCGCCCCGACCCTGGTCGCCTATTCAGCATGACAATCCTGATGTTTACAGCGTCAGCTCGGCAGCCCCCATCATTCCCCCTATTGTCACGGTGCCGATAGCGCCGGCAGGTGGAGCGACTCCGCTCAGCAGGCAAAGCGAAGCTGCCCGGCCAGTACCAGTTGCGACGGCTCCGACTCAGGGGCCAGTTCTTGGCGCCGCTCCGGTCCAGGGGAACGGACCCGTCCTTGGATCGGCGGGCCCCGGGTTAGCGCCGACGCCGGTCAACCCAGGCTCGCCTGCCCTCACTCCGCTTACCCCGTCCTCGGGTCCCAGCGTAAGCCTGCCCTCGAGTCTCCCACCGCTCTCCGGGCCAACCGGGCGCGGTTCTAACTCAGGCCCGACGAGAGGCCATCCTGGTCCACTTGGCGAGAGACTGCCGCACATTAGTCCGCCACGCCCGATGCAGCCGGGCGGTCTCATCGGCGGCCCCCCGAACATGGGTATCGGCCAAGCAAGTGGCGGTGGTGCCGCTACTCCCCGTCGGGTCAATCCAGTGGGTGGCGTCATCGGAGGTGGCGCTGCGGGCACGGCCCCGAGCGGCGCGGCGGGCTCGCGCCCAGGAGCCGGACGCGCTTCCCAACTCGGCGGGATGCAGGGCACGCCACCAATCGGCGGAGCACCGGGCATAGGCGGGAGTGGAGTCGGCAAAAGCGGCGGCCCCTATGGCATGAGTGGAACGGGACAGCGCATCGGCGGGACATCCGGAAACCCGACCCGGCCAGATCCCAATGAGGGCGAGTCACGCCGTTGGGATCCCGACCATCCATGGGAAGTGGATGAGGGCGTGAGCCCGGTGGTCCGGCCACCGGATGACCATGGGCCCATGGACCCGGGGCCCGCTATTGGCTTCGAACGGTGATGCGACGCTACGCCAGATGCATGCTCGCCGCCCTAGTGATCTCGGGTACGAACTTACTGCCAATCACGCCAGACCACGCGGTGGCGGCACGTACCGGTGAGGAGCGAATACGCGGCGATCAGTGGCACTTGCGGTATTTAAGAGCGGCAGAGGCGCATCGAATAAGTGAGGGCAATGGCGTAACCGTCGCAGTACCAGACACAGGCGTCGATCCGCACCCTGACCTGATTCGCAACTTGCTTTCCGGAGTCGACGTGATTCCTGGCGGAAGCGGTGATGGACGCCTAGACAGGGACAGCCACGGCACTTCGATGGCCGGCCTGATAGCTGCTCACGGCAGAGACAACGGGATCGGGGCGCTGGGTATTGCCCCTAAGGCAAAGGTTCTACCAATCTATGGCATACCGGCCAACTCTCAAGGAGATAGCAACGGGCTCGCCGCCGGCATCGAGTGGGCGACAGCCCATGGAGCAGACGTAATCAGCGTTTCGGGAGTCACTGGAGACACTGCCCGACTTAGACAGTCCGTGAGCGCTGCGCTTGACGCAGATGTCGTCGTAGTAGCAGGGGTTGGCAATCGGCCAGAAAGCACCCGGGTCGACTACCCGGCTGCTTATGAAGGAGTCATAGCAGTTGCTGGCGTAGACCGGAACGGAAGGCACGCAAGCATCTCTGTTACCGGGCCAGAGGTTGACCTTACCGCGCCCGCTGTGGACATATACAGCACCAGCTTCAACGGAAAGTATTCCAAAGGAACCGGAACGTCGAGCGCAACCGCGATCGTCGCGGGAGCCGTAGCCCTGATCCGATCCAAATACCCCGACATGCCAGCCAGCGAGGTCGCTCACCGGCTGACTGCCACCGCCATTGACAAGGGACCGCCCGGCCGGGACGACGATTACGGCTACGGAGTGATCGACCTGGTCGCCGCGCTGACCGCCGACATCCCCCCGGAAAAGCCAGCCCCTGCGACAAGCGTCCCCGTAACCACCAGCCCGGAGACGACGGCGATCGCCGGACCGGCGGGCAACGAGGACGGCGGCGGCGCGACCGCGCGCGGCCTGGCCACCCTCACCGCGATCGTCGTGGCCGGCGGCGGCTACCTGTTCTGGCGGCGGCGTCGACGTGCCGACGACCCGCCGCCGAGGATCAGCCGGTAGCGTCGGCGACGTGTCGAACTCCCTGCCGCTGCGCCTTGTGCTCGCCTCCCAGAGTCCCGCTCGCCGCAAGCTCCTCCAGGCCGCCGGGATCGAACCCGACGTGCTGGTGAGCGGCGTCGACGAGTCCCAGGTGGTCGCCGAGCGGGCGGAGGATCTCTGCCTGGAACTGGCCAGGTTGAAGGCGCGTGCCGTGCTGGACCGGTTGCGCCCCAGCCCGGACGAGCGGACGTTGGTGCTGGGCTGCGACTCGGTGCTCGCCTTCGACGGGGAGATCCTCGGCAAGCCGGAGGACGCCGCCGACGCGACCCGCCGGTGGCAGCGGATGCGCGGTCGCAGCGGGGTGCTGCACACCGGGCACAGCCTGATCGACGTGACGCACGAGGCGCGCGCGGAGGCGGTCGCCTCGACCACGGTGCACTTCGCCGACATCAGCGACGCGGAGATCGCGGCGTACGTGGCCACGGGCGAGCCGCTGGCGGTGGCCGGCGCGTTCACCATCGACGGGATCGGCGGGGCGTTCCTCACCGGCATCGAGGGTGACCCGGGCACCGTGGTGGGACTCTCCCTGCCGCTGCTGCGTCAACTCCTGAACGACCTGGACCTCAGCATCACCGACCTGTGGACGAAGGTCGCGCCGGGCGGCCAGGAGGTCGAGCATGTGGGTTAGCGTCCGGTCATGACCACCAAGCCGCTGCCGCTCACTCCGGAACTGCACGCCTACCTCGTCGCGCACGGCTCCCCGCCGGACGAGATCGTCCGCGACCTGGCCGCGGAGACGCTCGCCATGCTGCCGGACCAGGCGACGATGCAGGTCGCGCCGGAGCAGGCGGCGTTCCTGACGTTCCTCACCCGGCTGCTCGGCGTGCGGCAGGCGGTCGAGGTGGGCACCTTCACCGGGTTGTCGTCGCTGGCGATCGCCCGGGGCCTGCCCGAGGACGGCCGGCTGACCTGCTTCGACATCTCCGAGGAGTACACCGGGATCGCCCGGTCGTACTGGGCGCGCGCGGGCGTCGCCGAGCGGATCGACCTGCGCATCGGGCCGGCCGCGGACCGGCTGCGGGAGCTGCCTCGGGAGCGCTACCTGGACTTGGCGTTCATCGACGCCGACAAGACCGGGTACCCGATCTACTGGGACGAGCTGGTGCCCCGGATGCGGCCGGGTGCGGTGATCGCCGTGGACAACACCCTGCGCGGCGGGCGGGTCATCGCGCCGCAGAACGCCGACGATCGGGCGATCGCCGCGTTCAACGACGAGGTGCTGGCCGACGTCCGCGTCGAGGCGGTCATGCTTCCCCTCGCCGACGGGGTGACCCTCGCCCGGGTGCTCTGATCCCCGACCCTGGTCACGCGCCGACGGTGGCCGGCATCCGGTCGGCGGCGGCCGGCGGCGCGGCCCGCAGTGCCCGGCCGAGCCGCACGGTGAGCAGCACGGCCGCGACGATGAAGCCGGGTAGCGCGAGGAAGGCCAGGTGGGGTCCGACCCCGTCGGCCACCGCGCCCAGCGCCACCGGCGCGATCCCGAATCCCACCCCCATGGAGTACGACGACCAGCCGGCCGCCTTGTCGGCGGCCGGCCCGGCCACGGCCAGCGCGATCGAGATCGCCAGCGGGTAGTGCAGCGCGTTGCCCAACCCGAGCACGACCAGCCCGGTGACCGCGAGCCAGCCGACCGGCGCCAGCCAGAACAGGGTGAACCCGACCAGCGACACGGTCAGGGCGCCGAGCAGCAGCGGCGCCGGCGGCCAGCGCAGCGCGATCCGGCCGCCGACCAGCCGGCCGAGGAACATGCCGCAGACGATCGCCGCGACGGCCGCCGAGGCGGCCGCGGCGGTCATCCCGGCGTGTGAGCGGAGCACGTCCGCGGTCCAGAGCGACAGGCAGACCTCGATCGACCCGGTGACCGACATCAACACCCAGGCGATCCAGTACGCCCTGGGCAGCCGCCCGGCCGGCGCGGGCCGCGCCGGGGCGGGCCGCCGGTGCGGTCGGGCGGGTTCGGCGGAGGCGGTCACCCGGACGGGGTCGTCGGCAGCCGCGGTAGCGGGGGCGGCCTGCGGCAGGCGTACCCGGAAGAGGCGGGCGGCGAGCGCGACCAGCGCGATCAGCCCGACCTCGACGGCCATTACCGGCCGCCAGCCGTAACCGGCGTCGACGCTGGCGCCGATGACCAGCGGGGCGAGGATGCCCATCCCGGCGCAAACGGCGTTGGCCTCGGTGAGCGCGCCCGGCGCGGCCGGGCCGTGCCGGGCGGTGAGCACCACGGCGACGCCGCTGATCACCATCATCCCGCCGGTGGCGATCACCACGACCGCGGCGAGGGTGGCGGGCAGCGGGTGCAGCAGGCCGAACGCGGTCACGCCGACGGCCAGGCCGGCCAGGCCGGTCCAGATGGCGACCCCGCGGCCGAGCCGGCGGGCGAGTGGGGCGAAGAGCGCCCCGCCGAGCAGCGCGCCGCCGGCGACGGCGGTGCTGTGCAGGCCCGCGACAGCGGCGCTGGTGCCCTGCTCGTCGCGGAGCAGCGGCACGACCGGGCCGAATCCGTAGAGGAAGAAGCCCCAGAGGCCGAGCTGGGCGTAGGTCAACCAGGTGGTGCTGTCACGGGTAAGGCGGGGCACTGGCCTTACGCTACAAGCGTCCGGCCGGTGCCCCGCCCCTGGTGAGAGGCAGCTCTCGCCTCAGCGCACGCTGCGGGCGAACTGCCGGGCGGCCCAGACCACCCCGGCGGCGGCGAGCACCGCGATGATCGTCAGCCCCTGCCAGACCTTGTCGTTGCCCAGGTCGCCGGCGAAGAGCGCCCGGGTGCCGTCGACCGCCCAGGAGAACGGGTTCCAGTCGGCGATGCCCTGCAACCAGCCGGGGGCGAAGGTCAGCGGCAGCAGGATGCCGGAGAGCAGCAGCACCGGCTGGGCGACGGTGTTCATCAGCGGGGCCAGCGCGTCCTCGCTCTTCACCTTGAGCGCGACGCCGTAGGAGACCGCCGAGGTCATCAGCGCGATCAGGGCCAGCATCAGGTACGCCAGCAGCAGGTCGCCGATGAAGACGCGCAGGTCGAACAGGAGCGCCAGCAGGGTGATGATCACCGCCTGCGCGATCAGCGAGACCACGTCCCGCAGGGAGCGGCCGAGCAGCAGGGCGAGCCGGCTGACCGGGGTGACTCGGGAGCGTTCGATGACGCCGGCGCGCAGCTCGGCGATCAGGCCGAAGCCCTGGAACAGGCCGCCGAAGATGGCCAGCAGCACCAGCAGGCCGGGGACGAAGATCTTGTAGGCGGCGGCCTGGGTGGGCGCGTTCAGCGCCGGCTTGAGCAGCGGGGCGAAGAGCAGCAGGTACATCACCGGCTGGAAGACGCCGACGAAGACCCAGACCGGGTTGCGCAGCAGCAGCTGGATCTGGCGCTCGAAGATGAGCCAGGTGTCACGGAGGAGCTTCATGGTCTTGTCTCCGGTGTCTCAGGACTCGCGCAGCGAGCGGCCGGTCTTGGTGAGGAAGACGTCGTCGAGGCTGGGGCGGTGCAGCTCGATGGAGCGCAGGTCCAGCCCGGCGTGGTCGAGTCGGCGCAGCACCTGCGGGATGGCGGTGGCGCCCTCGTCGACGTAGAGGCGCAGCCCGCCGCCGTCGGCGGTCTCCAGCTTGTTGACGTACGGCTCGGTGTCGAGCACGTCGGCCGCCTTGGGGGTGGTCGCCACGTCCAGGCCGACCAGCACCACGTCGCCGGAGATCTCCCGCTTCAGCTCGGCCGGGGTGCCCTCGGCGACCACCTCGCCGTGGTCCATGATCGCGATGCGGTCGCAGAGCGCGTCGGCCTCGTCGAGGTAGTGCGTGGTGATGAAGACGGTCATCCCCTCGGTACGCAGCCGGCGGATCTCGTCCCACATGTGGGCGCGGCTCTGCGGGTCGAGGCCGGTGGTCGGCTCGTCGAGGAAGACGACCTTCGGGTCGTGGATGATGCCGAGGGCGATCTCCACCCGGCGCCGCTGGCCGCCGGAGTACGTCTTGCACTTGCGGTCGGCGTACTCGGTGAGCTGGAACGCGTCCAGGGCCCGGGCGGCGCGGCGCTGGGCGTCGGCCTTGCCGATCCCGTACAGCCGGGCGTGCAGGACCAGCTCCTCCCGGGCGGTGGACTCGTCCCACGTGCTGCCGCCCTGCGGGACGTAGCCGATCCGCCGGCGGACCTCGGCCGGGTCCGTGCGCAGGTCGGCGCCGGCGATGGTGGCCTCGCCGCCGTCCGGCTCGATCAGCGTGGCGAGCATCCGCAGCGTGGTGGTCTTGCCGGCGCCGTTGGGGCCGAGGAACCCGAAGATCTCCCCCTCGGCGACCTCCAGGTTCACCCCCCGGACGGCGTCGACCGTCTTCGTCTGGCGACCCTCACGGGAGCGGAACGACTTCCGCAGCCCCCTGGTCTCGATCATGTTTGCTCCTGGTCGTCCGGGCCGGCCGCACCGACCGCCCTCCCCGGGGACGACGCCGGACGGCGTGCTCCCCCGTTGTGCCGCGAGTAGGCTAACGCGATATAGCTCTTGTGGTCAATGTTGATTATTGCGTGTCTCGACCGCGTACCGGCCGGCCGTCCGCCCAGCCCTGCCAGCCCTCCGCCTCCGTGAGTCCAGCAGGTAGGTACGACACCCCGGACTCGATCCGCTCGGCGATCCGCTCGCACCAGGCGATCTCCGCCTCCGCCCGGGCCGCCCAGAGCTCGAACATCCAGGCCACGTGCACCGGCTTGGTGTCGCGCATCCAGTCGGAGTCCAACGAGGCACGCATCGACTCGACACCGGCGCGGAGCAGGTTCGCCCGGTTGCGCAGCGCGGCCGTCGCCTCCTCGCGGGGCATCGCGGGCAGGAACGAGAACGCCGCGACGAACGGGTCCGGCGTCTCGTGCAGCTGCCACCACAGGCCCCGCAGCAGGGACTCGAACTCGTCCTCCCCCTTCGGGGTGACCTCGTACGTGGTCCGGGCCGGCCGGGCGCCCACCTGCTCGGTGGCGACCGTCCGGAGCAGCCCCTCCTCGGTGAGCTTGCGCAGCGCGTGGTAGATCGAGCCGGGCTGCACGTTGGCCCACCGGTCGGCGTTCCAGCTGAGCAGCTCGCGGCGCACGTCGTACCCGTGCACCGGCTGCATCCACCGGACCAGGCCGAGGATCATCATCCGAGTCGCAGACATCGGACAAGCGTAATAGCCAAGTTTGACTACCGCGCGGCGCCACAGTGCGGCATCCCACACTGAGCGATCGTTAGGGCGATCAGAGTGGCCGATACACTCCCGGCAACGAGCCTGGGAGGAGCCACCAAGGTGCGCAAGGTACTCATCGCCAACCGCGGAGAGATCGCCGTCCGCGTCATCCGCGCCTGCCGCGACGCCGGTCTGGGCAGCGTCGCCGTCTACGCCGACTCCGACCGGGACGCCCTGCACGCCACCCTGGCCGACGAGGCGTACGCCCTGGGCGGCGACACCGCGGCCGACACGTACCTGCGGATCGACAAGCTGATCGAGGTGGCCGCGAAGGCCGACGCCGACGCGGTGCACCCCGGCTACGGCTTCCTCTCCGAGAACGCCGACTTCGCCCAGGCCGTCATGGACGCCGGGCTGACCTGGATCGGCCCCACCCCGCAGGCGATCCGCGATCTCGGTGACAAGGTCACCGCCCGGCACATCGCCCAGCGCGCCGGCGCTCCCCTGGTGCCCGGCACCCCCGACCCGGTCTCCGGGCCGGACGAGGTGCTCGCCTTCGCCGTCGACCACGGCCTGCCGGTCGCCATCAAGGCGGCCTTCGGCGGCGGGGGACGCGGCCTCAAGGTGGCGCGCACCATGGAGGAGATCCCGCACCTGTTCGAGTCGGCCACCCGCGAGGCGGTCGCCGCGTTCGGCCGGGGCGAGTGCTTCGTCGAGCGCTACCTGGACAAGCCCCGCCACGTCGAGGCGCAGGTCCTGGCCGACCAGCACGGCAACGTGGTCGTGGTCGGCACCCGGGACTGCTCGCTGCAGCGCCGGCACCAGAAGCTGGTCGAGGAGGCCCCCGCGCCGTTCCTGACCGAGGCGCAGCGCGCCCAGATCCACGACAGCGCCAAGGCGATCTGCCGGGAGGCCGGCTACCACGGCGCCGGCACCGTGGAATACCTGGTCGGCGTGGACGGCACCATCTCCTTCCTGGAGGTCAACACGCGCCTGCAGGTGGAGCACCCGGTGACCGAGGAGACCGCCGGCATCGACCTGGTCCGCGAGCAGTTCCGGATCGCCGACGGGGAGAAGCTGCGGCTGGCCGAGGACCCGACGCCGCGCGGGCACTCCATCGAGTTCCGGATCAACGGCGAGGACCCGGGCCGCAACTTCCTGCCCGCCCCGGGCACGATCACCGCGCTGCGGCTGCCCACCGGCCCCGGCGTCCGGGTGGACACCGGCATCTCCGCCGGCGACGTGATCGGCGGCAACTTCGACTCGCTGCTGGCCAAGGTGATCATCACCGGGGAGACCCGGACCGAGGCGATCGAGCGGGCCCGCCGGGCGCTGGACGAGATGGTCGTCGAGGGCATGGCCACCGCGCTGCCGTTCCACCGGCTGGTGGTCCGTGACGAGGCGTTCACCGCCGAGCCGTTCGCCGTGCACACCCGGTGGATCGAGACCGAGTTCGACAACACCGTGCCGCCGTTCACCGCCACCGCGGGCGCCGCCGAGGCGCCGGCGGAGCGCGAGACCGTCGTGGTCGAGGTGGGTGGCAAGCGGCTGGAGGTCACCCTCCCCGCCGGCCTCGGCGCGGGTACGACCAGCGCCGCGACCGCCGCGAAGAAGCCGGCCCGCCGGGGCGGCGGGGCCAAGGCCGGTGCCACGGTCAGCGGTGACGCGCTCGCCTCCCCGATGCAGGGCACCATCGTCAAGATCGCTGTGGCCGAGGGGGACACCGTCGCCGAGGGCGATCTGGTGGTCGTCCTGGAGGCGATGAAGATGGAGCAGCCGCTGCACGCCCACAAGGCCGGTACGGTCAGCGGGCTCTCGGCCGAGGTCGGCGCGGTGATCACGGCCGGCGCCGCCATCTGCACCATCGCCTGACCGCTCAGCCGTCGACCCGACTGGGCCAGGGCAGGCGGACGGGGGCGAGCGGGGCCGCGCCAGCAGCCCGGATCGCCCCGCGGGGGAACACCACCGCGAGCGATATGACTGGGAGTCATGAATATGACCCTCAGTCATATCGCTCACTGCGGAATCCGCCGCTCGCTCCGACACGCCCGCCAGCGGACCCGGCAACGGGCCACCAACCGGCGGCCCGGCGAGTGGTTTGCCGCACCAGCGGCGGCGGGCGGGAACGGGAGCAGGGATGATGGGGCCCGTGCGGTTCCTTCATGGCGCGGTCCCCGCGCACGACCTGACCTACAACGACGTCTTCATGGCCCCGGCCCGCTCCGAGGTGGGGTCCCGGCTCGACGTCGACCTCTCCTCCGGTGACGGCACCGGCACCACCATCCCGCTGGTGGTGTCGAACATGACGGCGGTGGCCGGCCGGCGGATGGCCGAGACGGTCGCCCGGCGCGGCGCGATCGCGGTGATCCCGCAGGACATCCCCATCGAGGTGGTGGCCAACGTCGTCGGCTGGGTCAAGCAGCGGCACCTGGTGCACGACACCGCGATCACGCTCGGCCCGACCGACACGGTCGGCGACGCCATCCACCTGCTGCCGAAGCGGTCGCACGGCGCGGTCGTGGTGGTGGACGAGGCGGGTCGCCCGCTCGGCGTGGTCACCGAGGCCGACACCGTCGGCGTGGACCGCTTCGCCCAGCTGCGGCACGTGATGTCCACCGAGTTGCACACCGTGCCGGCGGACGCGGACCCGCGTACCGGCTTCGACCGGCTCTCCGCCGGCCGGCGCCGGCTCGCCCCGGTGGTGGACGCCGAGGGGCGGCTGGTCGGGGTGCTGACCCGGCAGGGCGCGCTACGCGCCACCCTCTACCGACCGGCGGTCGACGACCGGGGCCGGCTGCGGATCGCCGCGGCGGTCGGCATCAACGGCGACGTCACCGGCAAGGCCGAGGCGCTGCTCGCCGCCGGGGTGGACACCCTGGTCGTGGACACCGCGCACGGGCACCAGGAGCGGATGATCTCCGCGCTGCGGGCGGTGCGCAAGCTCGACCCGGCCGTCCCGGTGGCGGCCGGCAACGTCGTCACCGCGGAGGGCGTACGGGATCTGGTGGAGGCGGGTGCCGACATCGTCAAGGTCGGCGTCGGGCCGGGCGCGATGTGCACCACCCGGATGATGACCGGCGTCGGCCGGCCGCAGTTCTCCGCCGTGCTCGACTGCGCCGCGGCGGCCCGCGCGCTGGGTCGGCACGTCTGGGCCGACGGCGGCGTCCGCCATCCGCGCGACGTGGCGCTGGCGCTGGCCGCCGGGGCGTCCAACGTCATGGTGGGTTCCTGGTTCGCCGGCACCTACGAGTCCCCCGGCGACCTCTACACCGACGTGGACGGCCGGCGGTACAAGGAGAGCTTCGGGATGGCCTCGGCGCGGGCGGTCAGCGCGCGGACCGCGGAGGACAGCGCGTTCGACCGGGCCCGCAAGGCGATCTTCGAGGAGGGCATCTCCTCGGCCCGGATGCACCTGGACCCGACCCGGCCGGGCGTCGAGGACCTGATCGACGAGATCATCTCCGGGGTGCGCAGCGCGTTCACCTATGCCGGCGCCCGCAACCTGGACGAGTTCCACGAGCGGGCGCTCGTCGGGGTGCAGAGCGCGGCCGGCTACACCGAGGGGATGCCGCTGCCGACCAGCTGGTGAGCCGACCGGCGGGCGCTCACTCGAAGAGGCGGCGGATCACCGCGCGGGCGGCGGCCTCGGGGTCCCGGTCGGCACCGCCGGGGAGGGCGCCGGCGAGCCAGAGGGTGGCGAAGCCGTGCACGATCGACCAGGCCGCGAGCGCGTCCCGGTCCAGCTCGTCCCCGGCGGACGGGGCCGGGTCGGCCGGTGCGCGCCCGCGGCGTACCGACACCACCCCGGCACGCAGGGCCGCCCCGGCGCGGCCCCGGGCGGCGGCGACCTCGGGGTCGTCGCGCCGGTACAGGTCCGGGCGGAACATCACCTCGAAGTGGGCCCGGTGGTCGACGGCGAAGCGGACGTAGGCCACCCCGACCTCCAGCAGGTCCTCGCCGGCGGCCACGAGCGTCGCGGCGAGCCGGTGGTACCCCTCGACGGCGAGGGCGGTGAGCAGGCCCGCCTTGTCGCCGAAGTGGTGCGCGGGGGCGGCGTGCGAGACACCGGCACGCCGGGCCAGGTCGCGCAGGCTGAGCGCGGCCGGGCCGGACTCGTCGATCGCCTCTACCGCCGCGTCGAGCAGGGCCCGCCGCAGGTCCCCGTGGTGGTACGCGCCCCTCGCCATACCCGGCAGCTTAACTTGTCAGCGGCAAGATGTCGCGTATCCGAAACCCGTTAGGCACCGAACGGTTCGGGAGCTAACCTCATCGCGTGCAGATGGAACCACCGCCCCGCCCCGACCTGATGTGGCACGCGCCGCTGGGCCGGCTGGTCTCGGTCGCCGGCCACCTGGTCGACCAGCACTGGGGCCGCTACCTGGCCGAGCACCACGGCCTCACACCGGCGGGCATGCGGGTGCTGTTCATCCTGAGCCGGCTCGGCGACACCACCCACCGGGACGTCGCCGAACGCTGCTTCGTCCGGCCCGGCACGCTCACCGGCGTCGTCGACACCCTGGAGCGCGACGGCTTCGTCGCACGCCGCAGGGACGCCGCCGACCGTCGCACCGTGCAACTCACCCTGACCGACAAGGGACGCCAGCACGCGCGGGCCCTCACCGAACTGATCGAGGGCGATCCGCCGCTCACCTCCGTCGACGCCGACCCGGCGAAGCGGGCGGTGATCCGCGAGTTCCTCATCGAGCTCATCACGACCACGTCCGACGGGGAGGACGGCAGGTTGAACCCACCGCAGGAATCCGCAGACCAGACGACACCCGGGGGCCGTCCGTGCTGATCCGCCTCTTACGCAGCCATCTGCGCCCGTACCGCCGGCCGCTGCTCGCGGTGGTGTTGTTCCAGTTCGTCGGCACGATGGCCTCGCTCTACCTGCCGAGCCTCAACGCCGACATCATCGACCTCGGCGTGGCCAGGGGCGACACCGGCTACATCGTGCGTACGGGCGGCTGGATGCTACTGGTCAGCCTGGTGCAGATCGCCTGCTCGGTGACGGCGGTCTACCTCGGCGCGCGGACCGCGATGACCTTCGGCCGGGACGTCCGGGCGACGATCTTCGAGCAGGTCAACCGCTTCTCCGCCCGCGAGGTGGCCCGCTTCGGCGCACCCTCGTTGATCACCCGCAACACCAACGACGTGCAGCAGGTGCAGATGCTCGTGCTGATGAGCTGCACCATGCTGGTCGCCGCCCCGATCATGTGCGTCGGCGGCGTGGTGATGGCGCTGCGCGAGGACCTCGACCTCTCCTGGCTGATGCTGGTCAGCGTGCCCGTGCTGGCGATCGCGCTGGGTTTGGTCATCCGGCGGATGGTGCCGGGATTCCGGGAGATGCAGACCCGGATCGACACGGTCAACCGGGTGCTGCGTGAGCAGATCACCGGCATCCGGGTGGTCCGGGCGTTCGTCCGCGAGCCGTACGAGACGGAGCGCTTCGGCGTCGCCAACGCCGACCTCACGGCGACCGCGCTGCGCGTCGGCCGGCTGATGGCCATGATCTTCCCGGTGGTGATGCTGGTGCTCAACGTCTCCAGCGTCGCGGTGCTCTGGTTCGGCGCGCAGCGGGTCGACGCCGGGCAGATCCAGATCGGCGCGCTGACCGCGTTCCTGCAGTACCTGATGCAGATCCTGATGGCCGTCATGATGGCCACCTTCATGCTGATGATGGTGCCGCGGGCGGCGGTCTGCAGTGAGCGGATCGTCGAGGTGCTGGATACCGAGTCGTCGGTGGTGCCGGCGGTCGATCCGGTGATCGCGGTGACCAGGCAGGCCGAGCTGGAGCTGCGCCGGGTGACCTTCCAGTACCCCGGGGCGAGCGCGCCGGTGCTGCACGACATCTCGTTCCGGACCAGCCCCGGCCGGACCACGGCCATCATCGGCTCCACCGGCGCGGGCAAGACCACCCTGCTCACGCTGATCCCCCGGCTGGTCGACCCGACCGCCGGCGCGGTGCTGGTCGACGGGGTGGACGTGCGGTTGCTGGAACCGGACGAGGTGTGGCGCCGGATCGGGCTGGTGCCGCAGCGGCCGTACCTGTTCAGCGGGACGGTCGCCAGCAACCTCCGGTACGGCAACCCGGACGCGACCGACGAGGAACTCTGGCGGGCGCTGGAGATCGCCCAGGCGCGGGACTTCGTGGCCGAGCTGCCCGGCGGCCTGGCGGCCCCGATCGCGCAGGGCGGCACGAACGTCTCCGGCGGACAGCGGCAACGGCTGGCCATCGCCCGGGCGCTGGTCCGCCAGCCGGAGATCTACCTCTTCGACGACTCGTTCTCGGCGCTCGACCTCAGCACCGACGCCCGGCTGCGGGCGGCGCTGCGGCCGGTCACCGTGAACGCGGCGGTGGTGATCGTGGCCCAGCGGGTCTCCACGATCGTCGACGCCGACCAGATCATCGTGCTCGAGGACGGGGCCGTCGTCGGCAGGGGACGACACGCGGACCTGCTGGAGAGCTGCCCGACGTACGCCGAGATCGTGGCGTCCCAGCAGACCGCGGAGGTGCCGGCGTGACCGAGCGCGGCGGCGAGACGAGAGACGGTCGCCCCGGGATGCCACCGGGCGGCGTGCCGGAGCAGAAGAAGGGCCCGGAGGCGGCGACGCCGAAGCGGCTCCCGGCGGCCGGCCGGCGCACCGGTGGCCCGCCATGGATGGCCGCCGGCATGCCGGCGGAGAAGTCGATGAACTTCGGGCCGTCCGCCCGGCGGTTGCTGACCCGGTTGCGACCGCACCGGTGGTCGCTGGCGGGCATCATCGCCCTGGCGGTGACCAGCGTCGGCGCCAGCGTGGTGGGTCCGAAGATCCTCGGCCACGCCACCGACATCATCTTCGCCGGGGTGGTCGGCCGGCAACTGCCCGCCGGCAGCACCCTCGACCAGGCCGTCGCCGGCGCCCGGGCCTCGGGCAACGACAACCTCGCCGACATGCTGGCCCGGATGGACGTGGTCCCCGGCGTCGGCATCGACTTCGACGCGCTCGGCCGGGTGCTGCTGTTCGCGCTCGGCCTCTACCTGGCGGCCGGACTGCTCTCCTGGTGGCAGGGCTGGCTGCTCAACGGGGTGGTGCAGCGGACCGTGCTGCGGCTGCGCGCCGAGGTGCAGGAGAAGCTCAACCGACTGCCGCTGCCGTACTTCGACCGGCAGCCGCGGGGCGAACTGCTCAGCCGGGTCACCAACGACATCGACAACATCTCGCAGACCCTCTCGCAGACGCTCAGCCAGCTGCTCACCTCACTGCTGACCCTGGTCGGCGTGCTGGCGATGATGTTCTGGATCTCGCCGCTGCTGGCGCTGGTCGCCCTGGTCGCGGTGCCGCTGTCGGTGGTCGTCACCCAGCAGATCGCCAAGCGGTCGCAGCGCCGGTTCATCGCCCAGTGGCGGCACACCGGTGAGCTGAACGGCCAGATCGAGGAGGCGTTCACCGGCCACGAACTGGTCAAGGTCTTCGGCCGGCAGCGCGAGGTGCAGGCCGCCTTCGCGGCCAAGAACGAGGAGCTCTTCCAGGCCAGCTTCGCGGCGCAGTTCATCTCCGGGATCATCATGCCGGCGATGATGTTCGTCGGGAACCTCAGCTACGTCGCGATCGCCGTGGTCGGCGGGCTGCGGGTGGCCTCCGGGACGATGAGCCTCGGCGACGTCCAGGCGTTCATCCAGTACTCGCGGCAGTTCACCCAGCCGCTGACCCAGGTCGCCTCGATGGCGAACCTGCTCCAGTCCGGGGTGGCCTCCGCCGAGCGGGTCTTCGCGGTGCTCGACGCCGAGGAGCAGACCCCGGACCGGGCCGCACCGGCCCGGGTCACCGGCAGGGTCGAGTTCGAGCATGTCTCCTTCCGGTACGACCCGGACAAGCCGCTGATCGACGACCTGTCGCTGGTCGCCGAGCCGGGTCACACCGTGGCGATCGTCGGCCCGACCGGCGCCGGCAAGACCACCCTGGTCAACCTGATCATGCGGTTCTACGAGCTGGACGCGGGCCGGATCACCCTGGACGGGACGGACATCGGCAGCATGCCCCGGGAGGAGCTGCGCGGCCGGATCGGCATGGTGCTCCAGGACACCTGGCTCTTCGGCGGCACCATCCGGGACAACATCGCCTACGGCCGGCCCGACGCCACCGAGGAGGAGCTCCTCGCCGCGGCCCGGGCCACCTTCGTGGACCGCTTCGTCCACAGCCTCCCCGACGGGTACGACACCGTGATCGACGAGGAGGGCAGCAACGTCAGCGCCGGTGAGAAACAGCTGATCACGATCGCCCGGGCGTTCCTGGCCGAGCCGTCGCTGCTGATCCTGGACGAGGCGACCAGCTCGGTGGACACCCGCACCGAGGTGCTGCTCCAGCGGGCGATGGCGGCGCTGCGCTCGGACCGGACCAGCTTCGTCATCGCGCACCGGCTCTCCACCATCCGGGACGCCGACCTGATCCTGATGATGGAGAGCGGCCGGATCGTCGAGCAGGGCACCCACGACGAGCTGCTCGCCGCCCAGGGCGCCTACCACCGCCTCTACCAGTCCCAGTTCAGCGCCCCGGCGGTCGACGACGTCGCCGACGCCGCAGCCCCCCAGCCCGCGTCGATCTAGGGGTTGTCGCCGTGAACGCAGATCCATCGACAGCGACAGCTCCCCGCTCGACGTGGGCGGGCGGCTCAGGCGGGCGGGAGGAGGTCGGCGCAGCGGGCGGTGATCGCGCCGCCGATGAGGGCGAGGGCCTGGGTGGCGGGCATCGGGTCCACGGATCGACCGTCGCGCAGGCGCAGCGAGAGTCGGCCGTCGGCCGCCTCGCGGGGGCCCAGGACCCCGACGTACGGGATCCTGCGGCGGGCGGCGTCGCGGATCCGGGCGCCCAGCGAGCCGGCGGCGTCGACCTCGACCCGCAGGCCGGCGTCGACGGCCCGCCGGGCCAGCTCGGCGGCGGCCCCGTCCTGCCCGGCGTCGACCGGGAGCAGCACCAGCTGAACCGGGGCGTACCAGGGCGGGAAGGCGCCCTGATGCACCTCGATCAGGTACGCGAAGAGCCGCTCCATGCTGCCGACGAGGCTGCGGTGCACCATCACCGGCCGCCGCCGGGCGCCGTCCGAGTCGGTGTACGACAGGTCGAACCGCTCCGGCTTGTCGAAATCGAGCTGGACGGTGGAGATGGTCGACTCCCGGCCCGCCGCGTCGACGATCTGAATGTCGATCTTGGGGCCGTAGAACGCGGCCTCGCCGGGGGCCTCGGTGAACTCCACCCCGTCGAGCGCGACGCGGAGCAGTTCCTCGGCTCGCGCCCACTGGGCGTCGTCCCCGACGTACTTCTCCCCGGGCCCACGCAGCGACAGCCGGAACCCGGCCGGTCGTACGCCGAGCGCGGCGTGCGCCTCGCCGATCAGCCGCAGGATCTCGCGGACCTCCTCGCCGACCTGGTCGAGTGTGCAGAAGTTGTGCGCGTCGTTGAGCGAGATGGCGCGCACCCGGGACAGCCCGCCGAGCACCCCGGAGCGTTCCGCCCGGTACATCCCGCCAAGCTCACCGATCCGCAGCGGCAGCTCCCGGTAGGAGCGGCCGCGGGCGCGGAACACCAGGGCGTGGTGCGGGCAGAGCGCCGGGCGGAGCACGAACTCGTCGTCGGCGCTGAGCCGCAACGGCGGGAACATGTCGTCGGCGAAGTAGCCGAGGTGGCCGGAGAGCTCGAAGAGCTCCCGTTTGCCCAGCGGCGGGGAGTAGACGTGCTGGTAGCCGGCCCGGCGTTCCAACTCCCGGACGTACTCCTCGACGGCATGCCGCGCGGCGGCGCCGGCCGGCAGCCAGATCGGCAGGCCGGCCCCCGCGAGGGGGTCGGAGAGGAACAGGTCCAGCTCCCGGCCGAGCCTACGGTGGTCGATCATGTCGCGCTCCTTGATCGGGTACGACCCGGAGGCGATCAGGCCCGGAACGCCGCGAGGCCCCGGGGCGGATCGCCCGGGGCCTCGTCGACGTCAAGCGTCAGTGCGGCGCGCCGGGATTTCCCGGCGTCGTGGTCACTTCCGCGCTGCGCATGTGCCGACGGTACGAGCACGGCGGGCCGCCCGGCGAACGAATTTTCCGGCGGGGAGCGTCGGGGCGGGGCGGGGCGGCGGAAGGGTGCGGGTCGCCGGCACGGGACCTGCCGGCGACCCGCGGCGGCCCGCTCGTCAGGAACGGGGGACCCGACGGGTGCAGGGCCGCGCGTTGACAACGGTACGCGCACGACCGCCGATCCGCCGACCGCAACCGACGCGAGTCGCGTACCGGAGATCCGTCACGCCTCGCTGAACTGCATCGTTGTAGACGGATGGACCTGTCGTGTCCGTGGTCACCCGCGGCCGGGCCCGTCCACGGTGACGGCGGACACGCCGTCAGGCTCGGTACACCCAATCGGCCCTGACCGGCGAGGTGGCAGGCGTGCCCGAACTACTCACTGACGTCGCGTCGCCGACCTGGGCGTACCTGGTGCTGCTGGGACTGCTGATCGCGGACGCGTTCATACCGGTCATCCCCACCCAGGTCGTCATGATCACCGGTGGGGCGCTGACCGTCTACGGCGGACTCAACCTGCCGCTCACCATCGCCGTCGGCGCCCTCGGCGTCTTCGCCGGCGACCTGGCCTGCTACCTGCTGGGGCGGACCGCCCCCGACCGCCGCCAACCTCGGCACGCCGACCCGGGCCGGGCCCGACGGGTCGCCGTCCGGGTCACCCGGGGGCTGCGCCAGCCGGGGCCACTGGTGATCCTGCTCTGCCGGTTCGTGCCCGGTGGCCGGATGGCGGCCTGCTTCTCCGCCGGCCGGAGCCGCTACCCGTACCGGCTGTTCCTCTGCTACGAGGCCGCAGCGGCACTGGGCTGGGCGAGCTACGGCGCGCTGGTCGGCCACCTCGGCGGCACCGCGCTGACCGAGTCGGCGTGGCGGCTGGCCGTCATCGCGGGGGCGGCGACGGCCGGGTTCGCGGCGGCCGGCTGGGCGATGACCGCGGTCGGCGCCCGCAACGCCCGCGCCGAACTTCCCGTCGAGTGAGCGAGCCTGCGGGAGGCTGATATCGGCGCGGCCGCCTTCCGCCGCCCGGCGGTCACTCCAGTTCGTGGAGCATGAGCTGGCGGGCCGCCTCGGTGATCGAGCCGGACAGCGACGGGTAGATGGTGATGGTCTGGGCCAGCTCGTTGACCGTCAGGTTGTTCTCCACCGCCAACGTGATGGGGAGGATCAGCTCGCTGGCCTTGGGGGCCACCACCACGCCGCCGACCACCTGGCCACTGGCCGGACGGCAGAAGAGCTTCACGAAGCCGTCGGCCAGGTCGTCCATCTTCGCCCGGGCGTTGCCCGACAGCGGCAGCATCACCTGGCGGGCCGGCACCTTGCCGGCGTCCACCTCGTCCTGCGAGACGCCCACCGTGGCCAGCTCCGGGTCGGTGAACACGTTCGCCGCCACGGTACGCAGCCGCAGCGGTCGGACCGCTTCGCCGAGCGCGTGCCACATCGCGATCCGGCCCTGCATGGCGGCGACGCTGGCCAGCGGCAGCACCCCGGTGCAGTCGCCCGCGGCGTAGACGCCGGGGACGTTGGTCCGGGACACCCGGTCCACCGTGACGTAGCCGCCCCTGGCCAGCTCGACGCCGTACTCGGCGAGACCCAGGCCGGCGGTGTTCGGGACCGAACCGACGGCGATCAGCGCGTGCGAGCCGTACACGACGCGGCCGTCGGAGAGCTGGACCTCGACGCCGTCGTCGGTGCGGCGGACCGCGTCCGCCCGGGAGTTGTTGAGGATGCTCATGCCCCGGTTGCGGAAGACCCGCTCGATCGCCATGGCCGCGTCGGCGTCCTCGTGCGGCATCACCCGGTCCCGGCTGGAGACCAGCGTCACCTGCACGCCCATCGCCAGGTAGGCGCTGGCGAACTCGGCGCCGGTCACGCCGGAACCGACCACGATCAGGTGCTCGGGAAGCTCCGGCAGGTCGTACACCTGGCGCCAGGTCAGAATCCGCTCGCCGTCCGGCACGGCGGTGGGCAACTGGCGGGGGGTGGCCCCGGTGGCGACCAGGACGGTCGACGCGGCGATCGAGTACTCGTCACCACCGTCGGCGGGCGTGACGATCACCCGGTGGGTGTGACCGAGCGTGTCCTCGCCCAGCCGGGCGGTGCCCGCGACGAAGGTGACCCCGGCCTTCACCAGCTTGGTGTGGATGTCGGCGGACTGGGCCAGCGCCAGCCGCTTCACCCGCTCGTGGACCGCGGTGGCGTCGACCGTCACCGCCTCCAGGCCGTCGGAGTGCACGCCGAACTCCTCGGTGTCCCGGTAGCCGGTCACCACCGACGAGCTGGCGATGAAGGTCTTCGACGGGACGCAGTCGGAGAGCACGCAGGCGCCGCCGGCCCCCTCGGCCTCCACCACGGTGACGTCGGCGTCCAGCTGGGCGGCGACCAGCGCCGCCTCGTAGCCGGCCGGCCCCCCGCCGATGATCACGATGTGGGTCACAGCCCTCGCCCTCCGTCAGTGCTCATGGTGACTTTCTTCTCCCGAACGCGTCCGACACGCACCGTCGTATTCTCCCCCACCCGTCCGCCGGGCTATCGTCATCGCCGTGCGTCACTACGCGGCCTACGGCTCAAACCTGGACCCCGCCCGGATGCGCGCCTACTGTCCGCATTCGCCGATGGTGGGCGTCGGCTGGCTGGAGGGCTGGCGGCTGACCTTCGCGGGCGAGGACGTGATCGGCTGGGAAGGCTCGGTCAGCACCGTCGTCGAGTCCCCGGGCGACCGGGTCTTCGTGGCGCTGTACGACATCCACCCGTACGACGCCGCGCAGCTCGACGAGATCGAGGGCGTCACCGCCGGCACGTACCGCAAGCTCACCGTCCGGGTCTCGACCCTCGACGGGGACGTGACCGCCTGGGTGTACGTCTTCGACGGGTACGAGGGCGGCCTGCCGACCTCCTGGTACCTGTCGGAGATCGCGAACGCGGCGGAGAAGGCGGGCGCGCCGGACGACTACGTCACCGAGCTGCGGTCCCGCCCCACCGGCACCGCGTCGGCGTAGCGCGTATCGCACGCCCCTAGTCTGCTCCCGGGGCCGCCGGCTTCCGCCGCCGACCCCGGCGAGGGTCGTGCATCACACAGCGGCGGCGGGGACGATCCGCTCGTACATGTCGGTCCAGCGAACCTCGCGCAACCCCACCGAGCGGTAGAGGGTGACCGGGGCGGTCGGGTTGGCGAGGTCGACGCCGAGGCCGGCTGCGGTGCGGCCCTTCGCCGCGTACACCGCGAAGGCCCGCCGCAGCAGCGCCGCGCCCACTCCGCGCCGCCGGTACTCCGGCAGCACCGACAGCGTGCGAACCCACCCCATGTCCTGGTCCAGCGCCTGGTTGGAGGAGACGAGGGCACCGGCCGGGGCGCCGTCGACCTCGGCGACGAACCACTCGTCCCAGACCTGGCAGGAGGCGGGGATGTGCTCCCGCCAGCGGTCGAAGTCCAGCGGCTCGTAGTCCGGGGTGTCCCGGAACGCGGTGTCGTAGATCCGGTGGAACTCGCGCAGATCGGCCTCGTCGTCGGCGCGCAGCGGGCGGACGGTCACCCCGGGCGGGGGCGGCGGCTCGGCGGGCAGGTCGGCCAGCTCGCGGCTCATCCGGATGTACCGCTTGATCCGGGTGAAGCCGGCTTCGGTCAGCTCGGCCGCCCAGCGGGTCTCCGGCGGGTAGACGCCGGTGCGGACGGTCAGCCCGGCCAGCCCCCGCTCGGCGGCGCGTTCGGCCGTCCGGTCGAGCTGGCGGGCGAGCAGCGCGGCCCGCAGCTCCGTCGCCCGCTCCGGATCGACGTAGACCTCGACCCACTCCCGTCCGACGCCGGTGGGGTTGTCCACCAGCGTCCAGGCGACGACCCGGCCGTCGGGGTCGGTGACCAGCCAGGAGTCCCGGGCCGGGTCGAAGAAGGGCGCGGTCAGGCAGTCCTGGACGTCCGCGGCGTCGAAGTCGGGGTGCCCGATGGCGAAGGTGTCGGAGGCGTGCACCACGGCGAGGATCGCGGGGACGTCGTCGAGGGTGGGGCGGCGGGCGGTCCAACCGGCGGGAAGGGTCACGGTCGGAGATTGTGGCAGCGGGGCGGCGCGCCCGCCGCCGATTTACCGCCCCGCCGGGGTGGCGAGCCGGGCCCGGGTGCCGGCGAGCAGCTCCACCAGCTCCGCGCCCTCGCCGGGGCGCAGCGACCGGAACGCCGCCGAGGTGAGCCGGTCGGTGACCGCCTCCGCCCAGAGCCGCCGCCGGACCAACGGGCCCACCGGCGGGTACGGCGGCGACCAGCCACACGCCGTCGCCCCGGCCGCGCCCTCGGGTCCGGCCAGCACCGCCTCCAGCGGGGTCATCCCGCCGGCCCGGATGGCCAGCAGGTACGCCCCGGTGAAGTGTTCACGGAGCAGCAGCAGGGCGACCGCGGCCCGAGCCCCGGCGGTGTGGGCCGGCGCCGGCATGGCCCGCCAGGCGGCGAAGAGCGGCATGCCGGTGGCGTCCGCCGCAGCCACCACCCGTTCCAGCAGGGCCGCCAGTCGCGGCATGCCCGGCAGGTCGTCCAGGTGCGTGCCGCCCCACCGGCAGCACTCGGCGAGGTTGGCCGAGGCCACCTCCAGCGGGCGGACCACCCGGGCGGCCGCGTCCCACCCGTCGGCGACCGCCTCCGGGGCGATGAAGCCGAGCGCGGCGGCGACCGTCTCGGCGCGGACGTCGCCGAGCGCCCCGGCCCGGCCGGTGATGTAGAAGGCCCACCCGGAGATGCCGAGCAGCCGGGCCCGGCGCAGCGTGGCCGGGCAGCGGCTGAACGCCTCGCCCAGCTCCAGCACGGCGGGCTTGCTCGCGGTCGCCACCTGTTCCGGCGTCACGCCGGCCGCCCGCTGCGCGCATCCATCCAGCTCATTGTGGACGGTCGTCGGCCGCGTCGGCATCCTCCTCTTCGGCATCGAGCGCCTCGATGGCCGCCTCGACCTCGCCGGCCCGCCTTCGGGCCGCGGTCAGCGTCCGCTCCGCGGCCCGCCGGGCCAGCTTCGACCGGCTCAGCTCCTGCTCGGCGGCGGCCCGCCGGCGCTCCAGTTCGGCCAGTTCGGCCTCGATCCGGTCCAGGGCGGCGGCACCGTCCTGCTCGGCCTGCGCCGCGCTGTTCCGCTCGGACTCGGCCCGTTCCTGGTCGGTACGCGCCGCGCTCAGCTCCCGCTCCAGCGCCCGGCGGCGGTTCGCCCGCTCGGCCCGGGCCGCCCGGGCCGCCGTCCGTTCGTCCCGGACCCGACGCGCCGCCCGCTCCGCCTCCCGGTCCGGCGCCCGCCGGGGCTCCTGCTCGCCCCCGGTGACCAGCCGCAGCTGCGGACGAGGCACCTCGCCGAAGCCGGCGTAGTGGGCGGCCCGCAGCAGTTGCCCCGAGCGCACCTGCTCGGCCACCTCCGGGTCGGCCAGCGCCGCGTTGAGGGTCGACTCCACCTCGCCCAGCGGCAGCTTTCCGGCCCCGGGGGCGTCCGGGGTGGCGGCGGCGATCCGGCGGACCTCCGCGACCAGCGCGGCGACCACGGCCCGCCGCTGGGCGGAGAGTTCGCGCAGCTTCGCGCCCTTGAGGTCGCGCTGGGCGGCGCGTAGCGCCTCGGCGAGCGGCGCCAGATCGGCGACGAGCTCGGGGCGGTCCAGGGCGAGCAGGTTGACCAGCCAGGCGGCCACGGTGGGCCGCTTCAGCCGGGCGATCTGGCGGGCGCCGGCGGCGTCACCGGCCCGGCGGGCCTCGGCGACGGCGGCGTCCCGGGCGGCGACGAACCGGTCCGGGGGCGTGCGGTAGAGCTCCCGGACGAGGTCGGACGGGGCGGCGGGCACGGCTCAGACGTCGATCCGGGTGCCCGGCTCGAGCCGCTGGTATTCGGTGCCGGAGAGCGCGGTGTACTGGCGGTCGAGGATGGCGTACCCGTTGGTGTTGAGCAGCGCGTCGTGCAGGGCGTACGCCCGGCGGGGCGCGACGGCCCGGATGAAGTCGACCACCTCGGAGAACTTCGACCAGGGCGCGTGGATCGGGGCGAAGAGCGTCTCCACCTCGACGTCCTCGGGGACGAAGAGCGCGTCGCCCGGGTGGTAGATCCGCCCGTCGAGCAGGTAGCCGATGTTGTCGACCACCGGGATGTCGGGGTGGATGACGGCGTGTCGGCCGCCGAGGGCGCGTACCGGCACGCCGGCGGCGGTGAACGACTCACCCGGTAGTACCGGGCGCAGCGCCTCGGCCGCGTCGCCCAGGACGCCGGCCAGCGAGGCCGGCCCGTGCACCGGCACCGGGTTCTTCTCCAGCTGCCGGGTGAGCGCCTCGACGTTCACGTGGTCCGGGTGCTCGTGGGTGATCAGCACCGCGTCCGCCCCGTCCAGCGCCGCCGGGTCGCTGAACCCGCCGGGGTCGACGACCAGCACCGACCCGTCGTGGTCGACCCGGAGGCAGGAGTGGGCGTATTTGGTGAGCCGCATCGTGACTCCTCGCGTATCGAATCGTGACGTCCTCAGCGCAGTCTGCCGGAACCGACGCGGTGTCGCGTCGCGTCCGAACCATCGCCCCGGCAGTCGGGGCGGTCACGGGACAGGAGCGGGGATGACGGGACGAACGGTACGACGCCGGGGTGTGGCCCTGGCGGTGATCGGGTTGGTGGCCCTGTTGGCCACCGGTTGCGGGGCGGGTGGGAGCGATTCCGCCTCGGACTCCGGGAGGCCGGCGGCCCAGGCGCCGGCCGGTGGCGCCGCCGAGCCGGGCAAGGCCGGTGGTACGGCACCGGACCTGCGGGTCGACCAGCGGTCGATCATCTACACCGGAACGATGCGGGTGCAGGTGGACGACGTGGAGGGTGCGGCCCGGAAGGCGGTCGCCGCGGTCGGCGAGGCGGGCGGCTTCGTCGGCGGCGACAACCGGCGCAGCGTGGCCGCCGACGCGGAGGCGGAACTGGAGCTGCGGGTGCCCGCGGCGAAGTTCACCGCGCTCATCGACGAGCTGGCCACCTACGGCAAGCAGCAGCGCCGGGAGGTGAAGACCCAGGACGTCACCGAGGAGGTGGTCGACCTGGACGCGCGGATCATCACCCAGCGGGCCCGGGTGGAGAGCGCCCGCAAGCTGCTCGCCCGGGCGTCCTCGATCCCGGAGCTGGTGTCCCTCGAGGACGAGGTCAGCAAGCGGCAGGCCGACCTGGCCTCGCTGGAGGCGAAGAAGCGGAAGCTCGGCGACCTGACCGCGCTCTCCACGATCACCGTGACCTTCGTCGGCAAGGACGCCTCGACGGCGGAGGACGAGACCGAGACCGGCTTCATGGTGGGTCTGCGCGGCGGGTGGCGGGTCTTCGTGGCCTCGATGACCATCCTGCTCACCGTGCTGGGGGCGGTGCTGCCCTGGCTGCTGACCTTCGGCGTACCCGTGGCGCTGTTGATGGTGCTGGCGCGCCGGCGGCGTCGGCGGCGGCCCGCACCCCCGGCGCCGCCGACGGCGCCGATCGGCGGTGGCCACCCGCCGGCTCCTATCGCGCCGCCGCCAGTGCCCGCAGCGCGGTCTGGACCATGAGCCGCACCCCGACGGGGATGGCCCGTTCGTCGACGTCGAACGAACCCCGGTGCAGGTCCACGTTGGGCCCGGACCGGCCGACGCCGAGGCGGGCCAGCGCGCCGGGGACGTACTCCAGGTACCAGGAGAAGTCCTCGCCGCCCATGCTCTGCGGGGTCTCGGCGATCCCCTCGGGCCCGAGTGACGCGGCGGTGGCGGCGGTGAGCACCTGGATCGCCCGGGAGTCGTTGCTCACCGGCGGCCGGCCGCGCAGGTATTCGAGGTCGACCGTGGCGCCGGTGGGCGCGATGACGTCCCGGACGACCTGAGCGACGATCTTGGGAGCCTGCTCCCAGGTGTCGCGGTCCATCACCCGCAGGGTGCCGGAGGCGCACGCCTCGGAGGGGATGACGTTGTAGCGGGTGCCGGCCGAGGCGTGGCCGAACACCAGCAGCAGCCCGCTGTTGGCCGGCACCCGGCGGCTGACCAGGGCCGGCACCTCGGTGACCAGCCGACCGAGCGCGTCGACCAGGTCGACGGTCAGGTGCGGGCGGGCGGTGTGCCCGCCCGGGCCGGTGAGCCGGACGGTGACGTTGTCGGCGGCCGCGGTGATCGGGCCGACCCGCAGCCCGATTTTGCCGACCGGCAGGGCCGGGTCGCAGTGCAGCGCGAAGATCTGCACCACGTCCTCCAGGCCGCCGGCCTCGATGACCTCCAGCGAGCCGCAGGGCAGGATCTCCTCCGCCGGCTGGAAGATCAGCCGGACCCGGCCGTCGAGCTGGCCGATCTCCTTGAGCTGGGCCAGCAGCATGCCGACGCCGAGCAGCACCGTGGTGTGCACGTCGTGGCCACAGGCGTGGCAGGCCCCGTCCACTGTGGACCGGTACGAGACGTCCTTCGGATCGGTCAGCGGCAGCGCGTCGATGTCGGCGCGGAGCGCGATCACCGGGCCGTCGGGGCGCCCGTCGACGTCGCAGATGACCCCGTTGCCCTTCGGCAGCAGCCGTGGGTGCAGGCCTGCCAGGGAGAGCTCGCGGGCGACCAGCGCCGCCGTCTCGAACTCCTCGCCGGAGAGCTCCGGGTGGGAGTGGATGTGGCGACGGGTGGCGATGAGGCCGGGTACCCGCAGGGCGAGCAGATGGTCGAGCTCATGGGGCAGGGGCTGGGACCCGGATGGCGCCTCCGGCCAGGACGACGCCAGCTGGCTGCCGTTCGGCAGCGTCAACGCACTCGTCACGTCGAATTCTCGATCACTAGGAATGGATGGATCATCGGAGCGGACAGCAGACAGCCTAGACCTCCGGCGGTGACGCTGCGCAACCTCGTTACGGTAGTGATCGGACCGCGCAGCGTCACGTAAGCCCTGGTGAGAGGGCTCGAAAAACAGCGGGACAGCAGGTAGATCGCGTTCGAACGCCGTCATCTGCCCCACACCTCCTACAACGCGTAACCGTTTCGGCGGTCACGAAATCGCCGTCGATCCGAGCCGTCGTTCCGAATTGTCGCATTAGTCGTTGCGGTTAACTGGCACTCCGACAATTAACCGACGACCCACGGCAGCCGGGCGACTCCCGACGGTGACACGACGGTCCCGCGCGCGGCCGGACATGCTGTCCGTCCGGTTCACCCGTTCGGGTTACCCAGGAACCCCGGGGGCACACGCCCGCGCCCGGAGGGCCACGCTGCCCGGGCGGCCCGCACGGGCGGCGCACCAGGAATCTGTCACCGACGGTAGCTCCGTCCAGGCCCCGCCCGCGACCCCTGACCGGACACCCCTACCCGGACGCGCGACGGCCCCCGGCGCCGCATCGCGCCGGGGGCCGTCGGAAAGGCGCAGATCAGAAGCGGTCGCTCGGACGGTACGTCCCCCACACCTGGCGGAGCGTCCCACAGACCTCGCCGACGGTGGCCCGGGCCCGCAGCGCCTCCTTCATCGGGTAGAGCACGTTGTCGCTGCCCTCGGCGGCGGCCCGCAGCTCGGCGAGAGCCCGCTCGACCGCCCCGTTGTCCCGCTCCGCGCGCAGCCGGGCCAGCCGGTCGGCCTGGGCCGCCTCGATCGTCGGGTCCACCCGCAGCGGCTCGTACGGCTCCTCCTCGTCGACGGTGAAGCGGTTGAGCCCGACCACCACCCGCTCGCCCGAGTCGATCTCCTGGGCGATCTGGTACGCCGACTGCTCGATCTCACGCTTCTGGAAACCCGCCTCGATGGCGTCCACCGCGGAGCCGTGGTCGGCCACCCGCTCCATCAGCTCGAGCGCCGCCGCCTCGATCTCCGCGGTCATCGCCTCCACCACGTACGACCCGGCGAACGGGTCGACGGTGGCCGTCAGGTCCGTCTCGTACGCCAGCACCTGCTGGGTACGCAGGGCCAGCCGGGCGGCCTTCTCGGTGGGCAGCGCGATCGCCTCGTCGAAGCTGTTGGTGTGCAGCGACTGGGTGCCGCCGAGCACCGCGCCCAGCCCCTGCACCGCGACCCGGACCAGGTTCACCTCGGGCTGCTGGGCGGTCAGCTGCACGCCGGCGGTCTGGGTGTGGAAGCGCAGCATCATCGACTTCGGATCCTTGGCGCCGAAGTCGTCGCGCATCAGCCGGGCCCAGATCCGCCGGGCGGCGCGGAACTTCGCCACCTCCTCCAGCAGGGTGGTGCGGGCGACGAAGAAGAACGACAGCCGGGGCGCGAAGTCGTCCACGGCCAGCCCGGCCGCCAGCGCGGCCCGGACATACTCCACGCCGTTGGCCAGGGTGAACGCGATCTCCTGCGCGGGCGTCGCGCCGGCCTCCGCCATGTGGTAGCCGGAGATGGAGATGGTGTTCCACTTCGGCACCTCCTTGCGGCAGTACGCGAAGGTGTCGGCCACCAGCCGCAGCGACGGCTTCGGCGGGAAGATGTACGTCCCCCGGGCGATGTACTCCTTGAGGATGTCGTTCTGGATGGTGCCGTTGAGCGCGCCGCCCGCCACGCCGGCCTCCTCGGCCACGAGCTGGTAGAGCAGGAGCAGCACCGAACCGGGGGCGTTGATGGTCATCGAGGTGGAGACCTTGTCCAGCGGGATGCCGGCGAAGAGCAGCCGCATGTCCTCGATCGAGTCGATGGCCACCCCGACCTTGCCCACCTCGCCGTGCGCGATCGGGTCGTCGGAGTCGTAGCCCATCTGAGTGGGCAGGTCGAAGGCGACGGAGAGGCCCATCGTGCCGGCCCGCAGGAGCTGGTGGTAGCGGGCGTTGGATTCGGTGGCGGTGCCGAAGCCGGCGTACTGCCGCATGGTCCACGGCCGGGACGTGTACATGGTGGGGTAGACCCCACGGGTGTAGGGATACTCGCCCGGCCCGCCGAGCCGCGTCTCCAACTCGTCGGGCAGGTCGGCCGCCGTGTAGACGCCCTTGATCGGGAAACCGGACTCGCTCGACCGCCGTTCGCTCATTACCGGATGGTAGGACGCCGGACGCCGTCGATGGGTGAGGGATACCGCACACCAGCACCGACGGAGATCGACCGGAGGTGAAGACCCGGGCACGTACCGTCGAGTAGCGCAAAGGTCCGCCGCGTCGGGTTTCGCATCGGGCGTCGGAACCAGCAAGATAGGGGAGTTGTGTCCCAGCCCCCCTCGATATCCCCCGGTGGCTTTTCTGTGACTCAGATCCCGACGTGGAGCGGCGGACCAGTCAGTCCTCCGAACGGACGTGCGGCACCCGGCACCACCATCGGCGGTCGCTACTCGCTGCGGTCCGCGGTGGGCAACGGCGGCATGGGCACGGTCTGGCGTGCCACCGACACCCTGTTGCGACGTGACGTCGCGGTCAAGGAGGTCGTCCTGCCTCCCGGGCTGGCCCCCAGCGACCGGGACTCGATGTACGAGCGCACCCTGCGCGAGGCCCGCGCCGCGGCGGCCATCCAGCACCCCGCGGTGGTCCAGGTGTACGACGTGGTCACCGAGGGCGGCCGCCCCTGGATCGTGATGGAGCTGCTGGACGCGCGCAGCCTCGCCGACATGGTGATCGAGGACGGGCCGGTCGCGCCCCGGGCGGTGGCCAAGATCGGCATCGCGCTCCTCGGCGCGCTGGAGGTGGCGCACGCCAACGGCGTGCTGCACCGCGACGTCAAGCCGGCCAACGTGCTGATCTGCACCGACGGCCGCTGCGTGCTGACCGACTTCGGCGTGGCCCGGATGCCCACCGACGTCCAGCTCACCACCCCCGGCATGGTGCTCGGTTCGCCGCACTTCATCTCCCCCGAGCGGGCCATGGGCCAGGAGTTCGGCCCGCCCAGCGACCTCTTCTCGCTCGGTGTGACGCTCTACACCGCGGTGGAGGGGCGGCCACCGTTCGACCGGGGTGACCCGATCGAGACCATGCACGCCGTGGTCGAGGACCCGCCGGCCACGCCGCAGCGCAGCGGTCCACTGACCCGGGTGCTGATGGGCCTGCTGGAGAAGGACCCGGCCCGCCGGCTCGACGTGCACACCGCCCGGGCGATGCTCCGTGAGCTGCTCACCGGGCCGCTGACCAGCACCGCCACCGCGGTCAACTCGGTCACCGACCCGTACGCGGTGGTGCCGGTGCAGCGTCCCTCGGCGCCGCCCGCCCCGCCCGCGCAGCCCGAACCGAAGCCGAGCGGTCAGATCGGCGGTCGGGCCATGATCGGCCCCGGCGAGTCGCTGACCGACCGGCTGGCCGCGCTGCGCCGCGGTGAGCGGCCGACGCCGGCGCCGGCCGCCGCCGGCCTGGACGACACCAGCGCCGACGTGCTCGCCGGCCCGCTGCACACGCCCACCGGCGCGATGCCCACCCCGGGCCGACCGGTGGCCGGGACGTACGGCGGCGCACCGGAGGCCACCCAGCGGATCAACCCGGGCGGGGCGCCCGAGGCGACCCAGCGGATCGGCACCGGCCACCCCGACGCCACCCAGCGCGTCTACGGCGGCACCCGGGACGCCACCCAGCAGATGTACGCCGGCCGGCCCGAGGCCACCCAGCCGGTCTACGGCGGCGGCCAGTGGTCGGTGCCGGGCACCGGCCAGCCGTGGACGTCGCCGGCCACCGCGCCGCCGGGGAACGACGCTGGCGCCCTCGGCAAGGTCAAGGGGGCCGGCGGCCAACTGGTCACCACCGTGAAGGGCTGGCCGCGCAAGGTCCAGCTCGCGGCGGCGGCCGGCCTGGCCGTGGTGCTGCTGATCGGCGTGATCTCGCTCAGCGGCGGCGACGACCCGAAGCCGAGCGCGCCGCAGCAGGCCCAGCCGACCGCGCCGGCGGCCGGTGCCGAGCTGCCGGAGATGCAGGAGCACAACGCCAAGGGCGTGCGGCTGATGGTGCCCAAGGGCTGGAAGAAGGCGACCGGCGGCAGCTACGTCGACTACGTCGACCCGGCCGACGACGGGCGCAAGGTGCGCATCCTCGCCGAGAAGTGGAAGGGCACCCCGAGCCGGTGGGCCGAGGTCGCCCAGAACTTCCTGAAGACCAAGAGCACCACCTGCGACAAGCCGTACCAGCAGGTCGGCATGGACGAGCAGGAGACCGCCGGCAAGCCGGGCGTCCAGTTCGAGTACACCTGCGGCGACGGCGACGGCAAGCGGCACGGGGTGTGGCGGGGCGTGCTCAGCGACGGGAAGATGTACTCGTTCTACCTCTCCGCCACCGACGCCAAGTTCGACGAGAGCAAGCCGATCTTCGACGAGATGACGAAGACGTTCCAGCTCACGACGGCCGGCTGAGTCGAGGCCGACGGGACGTGGTGATCCGCCGCCGTGCTATCAAGAGGCAATGGCGGCGGAAACCACTGACCTTGACCAGATGCGCGACCAGGCTCGACGCTGGCTCGACGACGACCCCGACCCGGTCAGCCGGGACGAGCTGCGAGCAGTGCTCGACCGGCTGCCGGAGAGCGCGCCGGAGCTGGCCGACCGGTTCGCCGGGCCGCTGACCTTCGGCACCGCCGGGCTGCGCGGCCCGCTGCGGGCCGGCCCGAACGGGATGAACCTCGCGGTGGTCACCCGGGCCGCGGCCGGGCTGGTCGGCTGGCTCGCCGCCAAGGGCGGCGAGGGGCCGCTGGTGATCGGGTACGACGCCCGGTACGGCTCCCGGGCGTTCGCCGAGCGCACCGCCGAGGTGGCCACCGGCGCCGGCCGGCCCGCGCTGCTGCTGCCCCGGCCGCTGCCCACCCCGGTGCTGGCGTACGCGGTGCGCCACCTCGGAGCGGTGGCCGGGGTGATGGTGACCGCCAGCCACAACCCGCCGCAGGACAACGGCTACAAGGTCTACCTGGGCGCGCAGCTCGGTGGGGCGCTCGGCGCGGGCGCCCAGATCGTGCCGCCGGCCGACGCCGGGATCGAGTCCGCCATCCGGGCGGTCGGCGTGCTGGCCCAGGTCCCGCTCGGCCAGCCCGGCCAGGTGCTCGGCGACGACCTGGTCGCGTCGTACGTGGATCGGGCCGCCGCGGTGGTCGACCCGGACGGCCCCCGCGACCTGAAGGTGGCGTACACGCCGCTGCACGGGGTGGGCGGGGCGGTGCTGACCGCGGCCTTCGCCCGGGCCGGCTTCCCGGTGCCCGGGGTGGTGCCCGACCAGGCGGAGCCGGACCCGGCCTTCCCGACGGTGAGCTTCCCCAACCCGGAGGAGCCGGGCGCGGTGGACCACCTCGTCGCGCTCGCCGGCTCCATCGGGGCGGACCTCGCCATCGCCAACGACCCCGACGCGGACCGCTGCGCGGTGGCGGTGCGCGACGGGGAGACCGGCTGGCGGATGCTGCGCGGGGACGAGGTGGGCGCGCTCCTCGCCGACCACCTGATGCGCCGCGGCGTGACCGGCCTGTACGCCACCACCATCGTGTCGTCGTCCCTGCTGCGGGCGATGTGCGCCGCCCGGGGCCTGCCCTACGACGAGACGCTGACCGGGTTCAAGTGGATCGTCCGGGCCGGCGGCGGGGCCGAGCCGCTGGTCTTCGGGTACGAGGAGGCGCTCGGCTACTGCGTGGCGCCGGAGCACGTCCGGGACAAGGATGGGATCACCGCCGCGCTGACCGTCGCCGAGCTGGCCGCCGGGCTGAAGGCGCAGGGCCGCACGCTGACCGACCGGCTGGACGAGCTCGCCGCCGAGTTCGGCGTGCACCACACCGACCAGCTCTCCGTGCGGGTGGACGACCTGCGGGTGATCGCCGACGCGATGGCCCGGGTCCGGGCGGCCACCCCCACCGCGCTGCTGGGGCGGCCGGTGACGGCGGCGGAGGACCTGCTCCCCGCCTCGGACGTGGTGATCCTGCGGACCGACGCCGTCCGGGTGGTGATCCGCCCGTCCGGCACCGAGCCGAAGCTCAAGGCGTACCTGGAGGTGGTGGAGCCGGTCGCGGACGGCGACGTGCCCGCGGCCCGCGCCCGCGCCCAAACCGCGATCGCAACCCTCCGCACCGAGATCGCCACCGCGCTGGGCCTCTGACCCCACCCACCCCGGCCACCCCCCCACTCACGGTTGATCAAGAAGTTTGCGTCCTCCGGAAGCGCTCTCCAGGACGCAAACTCCTTGATCAACGGGGCTGGTGGGGGGCCTGGTGGGGGTTAGGGGCGTTTGCCGAGGGCCTGGTCCACGGCCTGGGCCAGGGCGGCGACGACGAGGCCGACCGAGGGGCGGACCACGGAGTCGTCGAGGCTGACGTTGCCGGAGAAGCCGGCACCGCCGGCGATCTCCTCCAGCCGGCGGCGGGCGTCCTCGGCCGCCGCGCCGGTCAGCCGGAGCGCCGGTTCCATCCGCAGCACCGCGACCAGGGTGGCCAGGGCAGCCGTCCGCTCGTCGGGGAGCTGCCCGTCGGCCAGCGCCTCGGCGAGCCGCCGCCGGGTCTCCTCCTCCACCGTGGCGTCCGCCGTCGGATAGCGGTGCACGTGGATGAAGCCCAGCTCGGTCTCCTCGACGTCCCGGACCACGCCCCGGTCGACCAGATCGCCGAGGATCCGGTCGCGCAGGCCGTGCCGGAGCCGCTGCACCCACGAGGACGGCGTGTGCGGGGTGTCCGCGGCCATCCGGGCCAGCACCTCGTCGATGATGGGCTCACCCACCGGCGTCGGGTCGGTGACGGTCAGGGACCTCTCGGCGTACGCGATCCGGCCGGCCAGGGCCAGCTCGACCAGGACGGCCGCGGCCATCCCCAGGTCGAGGCTGATCCGCGGCATGGTCGCCTTGCCGGTCTCGTCGTCGTACGCCAGCAGCAGCAGCTCTTCGGCGAGCGCAACACCAGTCATGGCCCGAGACGGTAGCGGTTGCGCGCTCCCCCGCGCGCCGACCCGCCGACATCCGCCCCGGGACCGTGACGGTGACCGGTCAGAACCGGGGCATGCCGCCGAACTGCCGGTCGCCGGCGTCGCCGAGGCCCGGCACGATGAACATGTTCTCGTTCAGGCCCTCGTCGATCGAGGCGGTGACCAGGCGCAGCGGCAGGCCCGACTGCTCCAGCCGGGCGATGCCGACCGGCGCGGCCAGCACGCAGAGCACGGTGATGTCGGTGCAACCACGGTCGGCCAGCAGCCGGCAGCAGTGCTCCAGCGAGCCACCGGTGGCCAGCATCGGGTCGAGCACCAGCACGGGCAGGCCGGACAGGTCGCGGGGCAGCGACTCCATGTACGCGCGCGGCTCGTACGTCTTCTCGTCCCGGGCCAGGCCGACGAAGCCCATCGACGACTCCGGCAGCAGCCCGAGCGCGGCGTCGGCCATGCCGAGCCCGGCCCGCAGCACCGGCACCAGCAGCGGGGGGTTGGCCAGTCGGGTGCCCTCGGTGCCGGTGACCGGGGTCTGCACCGGGTACTTCTCGACCGGGAAGGTGCGCGCGGCCTCGTACACCAGCATGGTGGTGAGTTCGTGCAGCGCGGCCCGGAACGTCGACGAGTCGGTCCGGGCGTCCCGCATGGCGGTCAGTCGCGACTGGGCGAGCGGGTGGTCAATGACGTGTACGTCCACGATCGCTCAACCTACCGGTCCGGGTGGCCGGGCACTGCGGGTGAGGGGTGACCAGCGACGCCGCTCACGTGTGGCGCGCGCGACCGGTCCGCCGTGACCAAGATCACTCGACCTCGGGATGCGTAGTATTCGGGTCATGACGGCGACAGCGACGTCGGCCCGGTCGGACCTCTCCGAGCTGGGACGATCCGAGACCGCTCTGCGGACCTTCCTGCACGGCCTGCCGGGCGTGGACCAGGTCGGCGCGGAGCAGCGGGCGGCACAGCTCGGCACCCGCTCCATCAAGACCACCGCCAAGGCCCAGGCGATCGACCTGGCCATCCGGATGGTCGACCTGACCACCCTGGAGGGCGCGGACACTCCCGGCAAGGTCCGGGCGCTGGCCGCCAAGGCGCTGCGCCCCGACCCGGCCGACCTCTCCTGCCCGCACGTCGGCGCGGTCTGCGTCTACCCGGCGATGGTCCCGTACGTGGCCGAGGTGCTGCGCGGATCCGGTGTGCACCTGGCCAGTGTGGCGACCGCCTTCCCGTCCGGTCAGGCGCCGCTGGAGATCAAGCTCGCCGACACCCGGGCGGCCGTCGAGGCCGGCGCCGACGAGATCGACATGGTGATCAACCGGGGCGCCTTCCTGGCCGGCCGTTACAAGGAGGTCTACGACGAGATCGTGGCCACCAAGGAGGCCTCCGGCGACGCCCACCTGAAGGTGATCCTGGAGACCGGCGAGCTGGCCACCTACGACAACGTGCGCCGGGCCTCCTGGCTGGCCATGCTGGCCGGTGGCGACTTCATCAAGACCTCCACCGGCAAGGTGCCCGTCGCGGCCACCCTGCCGGTGACCCTGGTGATGCTGGAGGCGGTCCGCGACTTCCGCGCCGCCACCGGGCGGCAGGTCGGCGTGAAGCCGGCCGGCGGCATCAAGACCACCAAGGACGCCATCAAGTACCTGGTGATGGTCAACGAGACCGTCGGCCCGGACTGGCTCGACCCGGACTGGTTCCGGTTCGGCGCCTCCAGCCTCCTCAACGACCTGCTCATGCAGCGCACCAAGCTGACGACCGGCGTCTACTCCGGTCCCGACTACTTCACCCTGGACTGAGAGTGATGTTCGAATACGCGCCCGCCCCCGAGTCCCGCTCGGTGGTGGATCTGAAGGCCTCCTACGGGCTGTTCATCAACGGGGAGTTCGTCGACCCGGCCGACGGCGGCAGCTTCAAGTCGGTCAACCCGGCCTCCGAGGAGGTGCTCGCCGAGGTCGCCGAGGGGGGCGCGCAGGACGTGGACCGCGCGGTCCGGGCCGCCCGCGAGGCGTACGAGCGGGTCTGGGGTCCGATGCCGGGCCGGGACCGCGCCAAGTACCTGTTCCGGATCGCCCGGCTCATCCAGGAGCGCTCCCGCGAGCTGGCCGTCCTGGAGTCGCTGGACAACGGCAAGCCGATCAAGGAGTCCCGCGACGTCGACCTGCCCCTGGTCGCCGCGCACTTCTTCTACTACGCCGGCTGGGCCGACAAGCTGGAGCACGCCGGCTTCGGACCCGACCCGAAGCCGCTCGGGGTGGCCGCCCAGGTCATCCCGTGGAACTTCCCGCTGCTCATGCTGGCCTGGAAGATCGCCCCGGCGCTCGCCGCCGGAAACACGGTGGTGTTGAAGCCGGCCGAGACGACGCCGCTGACCGCGCTGCTCTTCGCCGAGATCTGCCAGCAGGCCGACCTGCCGGCCGGTGTGGTCAACATCGTCACCGGCGCCGGCGACACCGGTCGCGCCCTGGTCGAGCACGCCGGCGTCGACAAGGTCGCCTTCACCGGCTCCACCGAGGTCGGCCGGGCCATCGCCCGCTCGGTCGCCGGCAGCCGCAAGAAGCTCACCCTGGAGCTGGGTGGCAAGGCCGCCAACATCGTCTTCGACGACGCGCCGGTCGACCAGGCCGTCGAGGGCATCGTCAACGGCATCTTCTTCAACCAGGGGCACGTCTGCTGCGCCGGCTCCCGGCTGCTCGTCCAGGAGAACGTCGCCGACCGGGTGCTGGAGTCGCTGAAGCGCCGGATGGCCCAGCTGCGGGTCGGCGACCCGCTGGACAAGAACACCGACATCGGCGCGATCAACTCGGCCGCCCAGCTGGAGCGGATCCGCGAGCTCTCCGACGCCGGCTCCGCCGAGGGCGCCGAGCGTTGGTCGCCGCCGTGCGAGCTGCCCGAGCGGGGCTTCTGGTTCGCGCCGACCATCTTCACCGGGGTGACCCAGGCGCACCGGATCGCCCGCGAGGAGATCTTCGGCCCGGTGCTGTCCGTGCTGACCTTCCGCACCCCGGCCGAGGCCGTGGAGAAGGCCAACAACACGCCGTACGGGCTGTCGGCCGGCATCTGGACCGACAAGGGCTCGCGGATCCTCTGGATGGCCGACCGGCTCCGCGCCGGCGTCGTCTGGGCCAACACGTTCAACAAGTTCGACCCCACCTCGCCCTTCGGCGGCTACAAGGAGTCGGGCTACGGTCGCGAGGGCGGCCGGCACGGGCTGGAGGGCTACCTCAATGTCTGAGCGGGTCGCGGTACGCAAGACGTACAAGCTCTTCATCGGCGGGAAGTTCCCGCGCAGCGAGTCGGGACGGTCGTATCTCGTGCAGGACGCGAATGTGTCGTTGGCTTCGCGCAAGGACGCGCGGGACGCCGTGCTCGCCGCCCGCGCCGCGGTGAAGGGGTGGGCCGGGGCGACCGCGTACAACCGGGGTCAGATCCTCTACCGGGTCGCCGAGATGCTGGAGGGCCGCCGCGAGCAGTTCGTCGCCCTCTGCATCCCGGCCGACGAGGTCGACGCGGCGATCGACCGCTGGGTCTGGTACGCCGGCTGGGCCGACAAGCTCGCCCAGGTGTACGGCGGCGCGAACCCGGTGGCCGGGCCGTACTTCAACCTGTCGGCGCCCGAACCGACCGGCGTGGTGGCCGTGGTGGCCCCCGAGGCGCCGGCGCTGCTCGGCCTGGTCAGCGTGATCGCCCCGGCGATCGTCACCGGCAACACCGTGGTGGTCGCCGCCTCCCCGGCGGCGCCCCTGGCCGCGGTGACCCTGGCCGAGGTGCTGGCCACCTCCGACCTGCCCGGCGGGGTGGTCAACATCCTCACCGGGAAGATCACCGAGACGGCGCCGACGCTGGCCGCGCACATGGACGTCAACGCGATCGACCTGACCGGGGTGACGGACGCCGAGCTGGCGGTCGACCTGGAGGTCAAGGCGGCGCAGAACCTCAAGCGGGTGCTGCGGCCGGCCCCGGCCGACCACGACTGGACCGTCGACCCGGGCGTCACCCGGATGACCACGCTGCTGGAGACGAAGACGGTCTGGCACCCCAAGGGGGTGTGACGGGCGTCGGGTGGGACCCCCCGCAGGCCCCACCCGACCCCGAGACCGGGGACGACATGCGGGGACCGGCTACGCTGCCGGCCGTGATCAACCCCGCTCCCCGGACCGAGAGCCGCGCGCTGCGCATCACCCTGACGCTGGCGGCGATCGGCATCAGCGCCGGCCTCACCGCCTGGCTGGGGGAGCAGTCGGAGGGCTACCCGACGATGCGGACGGTGCGGCAGCACTGGCTCGACACCGGTTCATTCATGATCCTCTTCTTCGCGATCGCGGTGCCGGTCGGCACGTTGCTGCACACCGCGCCCGCCGCGGCCGCCGGGGTGTCGGTGCGGCGGGGATGGGAGAACGCTGCCCGCCTGCTGGCCTACGGCGTGCTGGTCGCCGCCGTGGCCTGGCTGGTGGCGCCGCTCTCCCCGGACGCGGCGATCCGCCGCACCAGGCATGACGCGTCGGGCATCTACCCGGCCTGGCTCGCCTGCGTGCTGCTCACCTTCGCCGTCCTCGCCTGCGCCGGGGGGCTGTTCGTGCGACCGCGCCCCCGGCGCGAGGATCCGACCGACTTCAGCCCGCCCCGGCCGGAGGCCGAGGCGGCGGAGTCCCGGCCGGCGGCCCCGGCGACGACCTGGGGGCTCGACCGGGCGCTGTTCACCACCGGCCTCCTCGCCTGGATGATCGGCGGTCCATTGCTGGTCCTGCTGCTGATCCTCGGCCTCGTCAACCTGATCGTGCGGTAGCGGCCCGTGGGACGCCCCGGGCCAGGACCGGCAACCTACTACGCGAGGTAGGATTGCCGGGTGACTCGGCTCGGTGATCTGGAACGCGCGGTGATGGACGTGCTGTGGGACGTGGTCCCCGGCACGTCGGACGGGGTGACCGTGCGGGAGGTCGCCGACGCGCTGGACGGGCGCGAGCTGGCGTACACCACCGTGATGACGGTGCTGGACCGGCTCGCCGGCAAGGGCATGGTGCAGCGTGAGCGGGAGGGGCGGGCCTGGCGTTACCGGGCCGCCGCCAGCCGCGAGGCGCACATCGCACAGCTCATGCTCGACGCCCTCGACCTCGGCGGCAGCCGGGACGCGGCGCTGGTCCGCTTCGCCCGGTCGGTGACCGGCACCGAGGCGGAGGTGCTGCGGGCGGCGCTGGGCGCCGAGGCCGGGCTGACCGGTCGGATCGAGGACCCCCGGGCCGTCCGGGCCCGGACGGCCGACGAGGCGACGGACCGGTAGGGGCGGCAGCCATGGCCTTCGCCGTGCACTTCGCCGTGTCGATGCTGGCCTGCTATCTCACCGCGCAGGTCCTGGCCCGGTCCACCTGGACCTGGCGTGCCCCCCGGGTCGCGATCGTCTGCTGGCAGGCGGTCGGGCTGGCGCTCGGCCTCTCCGCGATGGGGCTGCCGATGGCGGTCGGGCTGGCCGCGTACGACCGGCCGACCGGTAGCGCCCTGCTCGCCCTCGCCACCGACCTGGCCCACAGCACCCTTCCCGTCGGGCTGGGCGCCGTGCACCTGGGGCTGGTCGGGGTCGGTTTCGGCATCGGCGCCGTGCTGGTCACCACGACCGCGCGCAGCGTCCACGCGAGCGTCCGCGCCCAGCGTCGGCACCGGGACCTGCTCACCCTGGTCGCCCGCCGGGATCCCACGGTGCCCGGCGCGCTGGTGCTGGACCACCCGAGCGCGGCGGCGTACTGCCTGCCCGGGGTGAAGCCCCGGGTGGTGGTGAGCGCGGGCACGCTGAGCCTGCTGGACCGCGCCGAACTGGCGGCGGTACTGACCCACGAGCGGGCGCACGCGCACGAGCGGCACGACCTGGTGCTGCTGCCGTTCACCGCGCTGCGCCTGGCGCTGCCCTGGTTCCGCTGGGTGCGCGACGCGCACGAGCGGGTAGCGCTGCTGGTCGAGATGCGCGCCGACGACAAGGCCCGGGAGTTGCACGCCGAGGCGCCGCTGGCCGGGGCGCTGCGCCGCTTCGCCACCTGCGGCGACCGGATCACCCCGGCCGGCGCGCTCGGCGTGGGCGACCGCGACCTGGACGTGCGGGTGCAGCGGCTGATGGTGGCGGACCGGCCGCCCCGGCTGCTCGGGGCCGCCGCGCTGGCCGTGTCGACCACCCTGGTCGCCCTGCCGGTCTCGCTGTTCCTGAGCTGACCCGCCCCGCCGCACGAGGCGGGCCCGCTTCACCCTTTGGTACTACATACTGTAGTAGAGATAGGTAGTGCCGCTACGTGTAGGCTCGCTACGACAAGCGAGCCAACCCCTGGAGAGCGGTCATGGACACCCTGCTCCTCGCGCGCCTGCAGTTCGCCACCACCACCTCGATCCACTTCCTCTTCGTCGTGGTCACTCTCGGGCTGGTCACCCTGCTGGTCGGCCTCCAGACCGCCTGGTTCCTGACCCGCAACCCCCGCTGGGAACGGCTGACCCGCTTCTGGGGCCAGCTGTACGTGATCAACTACGTGCTCGGCATCGCCACCGGCCTGGTGATGGAATTCCAGTTCGGGCTGAACTGGAGCGGCCTGTCGCGCTACGTCGGCAACGTCTTCGGCGCCCCGCTGGCGATCGAGACGCTGGTCGCGTTCTTCCTCGAATCCACGTTCCTCGGGATGTGGATCTTCGGTTGGCACCGGCTGCGCCGGGGCGTACACCTCGCGCTGCTCTGGGGCGTCGCGCTCACCGCGTACGCCTCGGCCTTCTGGATCATGGTGGCGAACGCCTGGCTCCAACACCCCGTCGGGTACGAGGTGCGCGGCGGCATCGCCCACCTCACCGACTTCGGCGCGCTGCTCACCAACCCCACCCTCGGCTTCGCCTTCGGCCACGTGGTCGCCGCCGGGCTGCTCACCGGCGGGGTGCTGATGGCCGCGGTCAGCGCCGGGCACCTGATCCGACGGACCCCGGACTTCGCGCTGCACCGCACCTCGCTGCGGATCGGGCTGGTCACCGCCGCGCTCGCGGTCACCGCGGTGCAGGGCTTCGGCTTCGCCCAGTTCGGCCCGGTCGGGCAGCTCCAGCCCACCAAGTTCGGCGGGGGCCCGACGGCCGACACGCAGATCGCCGAGTGGACCGCCCGGTTCGGGCCCGCCGACTACACCCCGCCGGTGCTCTCCAGCGTCGGCCTCGGCTTCATGATCCTGATCGGCCTCACCCTCGGCGGCACCTGGCTGCTGCTCCCGCTGCTCTGGCGGGACGCGGTCATCCGGCTGCGCTTCCCCCTCTGGCTCATCCTCTTCGCGCTGCCGCTGCCCTTCGTCGCGGTGATCCTCGGCTGGATCGCCCGCGAGGTCGGCCGCCAACCCTGGGTGGCCTACGGGCTGCTCCCCACCGACCGGGCCGTCTCCGCGGTGGACCCCGGCATCATGCTCGCCTCGCTGATCGGCTTCAGCCTGCTGCTCGCCGCCCTCGCCGTCACCAACTGGACGCTGCTCGCCCGGGCCGCCGCCCGAGGCGCCGCCGACCCCGCCCTCGGCCGACCGCCCGGCATCGGAGACGACGAGGCCCGCCCCGAACCCGTCTTCGCCCGATAGGACCCGAGATGGAAACCGCCTGGTACGCCCTGCTCGGCCTCTTCTTCGCGACCTACCTGGTCCTCGCCGGCTACGACTACGGCGTCGGCCTGCTGCTCGCCCGCGCCCAGGCGCCCGCCCGCCGGCGGGCCGCCCTCACCGCGCTCGGGCCGTTCTTCCTCGGCAACGAGGTCTGGCTGGTCGCCGCCGTCGGCATCCTCTTCGGCGCCTTCCCCACCCTGGAGGGCGAGCTGCTCTCCGGCTTCTACCCGGCCGTGGTCGGGGCGCTGGCCGGCGTCGTCCTGGTCACCGCCGGGGTGCAGCTGCGCAGCCGGCCGAGCGGGGCCCGGGCCCGGGCCGGCTGGGACCGGCTGGTGGTGATCGGCAGCGCCCTCGCCGCGCTCGGCTGGGGCGCCCTGCTCGCCGGGCTGCTCCAGGGCGTTCCCCGGCACGCCGACGGCCACGTCGCCGGGGTGACCCACCTGGCCACCCCGTTCGTCGCCGCCGCCGCGCTCGCCATGCTCGCCGTCGTCGCCGCGCACGGTGCGACGTTCCTCACCCTGCGCCTGCCGGCCGGCGAGGCCGCCGCAGCCGCCCGGCTGGCCCGCCGACTCATCCCGGTGGCGCTCGCCGCGGTCGCCGCGGCCACCCTCCTCGGCCTGCTCTCCGACCGGGTACGTCTCGCCGCGGCGCGTCCACTGGCCGCCGTACTCCTGCCGTTGGTGCTGGTCGCGGCGCTGCTGGCCGCGCGGACGGCGCTCGGCCGTGGCCGGCCCGGCGTAGCGCTGGCCGCCACCGGCCTGGCGCTCGCGGCGCCGGTGGCGCTGATCGGGGCGGCGCTCTGGCCGGCGGCGCTGGTCTCCACGGTCGACCCGGCGGCGTCCCTGAGCGTCGCCGACGCGGCGGCGAGCGGACCCACGCTGCACCTGCTGGGCTGGCTCGTGCTGCCGCTCCTGCCGGCCCTACTAGGCTTTCAGGCGATGTGCTGGTGGGTGTTCAGGGGACGGACCGACGGCAGGGCACCGGTGTACTGGTGAACCGCCGTCCCTTCGACCCGCGTCTGCTGCGCCGGGTCCCCGCGGCCCGGCGCGACCTCGCCGTGCTCGCACTCCTCGGCGGGCTCACCGCGCTGCTGGTCGTCGGGCAGGCCACCGCCCTCGCCGCACTCCTCGCCACCGCCGTCGACGGCCGACTGGACCGGCCCGCGCTGACCGGTTTCGTCGCCACCGTCGCCGGGCGGGCGCTGGTCGGCTGGGCGCAGGGCACCGTCGCGGCCCGCGCCGCCGCCACCGTGAAGGCGACGCTGCGCGCCGACCTGCTCGCCGCCGTCGGCCGGCACGGCCCCGGCTGGGTCGCCGGCCAGCGGGCCGGGCAGCTCGCCACCCTCACCGGGCGCGGCCTGGACGCGCTGGACGCCTACTTCACCGGCTACCTCCCCCAGCTCGTGCTGAGCGTGACCGTGCCGCTGGCCGTGCTGGCCCGGCTGGTCCTCGCCGACTGGTCCTCCGCGCTGATCATCGCGCTGACCATCCCGCTGATCCCCGTCTTCGGGGCGCTGCTCGGCTGGCAGGCCCAGGCCGCCACCGAACGGCAGTGGCGGCGGCTGTCGCTGCTCGGCGGCCACTTCCTCGACATGGTCGCCGGGCTGCCCACGCTGCGCGCGTTCGGCCGGGCCCGGGCGCAGACCGACGTGGTCCGCCGGATGGCCGACGGGCACCGGGTCGCCACCATGAAGACCCTGCGGATCGCCTTCCTCTCCGCGCTGGTCCTGGAACTCGTCGCCACCCTGTCGGTGGCGCTGGTCGCGGTGCCGGTCGGCATCCGGCTCCTCGGCGGCGGGATCACCCTCTCCACCGCGCTGCTCGTGCTGCTGCTCACCCCGGAGGCGTACCTGCCGCTGCGGGCCGCCGGGAGCCGGTTCCACGCCAGCATGGAGGGACTGACCGCGCTGGACGAGGCGCTCACCGTCTCCGCCGCGCCGGCCACCACCACCCCGGCCGCCGCGCCACTGCCGGCGCCGAGCGGGCGCGGCGAGATCCGCTTCGAGGGCGTGACCGTCGCGTACGAACGGACCACCGCGCTGCGCGACGTCACGCTGACCATCCGCCCCGGCGAGCGGATCGCCGTCATCGGCCCCAGCGGCGCCGGCAAGAGCACTTTGCTCGGCCTGCTGCTCGGCTTCGTCACGCCGACCACCGGCCGGGTCACCGTCGACGGCGTCGACCTGGCGGACGTCGACCCGGACGCCTGGCGGCGGCAGGTCGCCTGGGTGCCGCAGCGCGCCCACCTCTTCGCCGCCTCGCTGGCCGACAACATCCGGCTCGGCGCCCCCGACATCCCGGACGCCGCGCTGGCCGGCGCGGTCGCCGACGCGGCGCTCGACGAGGTCGTCGCGGCCCTGCCCGACGGGCTCGCCACCACGCTGGGCGAGCGCGGGCACGGCCTGTCCAGCGGGCAGCGGCAGCGGGTCGCGCTGGCCCGGGCCTTCCTCCGGGACGCCCCGCTGGTGCTGCTCGACGAGCCGACCGCCCGACTGGACACGGCGAGCGAGACCGTCGTCCTCGACGCCACCCGGCGGCTGGTGGCGGGGCGTACCGCCGTGCTGGTCGCGCACCGGCCCGCGCTGCTCGCCGACGCCGACCGGATCCTGCGGATCGAGGACGGCCGGGTGGTCGAGCTGACGCCCGCCCCGGTTGCGAAGGTGGCCCCGTGAACGGCGGTCCCGTCTCCCCCGACCAGCCCGGCCGGGCCGTCCCCGGCGGGGTCTCCGCCGACGGGATGACCCCCGCCGGACGGGACCCGGGCCGCCCCACCCCCGCCGAGTTCACCCCGCCGGAGCTGGCCGCCGACCGGCCCGGGGCGACGGCGGGTGGTCGTCCGGCGAGCGCCGAGCGGGCCGTGCTGCGGCTGGCCCGGCCGTACCTGGGTCGGCTGGTCGGCGCGGGCCTGCTCGCCGCCGCCACCGAGTTCGCCGGGCTGGCCCTGATGGCCACCGCCACCTGGCTGCTGATGAGCGCCGCCGGCCGACCGCCGCTGGACCGGCTGACCGTGGCCATCGTCGCGGTCCGGGCGCTGGCGATCAGCCGCGGCGTGTTCCGCTACACCGAACGGCTCGCCGGCCACGACGCGGTGCTCCGGATGATCACCGACGTCCGGGCCCGGGTCTTCGCCACCCTGGCCGCCCGCCGGAGCAGCGCCGGGCAACGCTCCGGGGACGCGCTGAGCCGACTCGTCTCCGACGTCGAGGCCGTCCAGGACCTGCTGCTCCGGGTCCTGGTACCCGGGGCGGCGGCCGCCCTGGTCGCCCTGCTGGCGGTCGGCGGCGCCGCGCTGGTCTCGCCGCCCGCCGCCGGGGTGCTCGCCGCCGGCATGCTGGTCGCCGGGGTGGCGCTGCCCGCGCTGGCCACCGCGCTCACCCGGCGGGCCGCCAACGAGGTCGCCCCGCTGCGCGGCGCGCTCGCCACCGACGCCGTCGACCTCACCCACGGCGCCGCCGACCTGGCCGCCTTCGGGGCCACCGGGCACGCCCTGCGGGCCGCCACCGACCACGCCGACCGGCTGGCCCGGCTGGAACGCCGACTCGCCGCGACCGGCTTCGCGGTGGACGCCGCCGGGGTACTCGTCGCCGGGCTGACCGCCGGCGGGGTGGTGCTCGCCGCCCTGCGCGCCGGGGTGGGCGGGGTGCTCGTCGGCGTGCTGGCGGTCGGCACCCTCGCCGCCGTGGAGATCGCGCTGGCCCTGGTCGGCGCGGCCCGGCAGCGCACCCAGCTCCGTACCGGCCTGGACCGGGTGGCCGCGCTGCTGGACGAACCGGTGCCCGCGCCGACGGCCGGGGACGCCGCGGTCGACCCGGCGGCCCCGCACGACGTGCGCTTCGACGCGGTCGTCGTCCGCTACCGGGCGGGAGCCGCACCCGCCCTGGACGGGCTCGACCTGGACCTGCCCGCCGGGCGCCGGATCGCCGTCGTCGGCCCCAGCGGCGCCGGCAAGAGCACCCTGGCCGCCGTCCTCACCGGGGCGGTACGCCCCGACGCCGGCCGGATCACCCTGGACGGGGTGGAGCTGTCCCGCTACCCGGCCGAGGCGCTGCCCCGGGCGGTCGGCGGGCTGCTCGCCGAGGCGTACGTCTTCCACGCCTCGGTCCGGGAGAACCTGCTGCTCGGTCGCCCGAGTGCGGACGAGGAGGAGCTGGCCGCGGCGACCCGCGCGGCCGGCCTGCTGGACTGGGTACGCGACCAGCCCGACGGTTGGGACACCGTGGTCGGCGAGGAGGGCGGGCAGCTCTCCGGCGGCCAGCGGCAGCGGCTCGCCCTGGCCCGGGCGCTGCTCGCCGCCCCGGGCGTGCTGGTCCTCGACGAACCGACCGAGGGGCTCGACCCGGCCGCCGCCGACGCGGTGCTCGCCTCGGCGCTGGCCGCCACCCCGGCCGGGCACTCGGTGCTGCTGATCAGCCACCGGCTCAGCGGCCTGGGCGGGTTCGACGAGATCGTCGTGCTGGACGCCGGCCGGGTGATCCAGCGCGGCCGGCACGCCGAGCTCGTGGCGGCCCCCGGCTGGTACCGGGACCAGTGGCAGCTCCAGGAGGCGGCCGAGCGCGGCTACCTCGCCCTGGCACCCTGAGGCCCGGCTCCGGGAATCTCCCCGACGCGCCGCGCCGCCCGGGGTGACAGGGTGGCCCTATGCAGGCCGGTGAAGACGTACGGGTGGCGGACCGACTGCGCGAGCTGGACGACCGGCTGCGCGGGCCGGCCCGGCTCAAGGCGGAACTCCTCGTCGAGCTACGGGACGCGCTGAGCGACGCCGCCGAGGCGTACCGGGAGGGTGGGCTGCCGGCGGCGGAGGCCGAGCGGCGGGCGGTGGCCGAGTTCGGGACGCCGGCCCAGTTGCTCCCCGCCTATCAGGCCGAACTGGCTGCGGCGGCGCTGCGCGGCCTGTCGCTGCGGGCCCTGCTGGTGGCCCTGGCGCTGACCACCGCCGGCGACCTGACCTGGCGGGGGTCGAGCTGGAGCGACGGTCCCCGGCCGCCGGCCGGCTACCTGCTGCTCTCCGCGTCCATGAACGGGATCTGGCTGGTCGTCGCCGGGCTCGCCCTGACCGCGCTGGTGTACGGCCCGCTGGCGGCCCGGCGGGGCTGGTCGGCGACGGCGGGCCGGCTGCTCGGGCTGGGGCTCACCGGGGCGCTGGGGTTCGCCACGGCCGCCGGTACCGGGCTGTTCGCCTGGTCGCTGGGGCTCTGGGACGCCGCGCTCACCTGGCCACCGATGATGGTCGGCGCGGTGCTGGTGGGGGCGGCCTACTTCTCCCTCGGCCGGGCGACCCGGATCTGGCTGGTCGCCGCCCGCTGATACGTGCTGTGGCCCGCGCGGTCAGGCGGGGGCGCCGGGTGGGGTGGTGTCGGGCTCGAGGAACCGGGCGACGGTGGCGCTGAAGTCGCGCCAGCCGGCCCGTTCGCCGGCCAGCGCCCGGCGGCCCGCGTCGGTGAGCTCGTAGGTGCGCCGCTCCCGCCCGTTCACCGTACTCCACGAGCTGGCCACGTGGCCGGCCCGTTCCAGCCGGCGTAGCGCCGGGTAGATCGTGCCGGTGGGCAGATCCAGACTGCCGTCGCTGCGATCGCGCAGCGCCTCGATGATGGCGTAGCCGTGCAGCGCGCCCCGTTCCAGCACGGCCAGCAGCAGGGCGTCGAGGTGTCCGTGCAGCGCCTGGGCCTTCATGCGTAGCTACGCTACTTGTCAACCGGACGAACCGCCACCGGGGTGCGGGGTCCGGACCTCACGGGCCGCCCACTAGGGTATGTGCCCAGAGTCACTCGGCGGCCGGACGCGTCGACGAGTGCGCACACCCAACGCACACGGAGGTCAGCGTGGCCCGCCAGTCGCCCCACCGGCCCGACGCCGACGAGCCCGAGCTCGACGACACCGACGGGCTGGTCGAGCCCGAGGTGGAGCGCGGCGCGGCCGACCGCACCCTCTGGGACGAGCTCGGCATCGACCCGGTGGAGATCGCCCTGCCGGCCGGCACCGGCTTCACCCTGCGGGCGTACCGGCCCGCGCGGGAGCTGACCCCGACCGACGTCGCCGAGCGCGACGAGGACGACCCCTTCCTCGCCCGCCGCCAGGTCGTGGAGGCCGAGGACGACGAGGAGGTGGTCATCCTCGACGAGGAGTACGCCGAGCTGACCGCCGGCGAGGAAGAGGACGACGACGAGCGGCGCAAGCGCCGCGCGGCCGCGGTCGACGGCGAGGACGAGCCGGACGACGAGGACGAGGACGAGGAGACCGACGCGGCGGGCGACGAGGAGGTGCCGGTCTTCCTCAGCCACAAGGGCCGGCTACTGCTCTTCAAGACCCCCGAGGCGCTGGTCAGTTTCATCCGTTCCGGTGCGCCCAACGACATGTCGCAACTGGACGGCTGGAATGAACTGTCCGAACGGGTGGAACCCGCCGACATCGCCCCGCTGGACGAGGACACCTACGAGCTTGACCTGGTAGTGGAGAACCTGCGCGGCGGGCACGACACGTGGGATCCCACGCTCCTGATCGAGGCCGGCGAGGTCGCCCGTGACATCTCGTACGCGCTGCGGCTACCGGCTGTGCTGGACATGCTCTCCGCCGGCTCCAGCCTGGACGACCTGGATGAGGCCCTGCGCGCCACTGTCAACGGCGGAATCGGTGCTTTCCTCGGCCGACGGCGGCTGAAGAAGATCGGGGCACAAACCGCAAGTTTGGGTTGGCGCACCATTGTCGGCAAGATCTCTGCTGTCGTGGACTGGCGCGACTGACCCCGAGCGGGGAGCATCAGTCTCTGGCAGAGAATGGACCTGTGTCCCGGGAGGAGGACGACGCCGTGGCGCTCGTGCGCATGTACTGCGGTCTGGCCTCGGCGGATCCGGCCGACCGACCGGCATCGGCCGGTTCGACGCTGACGTCCGCTGTGGTCGACGACGCAGGCCGTCTGCTGCATGTCTGCGAGATCGGCGACGACCCGACGGGCTACGCCCAGCTGGTCGCGCTGCTCGTGGAGCGGTCGGGCGGGCCGAGCGGAGCGGCGATCGCGGCCGACAGCGACGACCACACGGTCACCTCCCTGCTGAGCGCCGCGGGCCGGCCGCTGGCCATCGCGGACGACGACTCCGTCGACGACTTCGCCGAGCGGTTCGCCGACGACGACTCCCTGGAGGAGATGCAGTCTCCGCCGGCCGAGCGGCGGGCGGTGGGCCTGGCCCGCGCCCTCCAGGCCGGCGCGCTCTCCGCGGTCACCCTGCCGGCACCCCGCGACCTGGCCGGCTACAAGCAGGTCCTCGCCGCGCATGCCGCCCTCTCCAGCGGCCGGCACGCCGCCGCCGCGGCGCTGCGCGAGGTGCTCCGCGAGCTCTATCCGGCCGCCCTACGGGCGTACCCGGACCCGGCCGAGTCGGTGGCGCTCGCCGTCCTCGACGCGCTGCCGGAGCCCGGCATGCTCGGCGGCACGACCGGCCGTGGCCGGGAGGTCTCCGTCGCCGCGGACGCGGTCGCCGCGCACCTGGCGGCTGACGGCGTGGCCGAGGCCGACGAGATCGAGGCCGCGGTGACCGCGCTGCGGGTGGCCATCTCCGAGACACCGCGCCGCACCACGGTCAACCGGACGCTCACCTCCGCCGTGGCGGAGACCGTCCGCCAGGCGGTCGCCTCCGTGCGGGCCTGCGACGCGGGCTGCGAGGCGCTGGTCAGCGCCCTCAGCGCCCGGGTCACCACGCCCGAACCGGCACCCGGCCGACGCGCCGCCGCCCGCCGTGGCGAGCAGGTCGGCGACCTGTCGGGGATCAGTGGCACCGCGGCCGGGCTGCGTTCCCTCCGGCCCGCCGAGACCGAGGCACCCGTGCCGTCCGGGCGACGCAGCCGTCCCGAGCCGATTTCCGGTGGCAACCTGCCGACCGCCCCCCGGCCGCTCGGTCCGCCGCCGGTGGCACCCGCCCCGGTCTCCCCACCGCCCGTGGCGCCGCACCCGGTCAGCCCGGCCGCCGCCGGCACCCCGACCTCCGCCCCGCCCTCGCGTACCGACCCGGGGATGCCCGCCGTGCGCCGTGGCACCGACCCGGGCATGCCGGTGGTGCGGCGCGGCACCGACCCGGGCATGCCCGTGGTGCGACGCGGCACCGATCCCGGCATGCCCGTGGTGCGACGCGGCACCGATCCCGGCATGCCCGTGGTGCGACGCGGCGTTGACCCGGCCAACCGGCCGGTCTCCGCGCCGCCGCCCCCGCCGCCCGGGATCACCCCGATCGCTCCGGCGCAGCGTGGGACGGTGCCCCCGGCCGAGGCGGGCGAGCCGTTCCGGCCGACGCTGACCACCGCGGCGATCAACAGCGCCCGTGCCGAGCGGCAGCGCACCGTGATCCCGCCCCGCCCGAAGACCAACGGCGCGCTTTCGTCGCCCACCGGCGGCTTCAGCGCCACCGACCTCAGCGTGCCGGTGCCCACCCCCCGCCCGGAGGCGGACTCGGCGCCTGGCTCGCGGGCCAACTGGCCGCTGGTCAACAACCCGGAGAACCCGTCCGACAGCGACGCCGACAACCCGGTCGTGTCGCCGTACGGCGAGCGCGCCGGGCGGCCGGTGGACGCCCCGACCGATCCCGGCTCGGTGCGGCGGGTCACCCCGCCGTGGCTCGCCGACGACCTGCCGCAGGAACCGCCGATGCTGCGGCTGGTCGAGCCGCCGCCGCTGGCCGACCGGGCGCTGCGCGAGGGGCGCATCGCGCCCGCCGACCCGCACCTGGAGACGCCGCCGCTGCGACTCGTCGACCGCGAGGAGGCGAGCCGTTCGGCTCGCGCCGGCCGCGGTGAGCGTCCGCTGCCCGAGCGTCGCCCGGAACCCCTCGAGCGCCGTCCGGAGCCCCTCGGTCGCCGCTCGGAACCGCTGGAACGCCGCTCGGAACCGCTGGAGCGCCGCTCGGAGCTGACGGAGCGCCGCCCCGAGCCGGCCGAGCGCCGGCCCGCCCCGATGGAGCACCGGCCCCCGCCGATCTCGGACGAGGGCGACGGCGACCTGCTGATCTTCGCTCAAGCGCGGTCCGCCTGGTTCGTCGGGCACACCGAGGAGAGCGAGCTGGAGTGGTCGTCCACTGCGGACACCGGCTGGCAGGCCGCCGAGCAGGCGGCTCGTCCGGCGGTGGGCGCGGAGACCAACGCCGGCCTGCCGAAGCGGGTGCCCCAGGCCAACCTGGTGCCCGGTTCACCGCTGCGCGAGGAGCGTCCCCTTCGGATCGTCCGGGACGCGGCGAGCCTGGCCGAGAACACCACCGGCTACTTCCGCGGCTGGCGTCGCGGTCAGGAGATCGGCGGTTTCGCGGTCGGTGGCCGGCCGGGGCGCGAGGCGGCGGGCGGCTGGGACTTCAGCCGCGACCCGGCCGAGCGGGAGGACGAGCGGGAGTACGAGTTCCGCTCCGCCGGCTACCGGTCCTGAGCGCGATCCGAGCCCGTCCCGCCCCCGGTGTTTCTGCCCACACCCGGATAAGTTGACGCCGGGTCGGGGCGGCCGGGAGCATACCCGGCGGACCGGCGCCGACAGGTGACGCCGGGGTGGGAAGGCGACTCCAATGGCGACACCGGCAATCGGCTCCTTCGTGCTCACCCGACGGGGGGTGCTCGCCGCGGCGGCCAGCACCCTTCTGCTCAGCGCCTGTGGGCGCGACGAGGGCCGGGACGGCGGCACCACCGGGGCCCCCGCCGGGTTCGGCGAGCTGGTGGTGGGCGTCAGCCTCGAGCTGACCGGGCCGGGCGCCACGCTCGGTGTGCCCCAGGAGCGGGCGCTGCGGATCACCGCCGACACGCTCAACGAGTACGGGGTGCCGGTCGGCAACCAGCGGCTGAAGATCCGCCTGGAGGTACGGGACAACGGCAGTGATCCGCGACTGGCCGCCCGGCAGGCCGCCGAGCTGGCCACCCGCGACGACGTGCACGCCCTGCTCGGCGCGACGCTCGCCGAGACCTCGCTGGGCATCATCAGGGTGGCCCAGCGGGTCCGCGTCCCCTATCTCTCCCTCGCGTACGGCGACGGGATCGTCCACCCGCTCGCCGACCGGACCTTCGTCTACAAGGTGACGCCAGACGCCGAGCAGCTGGCCACCAGGCTCGCCACCCTGCTCAAGGAGCAGAGCCGGCGCCGGGTGGCGCTGCTGGCCGGCCACGGCCTGCACGGCGACTCCGGGGTGGCCGCGATCGGCGCCGCCGTCGACTCGGTCGGCGGGCACCTCGCCGTGACCAGCCGGCTGCCGGCGACCGGTACGAGCTTCCTCACCGCCGCCCGCACCGTGGCCCGGAAGGCGCCGGACGCCGTGGTGATCTGGGCGAACGCCCCCGACTCCGGCGCCGCAGCCCGGGCCCTGCGCCAGGCCGGCTACCGCGGTCGGCTCTATTTCGACGCCGCAGGGGTCGCCGAGGACACCCTCGACGAGCGGAACGCCCCGGCCGTGGAGGGGGCGTACGCGGTGCACCCGCTGTCGCTGGGCGACTCCACGCTGACGAACACCTCCACCGGCGCCCTGGCGCTGCGCGACCTGTCCTCCCGGTACCTGCACCGGTACGGCAGGTACCGCGGCTTCGCCCCGTACGCCTCGGACGCGCTGACCCTGATCGTGGGGGCCGCCCGGGCGGCCGGCAGCCTCGACCGGGGGCGGGTGCGGGCGTACCTGCGCAACCAGGGGATCGAGGGCATGACCGGCGCGTACGCGTTCGAGCCGAGCAAGCACAGTGGACTCGACCCGAGCGCCCTGGGCATCTACCGCGTCATCAACAGCGGCTGGAACCGGATCTCCTGACCTCCCCGGTCGCCCGCCCCGCCGACCGGTCGGTGGTGGGGCGCGCGTTGCGCGTCCGGGACAGCACGACGCGCCCGGGGACGGCCGGAGCCGCCACCGGGCGCGTCGGGACCGTCAGGCCGGGGCGACCGCGCGCGTGCGACGCATGGTCAGCACGTACTCGACCAGCGAGATGAGCACGTGCTTGGTCGACTCCCGGTTCCGGGCGTCGCAGGCCACCACCGGGACGTCGGTCGAGATCGCCAGCGCGTCCCGGACGTCCTGCGGGTCGTGGTACTGCATCCCGTCGAAGCAGTTGATGGCCACCAGGTACGGCAGCCGCCGGTGCTCAAAGAAGTCGATCGCCGCGAAGCAGTCGGCCAACCGGCGGGTGTCGACCAGCACCACAGCGCCGATCGCCCCGCGTACCAGCTCGTCCCACATGAACCAGAACCGCGTCTGGCCCGGCGTGCCGAACAGGTACAGGATCAGATCCCGGTCGATCGAGATACGGCCGAAGTCCATCGCCACCGTGGTCGTCGTCTTGCCCGGCACCTGCCGGGTGTCGTCGACGCCCACGCCGGCGGAGGTCATGATGGCCTCGGTGGTCAGCGGCGTGATCTCCGAGACCGAGCCGACCAGCGTCGTCTTGCCGACGCCGAACCCACCGGCGATAACGATCTTCGCCGACGTCACTCGCCCGCTCGGCGCAGGCGGGCGGTGCGACATGTCAGAGCCTGCGAAGTCCACTCAGCACCCTCTCCAGCAGTTCAGTGCCCACCGCGTCGTCCGAGTCGTCCAAGATGGTCGGCTCGTGAACCGCGACCAGGCCGTCCGTCGCCATATCGGCGATGAGCACCCGGGCCACGCCGAGCGGAAGCTGCATCCGCGCCGCGATCTCGGCCAGCGACTGCACGCGTCCGTCACACAGCGCGGCGATGTACTGGTGCTCTCGGCCCTGGCCACTGTTGCCACTGGCAGCGGCCCGACCGCGCACCGTAGTCTCGACGAGCGCCTCCATGGCGATGTCGAGCCGGGGACGGGTACGACCACGGGTAACGGCGTATGGACGGACCAACGCTCCGGTCGGTTCGTCACGATCGGCCATGTCGCCGCTCACCTCCCTCGCACCCGACACCGGCCTTCACCGGTGGAACCCGTCGTTCTTGTCGTGTTGTAGCTGCCCTGCCAATCGGCCGGTCAGCGGTCAGCCCATCATCCCGACAGCCGTACGTGGCTGCGGCGTCAGCGCGTCGCCCACCCGGTCGACCAGGAGAGCCATCTCGTAGCCGACCTGGCCCACGTCACAGCTGCGGGCGGCCAGCACGGCGAACGAGGATCCGTCCGAGATGGACATCAGGAACAGGAAGCCGTTGTCCATCTCGACGACCGTCTGCAGCACCGCACCGCCCTCGAAGCAGCGGGCCGCGCCCTGGGTCAGGCTGACCAGACCGGAGGCGATGGCCGCCAGCTGGTCCGCCCGGTCCCGGGGCAGGTCTCGTGACGACGCGAGGAGCAGGCCGTCCGCGGAGACGGCGACCGCGTGCGCCACACCCGGCACCCGGTCGGCGAAGTTGGCCAGCAGCCAACCGAGATCCTGCGTAGTTGTCATCCTTCTTGCTCCTTCTGCCCGCTCCCGGCGGCCCGGTCTGCGCCCGACTGCGAGGATTGCTGCCCTCCCGGAGTCGCCTCCGGGCTGGTGGGGTTGCTGTCCGAGGGAGTGCTGCGCCCGCGCTGCACGCCCCGATGGTAGGCGGAGAGCAGGCCGCGTACGGCCTCCGGCGTCCGGCGCTGCACCGAGGTGGTCGGCTTCTCGATGGCGCCCGGCACGAGCTGGGCCATCGGCGTCCGCTTCGGCAACCCGGTCTGGGTGGTGCCCGCCACCGGCGCGTCGGACGCGGCCACGGCGGCCCGCCAGCCGTCGTCGGCCGCGGTCTGCCAGCCGGCGGGCTGCGGGGTGGGTCGGCGGCTGGGCAAGCCGTCGCCGAGACCGGGGTGGCCCCCGTTCGTCGCCGCCCCGTTGTCGCGCGGCGCCCCTCCGGCCGTCGGAGTGTTTGCCATCGGTGCGTTACCTGTCATCGGTGCGGTGGTGTTCGAGACGGCGCGGGCCGTGTCGGCGGCGGGCGCCTGCGGAGCCGCCGCGCCGTTCGCCGTCGGGCGGGTGCCGGCCGCCTCCTCGGGACCCGGCTTGCGGGTACGGAACCAGGCCGACTCGAGCTCCCGGAAGATCGGCAGCTCCATCGTCTCGTCCGCGTACCGCTGCCGGTTGGGGGTCTGCTGCGGCGTCGAGGGCCGGTTGGCGGGCGGCGACTGCGCCGGCCGGGCCTGCGGCGCCGCGGCCGACTGCCGCTGCGCCGGCGCAGTGGCCGCCGACTGCGGCGGGGCCGAGTCGGGACGCGCCACCCGGGGCAGCTCGGTGGTCATGTCCAGGGCGGCGGCGAGCCGCTCGGGGACCGCCGGGGTGGCCGCTTCCCGCTCCGGGTTGGCCACCGGCGGCCAGACCGGCGGCGCCCCGGCGGTGCCGGGGGCCGACGTGGTCGGTCGGGTCGGCAGCGGGCCGGCGGGCGGCGCCGAGGTCGGGGCCGGAGCGGCGGAGACCGGCGGACCGGCGTACGGGTGACCGGAGACCGGCTGACCCGGGTAGGGGTGACCGGAGACCGGCTGACCCGGGTACGGGTGACCGGAGACCGGCTGACCGGGGTACTGCTGACCCGGGTACTGCTGGCCGGGGTACGGCTGGCCCGAGGCCGGCTGGCCGGAGATCGGCGCGGCGGAGACCGGTACGCCGGAGACCGGCGGCAGCGGCGGGGCCGAGACCGGGGGCACCGGGGGCGAGGAGACCGGCGGGAACGGCGGCGCGCTGTACGGCCGCGCCTCCGGGCTGCTGGGCAGCTGCCGTGGGATGGCCGGCTGCTGGCCGGTGCTCCCCGGGTCGCCGTCGCCACCGGCCCGCCGCTGCGGCAGCGGGTCGACCTGGTGGCCGTTGGCGGGGCGGGCGGCCGGCTGGCCGTCGCCGCCGTTGAGGCTGCCGGCGCCGGTCAGGTCGGACCAGGCGGGCATGGACCGGGTCGCGCCGGCGTCGGCCGGAACGCCCGAGCCGTTGCGCGGAGCCGGGTCGAAGGGGCGGCCGCCGAGGGTGACCTGGTTGCCCGAGTCGCTGGGGCGCGGGGTCGGGGTGGGACCGCTGCTCAGCGCCGGGAGCGCGCCGAACACCGGGGTGCCGCCCGAGCCCTGCGGGCCGGGGGCGGCCGGCAGCGCGCCGGGCTGCCGGCCGGTGAGCGCGCGGGGCACCAGCACCGAGGTGGGCAGGGTGACCTCGGCCACCGTGCCGCGACCGGAACCGGGGCGCAGCTCGACCTTGACGCCGTGCCGGGACGCCAGCCGGGCGACCACGACCAGGCCCATCATCCGGGAGACGGCCACGTCCACCTGGGGCGGCGTGGCGAGCCGCTCGTTGAGGTCGGCCAGCTGGTCGGCACTGATGCCGATGCCGCGGTCCTCGACGTAGAGCGTGGCCCGGTCGCCGATCCGACGTGCCTCGACCATGACCTGGGAGTCCGGCGGCGAGAAGGCGGTGGCGTTGTCGAACAGCTCGGCGACCAGGTGCACCAGGTCGTTGACCGCGTGCGCGGCGACCTCGATGTCCCGGTCGATGATGCCGAACTCGATCCGGGTGTAGTGCTCGACCTCGGACTGCGCGGCCCGCAGCACGTCGATCAGGGCGGCCGGCTCCCGCTGGACGCGGGTGGAGTCCGCGCCGGCGAGGACCAGGAGGTTCTCGTCGTTGCGGCGCATCCGGGTGGCCAGGTGGTCGAGCTGGAACAGCTCGGCCAGCCGGTCCGGGTCCTCCTCGCCGCGCTCCAGCCGGTCGAGGTGACCGATGAGCCGGTCGACCAGGATCTGCGAGCGGCGGGCGAGGTTGACGAACATCGTCGCGACGGAGGAGCGCAGCGCGGCCTGCTCGGCGGCGGTGCGGACGGCTTCCAGGTGGACCGCGTTGAACGCCTCGGTCACCTGGCCGAACTCGTCCTTGCTGCGCACCGGCAGCGGCTCGGCGATCTGGGTGGCCAGCTGGGCCGGGGTGAGCTGTCCGCTGACCTGCGGGTCGCGCAGTCGGGCCACCGCCTGGGGCAGTCCGTACTGGGCGATGGAGAGGGCACCCTGGCGCAGGTCGCGCAGGGAGCGGGCCATCGACCGGGCGACCAGGTACGCGAAGAGGATGGCCAGCAGCAGCATGCTGAGCAGCAGGCCGGTTTCCAGGAAGACCTGGCGCTGGACGTCCGAGCGGAGGCCGTCGGCCTGGGCGACCACGTTCCCGTCGAGCTTCACCTCGACCGTCCGGTACAGCGCGGAGTAGGCCACCATGGCCGCGTCCCACTGGTCGGGCCCGAACTTCAGCGAGGAGATGTCCTCGGTGATCAGGCCGTCGACGTCGCCGACGTACGCCTTGCCCTGACGCAGGTCGGAGCCGGCGACGGTCTGGTCGTAGAACTCGTTTTCCTCACGGGTACCGATTGCCCGGAACGTCTGCATCGCCTGCTGCTGACCGGTCTTGGTGGCGATGTAGTCCTCCCGCAGGGCGGGCGGGTACGACCCGCCCAGCACCTGATGCACGACGGTGCGCTGGAGGGAGAGGTATTCCTTGGTGCGGGCGATCGCGGCCGCGGCGCGCATCCGGTCGCTCAGGTCGTTGTCGCCGGCGAGCTGGGTGGTCGAGTCACGGACGCTGAGCAGGTTGTCGATCAGGCCCTGGTAGTCGGTGATCGCCTGGCTGACGCTCAGCTTGCCGTTGTAGACCTGGCTGCGGGTGCCCGGCAGGTCGGAGAGCCCCTGGTCGATCTGGTCGAGCAGCGTGTCGAGGCTGCCCGGCAGGTTCTCGATCTCGACCCGCTGCTGCGAGTACGGCACCTTGGACTGGTCCACCCGGGAGTTGACCCGGTTGTACGCCTCCTGGTACTGCTCGCGGGCCTGCCCCTTGGGCGAGTTGAGCAGCAGGACGGCGGAGGTCCGCTCGTCCTGGAGGCTGTTCACCAGGTCACCGGAGTAGCCGACCAGGTTGGCCAGGTCGCCGGCCCGGTTGGCGTTGTTGAGCGTCTGCAGGTGGTCCACCAGCCCGCTGGTGCCCACGACGACCGTGGCGATGGTCGGCACGATCATGATCAGACCGAGCTTGGACCAGATCGGCATGTCGCGGAGTCGGCTGGCCGGCCGACGCAGACGCGACAGGAAGGAGCCCGCCGCCTTTGGCCGTTTGCTCACGTCACCGCCCTCGCGATTACAGCGTCCCGCGTTGCCTCGGGCAACGCCCAGCGACCGACCCGGCGGGTCGGACCCCCGAGATTCCATCACGCCGTCTCTGAAAGAGAAAGCCCAGGTTGGCGCTCAGCGAAGGTGTGATGAGATGTGGAGGCACTTTGCTCGCAATCTGTCTGGCCGGAGTCACCTAAAGTAATGAAATACCGTCACCGCGTCGTCCTGCTCGCCGGCCCTTCGGGCTCGGGAAAGTCGTACGTAGCGCAGCGAACCGGACTTCCCGTGCTTTGTCTGGACGACTTCTACAAGGACGGTGATGACCCTACGTTGCCACGACAGAACGGCCTGGTGGACTGGGACTCGCCCGACTCGTGGGACGCCGGCACGGCCGTGGAAACGATTGCCCGGCTGGCCCGGGAGGGCAAGGCCGATGTGCCGGTTTATGCGATCGGTGCCGACCGGAGGGTGGCCACCCGGCCATTCGAGGTGACCGGATCGCCACTTTTCCTGGCCGAAGGGATTTTCGCCGCCGAGATCGTGGCGGAGTGCCGCCGCCGGGGACTGCTCGCCGGGGCGTACGCGCTGCGCCGCCCGCGCGGCGCGACCTTCGTCCGTCGGCTGACCCGGGACCTGGCCGAACAGCGCAAGGCGCCGCGGGTGCTGGTCCGGCGCGGCGTGGCGCTGCTGCGCGCGGAGCCGGCGGTGCTGCGCCGGCAGACCGGGCTCGGCGCCGAGGCGGCCCGGGCCCGCGACATCCTGCGGCGGGTGGCCGGCCTGGTGGCCAGCCACCCGCACCACTGATCAGCCGAGCAGCTTCGCGTACGCCGGCTTGATCACCTCGTCGATGATTCGCAGCCGCTCGTCGAACGGGATGAAGGCGCTCTTCATGGCGTTGATGGTGAACCACTGGAGCTCCTTCCAGCCGTAGCCGAAGGCGTCCACCAGCAGCGCCATCTCCCGGGACATCGAGGTGCCGCTCATCAGCCGGTTGTCGGTGTTGACCGTCACCCGGAAACGCAGGTCACGCAGCAGCCCGATCGGGTGGTCGGCGATCGAGGCCGCCGCCCCGGTCTGCACGTTCGACGAGGGGCAGAGCTCCAGCGGGATGCGCTTGTCCCGCACGTACGCGGCCAGCCGGCCGAGGACCGGCGTCGGGCCGGGGTTGATGTCGTCCACGATCCGCACCCCGTGGCCGAGCCGGTCGGCGCCGCACCACTGGATGGCCTGCCAGATCGACGGCAGCCCGAACGCCTCGCCGGCGTGGATGGTGAAGTGGAAGTTCTCCCGCTGGAGGTACTCGAAGGCGTCGAGGTGCCGGGTGGGCGGGAAGCCGGCCTCCGCGCCGGCGATGTCGAAGCCCACCACGCCGGCGTCCCGGTGCCGGACGGCCAGCTCGGCGATCTCCTGCGACCGGGCGGCGTGCCGCATCGCGGTGAGCAGGGTGCCGATCCGGATCGGGGTGCCGGCGCCGACGGCCAGCGCGCTGCCCTCGTCGAAGCCGGCCAGCACCGCCTCGACGACCTCGTCCAGGGTGAGATCCTGCTCCAGGTGCTGCTCCGGGGCGAACCGGACCTCGGCGTAGACCACCCCGTCGGCGGCCAGGTCGAGGGCGCACTCCCGGGCGACCCGGCGCAGCGCGGAGGGAGTCTGCATCACCGCGACGGTGTGCGCGAAGGTCTCCAGGTAGCGCTCCAGCGAGCCGGAGTTCGCCGCCTCCACGAACCAGCGGCCGAGCGCCGCCGGGTCGGTGGTGGGCAGTTCGTGACCCACCTCGGCGGCAAGCTCGACGACCGTCGCCGGCCGCAGGCCGCCGTCGAGATGATCGTGCAGCAGCGCCTTCGGGACCTTGACGATGTCCTCGTATCGGATTGCGACCATGCCCTGACCCTAGCCAGCGGGTCAGGGCCGCCAGCCGTAGACCCGCGCGACGGCGATCCGGACCACCAGCCGGCCGTCGGCGACCATCGCGGCCCGGTACTCCGCCCAGTCGGGATGGTCGCCGCGGATCCGGCGGTAGACCTCGACCAGCTCCTCGACCGTGGCGTCGTCCTCCGCCGTCGCGGGCGCGGTGAGCGTCGCCGTGCCCTCGGCGACGGCGTACGCGCCGCCGTCCGGGGTGGTCACGTGGAAGCTGGCCCGGGGGTCCCGGCGCAGGTTGCGGGCCTTGGCCCGGTCGCCGGTGGTGGAGCAGCGGATCAGCCCCGGCTCAGCCAGGTAGTCGAGGTTGGACAGCTGGGGCCGTCCGTCACGGCGCAGGGTCACCAGCACCCCGCGGCCCCGGCCGGCGAAGAGTTCCCACAGCTTGGTTGACATGTCATCGACCGTACGGACCGGTTAGGTGACATGTCAACCACTGGCGTACCATCCCTCCATGGACGCACCGCGCTGGCTGGACGACCGCGAGGACCGGGCCTGGCGGGGCTACCGCCGGATGCGTCGGCTGCTCGACCTCCAACTGGCCCGGGAGCTGATGGCCGACGCCGGCCTCTCCGAGCCGGACTACGACGTGCTCTCCGACCTCTCCGAAACCCCCGACGGCCGACTGCGCCTCAGCGAGCTGGCCGACCGGATGCTCTGGTCCCGCAGCCGGCTGTCCCACCACCTCACCCGGATGCAGCAGCGCGGCCTGGTCATCCGCGAGGAGTGCGCCACCGACGGCCGGGGCTCGGTGGTGGCGCTCACCCCCGACGGCCGGCGGGCCATCGAGGCGGCCGCACCCGCCCACGTCGCCGCCGTCCGCCGCCACCTCATCGACCTGCTCGAACCCGACGAGCTGGCCGCCCTGGAGCGGCTGACCCACCGGGTCGTGGACCGGCTCGCCGCCGGCCGGTCCTGACCACCACCGGATCCGGCCGGCGCCGCGCCCGGCCCGGCCGAGCCCCCACCCCGCTCCCGTACGCTGCCCTGATGACCGCGTCGCGCCCGTCCGACCAGCCCGGGGGCCTCGTGCACCCACGGGTGCTGGACCGGCTGCGCTGCCCGGTCTGCGCCGAACCGCTGGCCGAGGCCACCGACACCCGCGCGCTGCGCTGCCCGCGCCGGCACAGCTTCGACATCGCCCGGCAGGGGTACGTCAATCTGCTCACCGGCAGCGCCCCGCACGTCGGCGACACCGTCGCGATGGTGACCGCCCGGGCCGACTTCCTGGCCGCCGGGCACTACGATCCGATCTCCGCCGCGTTGGCCGGGGCGGCGGCATCCGTCGTCCGGCCGGCCGCCGGGGCGTACCCCCTGGTGGTGGACGCCGGGGCGGGCACCGGCGCGCACCTCGCCGCGGTGCTGGCGGCGCTGCCCGACGCCGTCGGCCTGGCCCTGGACGTCTCCAAGCCGGCGCTGCGCCGCGCCGCCCGGGCCCACCCCCGGGCCGCCGCCGCGCTGGCGGACACCTGGCGCCGGCTACCCCTGGCGGACGCGTCGGCGGCCGTCCTGCTCAACGTCTTCGCGCCCCGCAACGGCGCCGAGTTCCGCCGGGTGCTCGACCCGGCCGGGGCGCTGCTGGTGGTCACCCCGACCGACGCCCACCTTACCGAGCTGGTCGAGGCGCTCGGCCTGCTCAGGGTGGACCCGGCCAAGGCCGACCGGGTGGCGGAGAGCCTGGCCGGACACTTCACCGAGGAGGCGACGGCGGTGCACGACAGCCGGCTGGCCCTCACCCGGGCCGAGGTGACCACCCTGGTCGGCATGGGGCCGAGCGCCTGGCACGCCGATGCGGCGCGGCTGGCCGATCGGGTCGCCACCCTGCCCGAGCCGGTCACGGTCACCGCCGCCGTCCGGCTCACCGTCTGGCGACCGCGCTGACCGTCAGCCGGCTCAGGTGGAGAGGTCGACCTCTTCCCAACCCGGCGGCTCGTCGTGGTACGGCCCGCGCAGCATGACCGCCCACTCCAGCGCCCAGCGCCGCTGCCCGATCGCGTTGGCGTCCACCAGGCCCGGCAGCCGCCGACCGGCCTTCTGCATCTCCAGGTACGCCCAGTCCAGGCAGTAGTGCAGGTCGAGCAGGGCGGCCGCGTCGGCCGCGTGTTGCGGGGCGGCCAGGATCCGGGACCGCCACTCGGTGAAGGTCTCCCCCGCCGGGATGTGCGGCAGCCGCTCCACCAGCCGCTCGTCCACCGGCACCGTCGGGTCCAGCTCCTTGGTCAGGCCCAGCACCCAGCACAGCGAGAAGAGCGCGTCGTGGTGCAGCACGAACGACCGGTGGTCGCCCTTGCCGCCCATCACGAACTGCCACTCCGGCGGGGTGACCATATCGACCAGGTGCGAGCCGAGCAGCCAGCTCATCGCCGCCTGCGGCGGCATCCCGAAGCAGCGGGCCAGGATCACGTGCAGCACCGCGATGCGCGCCTCGATCTCGCCGAGCGGGCGCAACTCGATCTCGTCGCCGGGCTCCCAGACCAGCGGGAACTGGGCGGGTGGCAGCGGCAGGCCCAGCCGGGACAGCTCGTCGAGGCTCGCCTCACGTACTTCCCGGGGGTCGGGGGCGGGTACCAGCACGGTCGAAGTCCCTGTCTGCTCACATCGGCGTCACCGCCGGTCGATCCCCCTGGGCTGGGAGGATAGCGGTCCCGGCACGCCGACACCATGTCACCCCGCCCCCACCGGCCGACCGGCCGCGGGTGCTCGGCCGTTCAGCCGATCCGCTCGATGACCAGCGGCGTCGACTCCGGCGCGGTGGCCGCGATCCGGACCGCCCGCTCCGCCTCGGCGCGCGCCGCCGGGATCCGGGCGGCCTCGTCGGCGCGCAGCTCGTAGAGCGGGTCACCGGCCCGCACCGGGTCGCCCGGACGCTTGTGCAGCACCACCCCCGCCGGAATGCTGACCGGGTCCTCCTTGCGGGCCCGGCCCGCGCCGAGCCGCCAGGCGGCCACCCCGATCGCGTACGCGTCGACGGACGCCACGAAGCCGTCGGCCTGGGCGCGGACCACCTCGACCTCGTTGGCGGTCGGCATCGGGGCGTCCGGGTCGCCGCCCTGGGCGCGGATCATCGTCCGCCAGGCGTCCATCGCCCGACCGTCGCGCAGCGCCGCCTCGGGGTCGGCGTCCGGCAGGCCGGCCGCGGCCAGCATCTCCCGGGCCAGCGCCAGGGTCAGCTCGACCACGTCGGCCGGGCCGCCACCCGCCAGCACCTCGACCGACTCGGTCACCTCGACCGCGTTGCCGACGGTCAGGCCCAGCGGGGTGGACATGTCGGTGAGCAGGGCGACGGTCCGCACGCCGTGCGCGCCGCCCAGCTCCACCATGGTCCGGGCCAGCTCCCGGGCGTCGTCCACGGACTTCATGAACGCGCCGGAGCCGACCTTGACGTCGAGCACCAGCGCGCCGGTGCCCTCGGCGATCTTCTTGCTCATGATCGAGCTGGCGATCAGCGGGATCGCCTCGACGGTGCCGGTGACGTCGCGCAGCGCGTACAGCTTGCGGTCGGCCGGGGCCAGCCCCGCACCGGCGGCGCAGATCACCGCGCCGACGTCGCGCAGCTGCGAGATGAACTCGTCGTTGCTCAGCGCGGCCCGCCAGCCGGGGATCGACTCCAGCTTGTCCAGCGTGCCGCCGGTGTGCCCGAGCCCGCGCCCGGAGAGCTGCGGCACGGCGCCGCCGCACGCGGCGACCAGCGGGGTGAGCGGCAGGGTGATCTTGTCGCCGACGCCGCCGGTGGAGTGCTTGTCCACGGTCGGCCGGGCCACCGGGGAGAGGTCCAGCCGCTCGCCGCTGGCGATCATCGCGGCGGTCCACCGGGCGATCTCCGGCGCGGTCATCCCGCGCAGCAGGATCGCCATGGCCAGCGCCGACATCTGCTCGTCGGCGACCAGACCCTTGGTGTACGCGTCGACCACCCAGTCGATCTGGGCGTCGGTGAGCACACCGCCGTCCCGCTTGGTCCGGATGACGTCAACCGCCGTGAACGCACTCACAAGTAGTTCCTCTTCTTCGTCATGGCAGAAACCGGCGTGCGGACCGGGCCCATCCCCCAAGCTCAACCACCCCAGCGGGTCGGGATCTCCATCGGCGGCTCGCCCTCACCGGCCCAGAAGATGGTGCCGGAGGCGTCGACCACCACCACCCGGGGCGTACGGGCCAGCCCCCAGGTGATCGCCTCGGCGGAGTCGTCCCAGCTCGGAGCCTCCTCCAGCACACCCGTCTCGGCGCCCGCGTCGTCCCCGGCCGACCGCTCCCAGTACGCCGTCCAGACCTGCTGGCCGGCGGAGAGGTCGGGGTGGACGAAGACGGTGCCCCGACCCCGCCAGGCGGCCAGCCGTTCGGGCACCACGGGCAGCGGGGTCTCGCCGACCACCGCGTCGAGGTCCTCGACGCCGAAGGCGTGCGGCAGCAGCTCCGCCATCCGCAGCGGGCGACCCTTGGCCTCGACGAGGCACTCCGGGCCGCCGTTCTCCCAGAGCAGCTGCCGGCACCGGCCGCACGGCATCAGCGGCTCGCCGGTGGCGTCGACGCAGGACATCGCGACCAGCCGGCCGCCGCCCGTGGCGTGCAGCGAGGAGACGATGCCGCACTCGGCGCAGAGGGTGACCCCGTACGCGGCGTTCTCCACGTTGCAGCCGACCACGATCCGGCCGTCGTCGACCAGCGCGGCCGCGCCGACCGGGAAGTTCGAGTACGGCGCGTACGCGTGCCGCATGGCCTCGGTGGCCGCGGCCCGCAGCCGCTCCCAGTCGATCTCGGTCATCCCCTGATTCTGCCGCATCACCGTTTTGACCTGCGGCGCGGCCCGTCCGCCGGCACGGGAACCTCGGCGACCGCCGGACGGTACGACGACGGCGGCGCCCCGCCCGCTGTCGCAGGAGGACGCCGCCCGGTGTCGTGGAGCGCTCAGCCCTTGATGTACGGCTTGCCGTCCGCCGCGGGCGCCCGGACCCGGCCGACCAGCCCGGCCACCGCCAGGATCGTCGCCAGGTACGGCAGCATCGCCAGGAACTGGCTGGGGATGCTGCTGCCGATCGCCCCGAGGTACGTGCCGAGCTGGTCGGCGAAGCCGAAGAAGAGCGCGGCGAGCAGCGCACCGGTGGGGCTCCACCGGCCGAAGATCAGCGCGGCCAGCGCGATGAAGCCCTTACCGCCGATCATGTTCTTGGTGAACGAGTAGAGCGCCAGCGTGTACGAGGCGCCACCGATCCCGGCGACCATGCCGGCGACCAGCACGTTGCGGTAGCGCAGCCCCAGCACCTTGACGCCGAGGGTGTCCGCCGCGGTCGGGTGCTCACCCACCGAGCGGGTCCGCAGGCCCCACCGGGTGCGGAACAGCGCGATGTGGATGACCAGCACCAGCAGCAGGCCCAGGTAGAGGAAGATGTTGCCGCGGAACAGCGCCGGGCCGAGCAGCGGGATGTCCTTGAGCAGCGGGATCTCCCAGTTGGAGAAGCGCGGCGCGCTGTTGTACTTCTCCGCCTGGGTCTGCATCAGCCGCTCGTAGAGGAAGCCGGTGACGCCGACCGCGAGCAGGTTCAGCACGATGCCCATGACCACCTGGTCGACCAGGTAACGGATCGCGAAGACGGCCAGCAGCAGCGAGATCAGCGCACCACCGATCGCCGCGGCGACCAGGCCGACCCAGACGCTGCCGGAGATGCTGCCGAAGAGCGCCCCACTGAAGGCGCCCATCAGCAGCTGCCCCTCGATGGCCACGTTCACCACGCCGGAACGCTCGCAGAGCACCCCGGCCAGCGCGCCGAAGATCAGCGGCAGGGCCAGGATGAACGTGCCGCGGACGATGTTGACCAGCGGCATGAAGTTGCGCCCCTCCGGGGCGGCGGAGACCTGCCAGCACAGGAAGCTCAGCACGAAGCCGACCAGGCCGACGCCGAGCACCAGGGTGAACCAGCGTTTCGGCACCCCGGCCAGCAGCGCCGCGCCGGCCACGGCGGCGACGACCCCGAACAGGATCGCGCCGACCGTGCCGTTGATCTCCAGAGCGGCGCCGCCCTCGGTCTCGCTGAGGGTGAAGCGGGCCTGCTGGCTGGTGGCGAGCGCCCCGAAGAGCACGGTGGCGAGCACGCCCAGCGCCAGCAGGACCGCGCCGACCTTGCGGGTGCGGGTCCAGAATCCCTCGTCGACCGTCGCGACAGCGACGTCGGGGACAGCGGTGGTGGACATGCCTTACCAGCCCTTCGCCAGGCTCGTCTGCAACCGGGCGGCGCGGGCGGCCCGGAGCTGGAAGATCGCCTTCACCATGGCCGGCGCGGCGATGAAGATGACGATCAGCGCCTGGAGCACGGTCACCAGCTCCAGCGAGATCCCCGAGTACGACTGCATCCGGTTGCCGCCGGCCTGGAGCGCGCCGAAGAGCAGCGCCGCCAGCAGCACACCCCACGGCTTCACCCGGCCGAGCAGCGCCACCAGGATCCCGTCGAAGCCGATCTGCGCGATCACCAGGGGGGTGAGCGCGTTCGCGGTCGAGCCGAGCACCATCTGGCTGCCGCCGAGGCCGGCGAGCAGGCCGGAGATCACCATCACCAGCACGTACGTCCGGGTGACGCTGATGCCGGCGGTCCGCGCGGCGTCCGGGTTGGCGCCGACGGCCCGCAGCTCGAAGCCGAGCGTGGAGCGGTTGAGCAGCCAGGCCACGAACCAGGTGACGAGGACCGCCAGCAGGATGCCGGCGTGCACCCGCAGGTCGGAGCCGAGCAGCCGGGGCAGCTGTGCGGAGGAGTCGACCGGCTTGCTGATCGCGTCCGAGCGGTCCGGGTTCTGCACCCCGTTCTGGACGATGATCCAGGACAGGAAGTAGACCGCGACGTAGTTGAGCATGATCGTGTTGATCACCTCGTGCGCGCCGGTCTTCGCCTTGAGGATGCCGGGCACGAAGCCCCAGAGCGCACCGGCCACGGCGCCGGCGATCAGCGCCACGAGCAGGTGCAGCACGGGCGGCAGCGGCAGCGCGAAGCCGGCGATCGCCGCCAGGATGACGCCCATCGTCGCCTGGCCCTGGGCACCGATGTTGAACAGGCCGCCACGGAAGGCCAGCGCCACCGACAGGCCGGTGAAGGCCAGCGGCGCGGTGTAGGTGAGCGTCTCCGAGATCGGCCCGAGCGTGGCGGAGAAGCCGACCGCGTCCGGGTCGAAGACGGCGCCCTTGAACAGGTTCGCGTACGCCTCGCTGACCACGGTCCAGCTGGCGTTGAGCGCGTCGGCCGGGCGGGCGGTGATGTAGCTGTAGGTGGCCAGCACCTCCGGGTCCGACACGATGATCAGGATCGCGCCGATCACCATGGCCAGCACCAGCGCCAGCACGGTGACCGTGACGGTGTTGGCGGCCCAGAGGTTCTCCAGGAACAGCCGGCCCAGTGAGGGCCGGGGCTCCGGCTCCGGGCGCTTCGGGGCGGTCATCGCAGCGGCCCGGTTGGTGTCACCGGCGGCGTGCGCCGCCGTGTGCGCCTCGGTCGCCGGCTCCTTGTCCGGGGAGCCCGAGTCGGGGTTGGGGTTGGTCATGCCTCGTCCTCGCTACCTGGGCCCTCGGGGGCCGGAGCGGCCGGTCCTCCGCCGCTCACGGCCGGGTCGGGGGTCGCTTCGCCGTCTCCGGTGGCGCCGCCCGGGGCGGCCGCGTCCGGGGTGATGCCGGCCATCAGCAGGCCGATCTCCTCACGGGGGGTGTCCGGCCCGACGATGCCGATGATCCGGCCGCGGTACATCACCGCGATCCGGTCGGCCAGCCCGATCACCTCGTCCAGCTCGCTGGAGACGACCATGACGGCGGTGCCGATGTCCCGCTCCCGGATCACCCGGCTGTGGATGAACTCGATGGAGCCGACGTCGACGCCGCGGGTGGGCTGGGCGGCGATGAAGAGCTTCAGCGGCCGGGACAGCTCCCGGGCCACGATCACCTTCTGCTGGTTGCCGCCGGAGAGGGTGCCCACCGGGGCGTCCGCCGAGGAGGTCCGGACGTCGAACTGCGTGATCCGCTCCTGCGCCGACTTCGCGATGGCGTCCGGCTTCAACGACAGGCCCTTGCCGAACGGCGGCCGGTCGTAGATGTCCAGCACCAGGTTCTCCGCCACGGAGAACTCCTTGACCAGGCCGTCCACGCTGCGGTCCTCGGGCACGTAGCCGACCCCGGCGCGGAGCACCTTCTTGGTCGACCAGCCGTGCACCGCCTGGCCGTCGAGGGTGACCGTGCCGGCGAGGGTGGGACGCAGCCCCATGATCGCCTCGATCAGCTCGGTCTGGCCGTTGCCCTGCACACCCGCGACACCGAGCACCTCGCCCGCGTGCACCGTCAGGTCGACGCCGTCCACCGCGCGGATCTGCCGGTCGTCATCGACGACCAGGCCGGCGACCTCGAGCATCGGCCGGCCGGGGGTGGCCGGCTTCTTGTCCACGGTGAGCCGGACGCTGCGACCGACCATCAGCGCGGCCAGCTCGTCCCGGCTCGCTTCCGGGGAGGCGGTGCCGACGGTCTTCCCGCGCCGGATCACCGTGATCCGGTCGGCGATGGCCTTGACCTCGCCGAGCTTGTGGGTGATGAAGACGATCGACTTGCCGGCGGCCTTGAGCGACCGCATGACCGTCAGCAGCTCCTCGGTCTCCTGCGGGGTGAGCACGGCGGTCGGCTCGTCCAGGATCAGCAGGTCGACGTCGCGGGTGAGCGCTTTGACGATCTCCACCCGCTGCTGGATGCCGACCGGCAGGTCCTCGATCACCGCGTCCGGGTCGACCCGCAGGTTGTACCGCTCGGATACCTCGGCCACCTCGCGGCGGGCCCGGCGCCGGTCCAGGAAGCCGGCGATGCCGCCCTTGACCTGCTCGGCGCCGAGCATGATGTTCTCGGCGACGGTGAAGACGGGGACCAGCATGAAGTGCTGGTGCACCATGCCGATGCCGGCCGCGATCGCGTCGGACGGGCCCTTCAGCTTCAGCGGCTGGCCGTCGACCAGAATCTCGCCCTCGTCGGGCTGGTAGAGCCCGTACAGGACGTTCATCAGGGTCGACTTGCCGGCGCCGTTCTCGCCGAGCAGGGCGTGAATCTCTCCAGGCTCCACCGTCAGGTCGATGTGGTCGTTGGCGACCAGATCACCGAACCGCTTGGTGATGCCGCGCAGTTCGAGTCTCAGCGCAACCTCCTGGAGTGCGAGCGATGGTGCAGCGTAGCTGCCGGTGGGGCGGCCACCCGCACGGGCCGGCCGACGGGTGGAGCGGATCGGCCGCCCCGGCGGTCGCGGGGTCTCCCCCACGTACGCCGAGGCGGCCGATCGTCATGCCTGGTGCTCGCCGGCCCCCGCTGATGATCCCATCGTGGCGGCCGGGCGGTCGGTCACTTGGTCGGCTGAGCCTTCGAGGTGACCGTGATGGTGCCGGCGGCGATGTCAGCCTTGATCTTCTCGACCTCGGCCTTGAGGTCCGCCGGGACCTTGCTGTCGAACTCGTGGTACGGCGCGATGGAGACGCCGTTGTTGGCCAGGTTGCCGACGAAGCCCGGCTTGGCCTGGAGCTTCTCGCCACCGGCGGCCTTGAGCACGGCCTCCTTGACGGCGTCCGGGATGTTCTTGACGACCGTGGTCAGCAGCGCGCCGCAGTTCGGGGTGCTCTCGCAGCCGTCGACGTCGACCCAGACCACCGAGAACTTGCCGCCCGAGGCCTGCGCCGCGGCGGTGGTGCCGAGGCCCGAGCCGCCGGCGACCGGCATGATGATGTCCGCGCCCTGGGCGACCAGGGTGTCGGAGACCTTCTTGCCCTCGTCCTGCTTGACGAAGTCGTTGGTGAAGGAACCCTTCTGGGTCGCCTTGTCCCAGCCCAACACCTGGACGTTCTTGCTCTTGGCCTTGTTGTAGTAGGCCACCCCGTCGGCGAAACCGTCCATGAAGATGGTCACCGGCGGGATCGGCAGGCCACCGTAGGTGCCGACCTTGCCGGTCTTGCTCATCCCGGCGGCCAGGTAGCCGGCCTGGAAGGCGGCCTGGGCGGTGTCGAACTGCATCGGGTAGACGTTGTCCACGCCCGGGTTCGCGTCGACGATGCCGAACTGCTGGTCCGGGTGCGCCGCGGCGGCCTTCTTGGTGGCATCCTGCATCAGGCCACCGACGGCCAGGATGAAGTCGCACTTCTGGTTGACGAAGCCGTTGAGGTTGACCTCGTAGTCCGCCTCGGCCTTCGACTGGACGTTCTTGATGTCGATCTTGTCGTTCTCCTTCTTCGCCTCCTGAAGGCCCTTCCAGGCCGAGGTGTTGAAGGACTTGTCGTCGATGCCGCCGACGTCGGTCACCATGCAGGCGCTGTACTTCTTGCCGCCGTCGCCGGCGTTGTTGTCATCCTTGGGGGCCTCACCACACGCGGCGGCGCCCAGCACGAGCCCACCCGCCACGACGGCGGAGGCGATCCGCATCCCACGCACAGAGCGCAAGACGTCTCCTTCCCATTGCTCACCGCTCCACGTGCGGTGGCAGCCCATAAGCCGGCCTGCACTGTGCCGCCGGCTGTCCCACGTTACGGACGGGAGCGTACGCCCGCGTCCACCCACCGACCGAACATCGTGCACGACTGTTGGGCGCCCGTTACCCGCATGTAACCGTCGGGTGGGGCAGATCACTCCTCGTCGAGGCGGTCCGACACGGAGGGCGAGCGCCGGCGGGATAGGTCTCGGGTACTTTATGGCCGTTAAGGAGCTTCGCCCGGTGTCCCACACTGCTTCCGTTTTATCACTTTGCCGCCGCCGCGACGGGCCGATTGGGCATACCGGGCGCCGCCCGCCGAACATCGAAGGATCGCCCTCATTAGATCTTGCGGCCGGCAGCGACGCTGTTGTCCAATAGGCGGACGCCGAGATCATCAACGATTTCGGGCCATTGTGATGGAGGACAAGTGCGTCAACGGGGATCCATGACGGCCAAGCGAATGGCTGCGGCAACGCTGCTGCTCACCGCCTCGGTCGCCACCGGTGCGATCGGAGCCGCGAGCCCGGCGCTGGCCGCGCCGACCAACTGCCAGCTCAACAAGTACTACTCGTTCAGCCCGGCGAGGGCCAACTCGAACTGCTTCGCCGGAACCGGGTACTTCCGTACGGCGGCGTACTGCGCCCCGACACCGTACGGCTGGGGCGTCTGGAAGTACGGCTCCTGGCTGCCTGCCGGCACCTACAAGTACTCGACGGCCTACTGCGACTCGTCCGATCCCTATCTTGTTGACGCGCTGATCGAGACGAAGTAGTCGAGGAGCGGAATTCCCCGGCCGACACCGCGTCGGCCGGGCAAACGCCGTGAACACGGGAAACAGAGACAGCGCCGCCAGCGCACCTCCTGGCGGATGCTTCGCCGGAATACCGCCACTGCGGCGTTGACCAGGGTCAATCAAATGATCGCGAGGAACCGACCCCGGTCAACCGACTCCGCTCACGGGAAGAGGCCATCAAAATGCCGCCCTGCCTGGATCTTGCGGTCGGCGATGCGGTGCACTCCAATAGACGGACTCCGAGATCATCGATGGTCTCGGGCCGGTCAGCGCCTACGCGGAGCGGAAGGACTGAACATCCGATCTCCCCGGCCGACGTCGTCGGCCGGGGAGATCGTTCGTCCACAGGCCTTCCCGATGGTCCGGGTGGCAGTTACCGCCAGAAGACCGCCACCGCGGCGTTGACCAGGGTCAACCCGATGATGGCGAGGAAATGCCCCCGGTTGACCGACTCCCGCTTACGGGAGAAGAAGACCATGACGAAGATCAGCAGCGCGAGCACCAGCTTGGTGACGAGCTTGGCGGGCGCCGGCTCGTCGCCGTCGCGCAGCGGCGCGGATAGGCCCAGACCGGTCAGCAGACCGATCACCGACCCCCAGAGCATGGCCGCGTTGATCCGCAGCCGACCGCTGACGTACTGGGCGATCGCGCCACCGAGCAGCAGCGCGAAGCCGATCAGATGGACGTAGAGAAGTACCAGGCGAAGAGCTTCCACGCGGGTCATCCTGCCCCATCAACGACGGATTGTAGTAGGGGGCCCGCCGGCCGAGCTCAATCCGTGATCTCCGCCAGGTCCCGGTCGGAGATCCGCGCCGGGTCCAGGTCGGCCGGCCGAACCGAGCGGGACCGCCCGACCAGCACCAGCACCAGACCGATCAGGGCGTACCCGGCCAGCACCGCGACGGATCGGCCGGCGCCCGCCCCGTCGAAGAAGGCCGCCGAGCGGAGCAGCGTCCCACCGGCGCCGACCGGGAGGAACTGGCCGACCGTGCCCCACGGCTGGGGGAGCAGTTCCGGTGCGGCGCTGACCGCGGAGAGCGGATTGCCGACCAGGAACACCAGCAGTGCGCCGAGGCCGATGCCGGGGCCGCCGAGCAGGGCGCCGAAGCCGGCCACGATGCTCGCGGCGGCGAGCGCGAAGAGTCCCACCGCGCCCGCCTCGGCCGGCAGGTCGCCGTTCAGCACGCCGAGCCAGCCGTGCAGCACCGCCGCGCCGGCCACCCCGGCGAGCACGGCGTAGCAGAGCAGCCCGATCAGCCGGGCGCCCCGGCGGAGGACCAGGAGGGTGAGCAGGGCGCCGGCGAGCATGCTGGTGAGCGCGAACGGCAGGAACCCGGCGGCGAAGCCGGCACCCCGGGGATCGTCGGGGTCGGTCGGGACCACCGGCACCACCGGCACCGGCCGGCCGCCGGAGAGCTGCCCGGAGGCCTCGGTGAGCAGCGCGGCGACCGTCGGGCTGGCGGCGGGGGCGGTGTGCAGGGCCAGGCCGGCCGGGCCGACGACGAAGGCGGCGTAGACCTCTCGGTCGCGCAGCGCCCGGTCGGCAGCCGCGGCGTCCGGCAGGGTGCGGACCTCGAACGCGCCGGGGCGCGCCGCGGCCAGCCGGCCGGCGAGCTCCGCGGTGGCGGGCGCGGGGCCGGCGACGGCGACCGGCAGGTCGCGCGGCTCCAGATTGGCCGCGGGTGCCGCGAAGAGGGGTACGAGCAGCGCCTGCACCCCGACCGCCAGGGCGGCGCTCAGGACGGCGAGCAACCACGGGGACCGGACCCTGGACATCTCCCACTCCTTAAAACGAACGCTCGTTCTCTTTGCGATCGAGCCTGCGCCCGCCGCCCACCAACTGTCAAGAACGAGCGTTCGTTTTACACTGTGGATCGTGCCACGCGTATCGGACGAACACCTCGCCGCCCGCCGTCAGCAGATCCTCGACGCGGCCCGGCGCTGCTTCCTGCGCGACGGCTTCCACCGCACCTCGATGCAAGACGTGATCACCGAAGCGGGCCTGTCGGTGGGTGCGGTCTACCGCTACTTCCCCAGCAAGTACGACCTGGTCACCGCCATCGCCCAGTCAGTCATCGGCGGCGCGGACCAGGTCTTCGCCGAGCTGGCCCGGGCGGAACCGCCGCTGCCGCTGGACGAGGCGCTGGACCGGGCGCTGACCTACGTCGACACCCAGACCGGCGCCGACGGGGTGCTGCCCCTGGCCATCCAGGTGTGGAGTGAGGCGCAGCGCGATCCGATCCTCGCCAGGTTCGTCCACGCCACCTACACCGGCTTCCGCGACCACTTCACCGTGCTGGTCCGTCGGGCCCGGGAAGCTGGCGAGTTGGCGCCCGGCACCGACCCCGAGGCGGTCGCCGCCGCACTGTTCGGCCTGGTCCCCGGCTACTTCATGCAGAAGATCCTCACCGGCCGCCCCGACCGGCAGACCTACCTGGCCGGCGTTCGCGCACTCCTCGGGAGCGCCGCACAAGATCGCGCAAAATCCAGGAAGTAGTGGCCTCCCCGGTGCCGGCAGACCACTACTTCCTGGTTCGAGCGCGATCATCTCGCCGGGCAGCCCTCAGCGAAGGCGCCAGACCTGGAAGGTGGGGCCGTCGCCGGGCAGGGTGACCACGCCGTCGGCGTCCGGGCGCAGCGCCGGGGCGCCGCCGTACATGTTCTCCCCCGCCGCCAGGCCGGCCAGCCGGACCGGGGCGCCGGCCGCCCGCCGGGCCAGCACCAGCACCGTCCCGGTGGGCGCCTCGCGGAGGAAGACCAGGCTGTCCGCGTCGGCGTGCACCCGGCGCAGGCCACCGTGCCGCAGCGCCGGCTCGCCCCGCCGCAGCGCCAGCAGCGCCCGGTACGCCGCGAAGGTGCCCTGGTCCCAGCTCTCCGGCCGGCGCCACGGCATCGGGGTACGCGATCCCTCGCCGTTGGTGCCGGTCAGCCCCAGCTCGTCCCCGGCGAAGATCACCGGGGTGCCCGGCATCGTGGCGAGCAGGCCGGCGGCGACCTCCTGCCGGGCGGCGTCGCCGACCACCGTCCGGATCCGGGCCGAGTCGTGCGAGCCGAGCAGCTGCCACGAGTGGGTGTACGACCGCCAGGAGATCAGCGACCGGTAGGTGTCCATGGTGGCCAGCACCGCGTCGGCGTCCCGCCGGGCCACCCCGCCCGGGGTGCCGAGGAAGTTCGGCACCGGCTGGTCGCCGTGCCGCAGCCAGGACCAGACCGGGTCGGTGAAGCCGACGTAGTTCATCGTGCCGTGCCAGCCGTCGGAGTCCAGGTCGCCGGTGTGGTCGTGGCCGTGCTCGGCGAGCAGCAGCCCGTCGGGGCGGGTGTCGGCGACCACCTCGCGCAGCAACCGCGCCACCTCGTGGGTGTACGCGTCCGCGCCGCGCCGGCCGGTCATGTTGGCCACGTCGACCCGCCAGCCGTCCAGCCCGTACGGCGGGCGCAGCCAACGGCGCAGCAGCGAGTCGTCGGCGGTGGCGAAGCGGCGGCGCAGCTCGGCGCTGCCCCAGTTGAGCTTCGGCAGCGACTTGACCCCGTTCCAGGACTCGTAGTCTCCGCTGATCTCGTCGAAGTAGTACAGCTCCCGCTCGGGCGCGCGCATGTCGGAGACGGCGGTGGTGAACCACTCGTGCGCGTCGCCGGTGTGGTTGCTGGTGATGTCACCGAGCAGCCGCCAGCCCCGGGCGCGGACGGCGTCGGCCAGCCGGGCCAGCGCCGCGTCGCCGCCGAGCAGCGGGTCGACGGTGTCGAAGCTGGACGCGTCGTACCGGTGGTTGGAGCGGGCCGGGAAGATCGGGGTGAGGTAGACGGTGTTGACCCCGAGCCGGTCCAGGTGGTCCAGCTTCTCGGTGATGCCGTCCAGGTCACCGCCGTAGAACTGGTACGGCGTCTCCGGGCCGCGCCCGATCACCGGGGTGTCCCAGTCGCACGGGATCGCCCAGTCCGGCGCGGTCCGGCCGTCGGCCGCGGCGGACCGTGCGAACCGGTCCGGGAAGATCTGGTAGATCACCGCGTCCCGGGCCCAGGCCGGCGGCGGGGCGTAGCTGACCAGCTTGAAGTCGCCGTTGTCCGGCACGTCGTGGTCGACCAGGCCGGCGGCGTTGAGCCAGCGGTGGCCCCGCGCCCCGGAGAGCATGAAGCGGTAGTTGCTGACCGGGTTGCGGACCTCGACGTCGGCCCGCCACCAGACGTCGCCGCCCTCGGTCCGGTCGACGGTCGCCTCGGCGAAGCGCGGCTCACCGTCACCGGTGGTCCGGACGTGCACCTGGCGGACGTCCGCGCCGGCGGGGACCCGGACGAAGACCGGCACGGTCGCGCCGAGCTCCGGCTCCTGCTCGGGTACGTAGGTGGCGGATCCGTCGTGGTGCGGCTGCAACGACATGGCAGGACCTTCCGGTTGCGATCCGTACAGGAAGGAGGAGCGGTCCGGACGCACCCGGACCGCCCCCGGGTCAGCGGCCCGGACGCACCCGGACCACCCCCGGGTCAGCGGTCCGGACGCACCCGGACCACTGACCCCGCCCTCCGCGGAGAGCGCCCACCCCTCCAATTCATCCCTTGACGGCGCCGGCGGTCAGCCCGGAGACGATGTAGCGCTGGAGCAGCTGGAACACCAGCACCGTGGGGATGGCGGTGAGCAGGGTGCCCGCCGCGAACATCCCGAAGTTGTTGTTGCGCTCCCCCGCCACCAGACCGAACATGCCGACCGCGAGGGTCTTCGAGTTGGTGTTGGTGAGGAACACATTGGCGAGGATGAACTCGTTGATCGAGCCGATGAAGGCGAGCAGCCCGGTCACCGCGAGGATCGGCGCCACCAGCGGCAGCATGATCCGGAAGAAGACCTGGGCGTGCGACGCGCCGTCCATGGTGGCCGACTCGTCAAGCTCCTTCGGCAGGGTGTCGAAGAAGCCCTTCATCAGCCAGGTGTTCGCCCCCAGCGCACCACCCATGTAGAGCAGGAACAGGCCCCACGGGGTGTTGAAGCCGAGCGACGGCCACAGGTCGGTGACCGTGGTGAAGATCAGGAAGATCGCCACGATCGCCAGGAACTGCGGGAACATCTGGATCAGCAGCAGCGTGAGCAGGCCGACCCGGCGGCCGGCGAAGCGCATCCGGGAGAACGCGTACGCGGCCAGCGCCGACAGGAAGATCGACGCGAAGCTGGCCACCCCGGCGAGCAGCAGCGAGTTCAGGAACCAGTGACCGAACGCGGTCTTCGAGAACAGGTTGGAGAAGTTCTCGAACGACGCCCCGGTCGGCAGCAGCTCGGTGGAGGAGAGGGTGCCCAGCGGGTTGAGCGCCGCCGAGACGACGAACAGGATCGGGAAGAGGCTGAACGCCACCGCCAGCACCCCGACCAGGTGCCGCCAGCCGACCTGCGCGAACCAGCGGCCCCTGGACCTGCCCGTCGCGTTGCGGTTGGCGACGGGCGCGTCGGCGAAGGTGGTCACGAGTACACCTCCTCCTGCTTGCGGGTACGCGAGAAGCTGACCGCGGACACGATGGCCACGATCGCGAAGATGAAGATCGACACCGTGGCGGCCATGCCGTACTCGGCGCCCTGCGCCCCGAAGGCCAACCGGTAGGTGTAGGTGATCAGCAGGTCGGTGGCGCCGCTGCGCGGATTGTCCGCGGGGAACGGGCCACCCTCGGTGGTGAACCAGATCGCGTTGATGTTGTTGAAGTTGTACGCGAACGACGCGATCAGCAGCGGCGAGATCGCCACCAGCAGCAGCGGCAGGGTGACCGCCTTGAACGACTGGAAGGGGCTGGCCCCGTCGACCGAGGTGGCCTCGGTCAGCTCCCGCGGGATGGCCTGGAGCGCGCCGGTGGCGACCAGGAACATGTACGGGTAGCCGAGCCAGAGCTGCACCAGCAGCACCGCGACCCGGGCCGACCAGGTTTCGCCGAACCAGTCGACGCTCAGCCCGAACAGGTTGTTGACCAGGCCGAAGTCGGTGTTGAACATGTCCCGCCAGACCAGCAGCATCGCGAACGACGGCATGGCGTACGGCAGGATCAGCAGCACCCGGTAGAGGTTCGTCCCGCGCATCCGGGGCGAGTGCAGGGCCAGCGCGATGCCCATGCCGAGCAGGAACGTGAAGCCGGTCGAGCCGATCGCGAAGGCGAAGTTCCAGACGAGCGTGCCGAAGAACGGGCCGGAGATGTTCGGGTCGGTCAGCACCCGGCCGACGTTCTCCAGCCCGACGTTGACCTTCCAGCCCTGGGCCAGCCGCTCGCCGTCGGCGGCAACGAAGGAGCCGACCGACTCGTCGGCGGTCCAGGTCTTGCCGCTCTCGCTGTCCCTGATGCAGTCGCAGCCCTCGTCGTACGCCCGCAGCGCCTTGCCCTCGTACGCCCGGGACAGGCCGGAGGAGCGCAGCGCGCCGCCGGCGGTCGGCACCACCAGCTCGGTGATGTCCTTGCTGCGGGCGCTGGCCTGGCCGAAGTTGAGGACGGTGTAGCCGTCGGCGGCGGTGACCTTGCCGCCCGGCGCCACGGTGACCTGGCCGGCGTCGAGCTGCTGGAGCCCGCCGGCGTCGCCGACGGAGACCGCACCGGTCTTCGGGTCGGTCACCAGGAAGACCAGCGACCCGGTGGCCGGGTCGCCCTTGGTGGCGACGGAGAGCGGGTACTGGGCGGAGCCGGGGACCTGCTTCACCGACGAGCTCTGGATGGCGACGATCGCGTCGGACTTGTCACCACGGTGACCGTCGCCGAAGTTCGTGAAGGCGGTGCTGGCGGTGTAGAGCACCGGGAAGACCTGGAACACGATCAGGAAGAGCGTGCCCGGGATCAGGTACTTGGCGGGGATGTGCCGCGGAGTCAGGTAGAGGTAGAACAGGCCGGCGGTCGTCGCCAGCAGGATGGCCAGGCCAATCCAGTACTTCGCCTCGATGAGCGGGAAGGCCGCCCAGATCGCGATCCCGGCCACCAGGCCGAGCAGGACCACCTTGACGACGAGGCCGGTCAGGGTGATCGGCGCGTGGTTCCGCGCGGTACGGGACTTGCGCGGGAGCCCGGAGCGGACGGGCCCCCGGCCCGGGGTCTGCGAGGCAGACCCCGGGCCGGACAGCGACGTGCTCATTACTTGATCTGACCGGAGATCGTCTTGCCGGCGGCGGTGACGGTCTTGGCCGGGTCGGCGCCACCGATGACGGCGGCCTCGGCCTTGCCGAACGGGTCCCAGATCGCGGCCATGGCCGGGATCGCCGGGAGCACCTGGCCGTTCTTGCCGGCCTCGGAGAACTTGGCCAGGTCCGGGTCGCTGCCCTTGACCTGGTCGAAGGCGGCGGTCAGCGCCGGCGGGCGCGGCTCGGCGTTGTACAGCGCCACGGCCAGGTCCGGCTTGGTCACGTAGTTGGTGACGAACTCCTGGGCCAGGGCCTTGTTCTTGCCCTTGGCGGCTACGTAGAACGACTGGACGCCCACGAACGGCTGGGCCTCCTTGCCACCGGCGAAGCCGGGGACCGGGGAGATGTCGTACTTGATGCCGGCCTTCTTGGCGTCGGCGATCGCCCACGGGCCGGAGACCAGGTAGGCGCACTTCTTGGCGCCGAAGGTGGCGATCGAGTTCTCGCCGGTGATGGAGCGCTTCAGCGCACCCTCGCCCTTCTCACCGAGCTTGGCGATCTTCTGGAAGGCCGCGATCGACTCCGGCTTGCCCACGCCCAGGTCCTTCGGGTCGTAGTCGCCGTTGGCGCCGGTGCCGAAGAGGTAGCCACCGGCCGAGGTGTACAGCGGGTAGATGTGGTACGCATCGCCGTTCTGCCCGGACTGGAGGCAGAGGATCTCGCTGGCCTTCTTCTGGGCCTTGAGCTGCTTGCCGGTGGCGACCAGGTCCTCGATCGTCTTCGGCGCCTCGGGGGCCAGCTCGGTGTTGCGGATCAGGGCGATGTTCTCGGTGGCGTAGGGGACGCCGTAGACCTGACCGTTGAACGTCACCGCCTTGATCGCGGTGGGGTTGAAGGCGCTCTTCTGGTCGTCGGCCAGCTGCACCGGGTCGATGGCCCCGTTCTGCACCAGGTTGCCGATCCAGTCGTGCGCGCCGACCACGACGTCCGGGCCGCTGCCCTGCTGGGAGGCGGTGACGAAGTTGGTCTGCAGGTCCTTGGAGACGGCCTGCACCTCGACGGTGACGCCGTTCTCCTGACCGAACTTCTCCGCGAACGGCTTGAGAGCCGCCGTCCGCTTGTCGTCGGCCCAGATGACGAGCTTGCCGCTCGCGGCCTGGGGGGAGGCCTTGGCGGCCGGCTCGTCGGACTTGTTGTCGCCGCCGCAGCCGGAGGCGGCGAGCGCCAGGCCGAGAACGGTGACCACACCCGCGGTACGGATGCGCATCGGTACTCCTGTCGTCATGGCGGCCCGCCGGGGGAAGGGCGGCCCGCCGTGGAAACCTCTGAAAGTTCTTGCCAACCGGCGCCGGGTTGCCGCGCCGCTGCTCTCGCGTGTTGCCGGGACGTTAGCAAGAGGTTGCAGAGAATGGAAGGGATTGCAGGAGTGTACGCAAGAACTTGCCCTTGAGCTAAAGTGCCGCCATGCGCGCTCGACTGTCCGACATCGCCCAACAGGCCGAAGTCAGCGAGGCCACGGTGTCGCGGGTGCTCAACGACCGCCCCGGAGTGGCCCCGGAGACCCGGCAAGCCGTACTGACCGCCCTCGATGTGCTCGGCTACGAACGACCCGCCCGGCTGCGCAAGCGCAGCGCCGGGCTGGTCGGGCTGGTCGTGCCCGAGCTGGAGAACCCGATCTTCCCGGCGTTCGCCCAGGTCATCGAGTCGACCCTGGCGCAGAGCGGGTTCACCCCGGTGCTCTGCACCCAGACCCCCGGCGGGGTCACCGAGGACGAGTACGTGGAGATGCTGCTGGACCGGCAGGTCTCCGGGATCGTCTTCGTCTCCGGCCTGCACGCCGACACCGCAGCCAACCACGACCGGTACCGGGCGCTGATCGCCCGGCCGCTGCCCGTCGTCATGATCAACGGGTACGTCCCGGACGTCGCCGCACCCTTCGTCTCCTGCGACGACCGGGAGGCCGCCGAGCTGGCCGTCGCCCACCTGGTGGCGCTCGGGCACCGCCGGATCGGCCTGATCACCGGCCCGGACCGGTTCGTGCCGGTGCAGCGCAAGGTGACCGGCTGGAAGGCGGCGATGACCCGGCTGGCCGGCCTGCCCGAGCCCGAGCTGGAGGACCTCGCCGAGCTCTCCCTCTTCGGGGTCGAGGGCGGCGAGGCCGCCGCCGGCCGGCTGATCGAGCGCGGGGTCACCGGCCTCGTCTGCGGCTCGGACCTGATGGCGCTCGGCGCGATCCGGGCCGCCCGGCAGCGCGGCCTGTCGGTCCCCGGCGACGTGTCGGTGGTCGGCTACGACGACTCGCCGCTGATGGCCTTCACCGACCCGCCGTTGACCACCATGCGCCAGCCGGTCAGCGCGATGTCGGTCGCCGCGGTGCGCGCCCTGGTCGACGAGATCAACGGGCACGCCGCGCCGCACTCGGAGTACCTCTTCCGCCCGGAACTGGTGGTCCGCGGCTCGACCGCGGTGGTCCGCCAGACCGGTCCCGCCGCCGGCGGCTCGAAGCGGCAGCGCCCGGCGCCGCCCGCCCTGCCCGTCCCGGCCTGACCCGACCCCCCACCACCCGGCCCACCGCCGGCCCGAAGTCGATCACCGAAGCGGAGGGTCGGCCGGCTTTCCGGGCCCGTCGCGCCCCTGCATCCCGGCACGTGGGACGGGGGAAACGTGACGAGCCGCTGGCCGGAGGGTGACGGCCGTCATTTCTTGCGCAAGGAATGCTTGACTCTTGCAGCGTGCGGACGGCATTCTGCTCACCACCCGCGCCCATCACCCAGCGCCGCGCGGGTGCCGCCGTCCCGCCACAGAACGGGGATCGTCACCGATGACCGCCGCCACCGACCCCACGCCGCTGACCTCCGACAACGACTGGTGGCGTTCCGCGGTCGTCTACCAGGTCTACGTCCGCAGCTTCGCCGACGCCAACGGCGACGGCGTCGGCGACCTCCAGGGCATCCGGGAGCGGCTGCCGTACCTGCGTGACCTCGGCGTGGACGCGCTCTGGCTGACCCCCTTCTACACCTCGCCGCAGATCGACGCCGGCTACGACGTCGCCGACTACCGCGACGTCGACCCGCTCTTCGGCTCCCTCACCGACTTCGACGCGATGATCACCGACGCGCACGCGCTGAACCTGCGGATCATCGTGGACCTGGTGCCCAACCACACCTCCAGCGCGCATCCGTGGTTCCAGGCCGCGCTGGCCGCCGCCCCGGGCACCCCGGAGCGGGAGCGCTACCTCTTCGCCGACGGCAAGGGTGAGCAGGGCGAGCTGCCGCCGAACGACTGGGAGAGCATCTTCGGCGGCCCGGCCTGGACCCGGCTGCCCGACGGCCAGTGGTACATGCACCTGTTCGACCCGGCCCAGCCCGACCTGAACTGGCGCCACCCGGAGGTGCGCGCCGAGTTCGAGGACGTCCTGCGCTTCTGGCTCGACCGGGGCGTGGACGGGTTCCGGATCGACGTGGCGCACGGGATGATCAAGGCGGCGGGGCTGCCGGACGTCGGCTTCAACTCGATGACCACCGGGCAGCGCCAGTCCGAGCTGCTCGGCAAGGGTCGCCTGCCGTACTTCGACCAGGACGAGGTGCACGACATCTACCGCGCCTGGCGGCCGATCCTGGACAGCTACCCGGGCGGCCGGATGGCGGTCGCCGAGGCCTGGGCCGAGACCCCGCAGCGGCTGGCCCGCTACATCGGCCCCGACGAGCTGCACCAGGCGTTCAGCTTCGACTTCCTCGACGCCACCTGGTCGGCCGACTCGTTCCGCAAGGTGATCGACACCGCCCTGGCCGAGTCGACCATCGTCGGCGCCCCGACCACCTGGGTGCTGTCGAACCACGACCGGCAGCGCCACGTCACCCGGTACGGCGACGGCGAGGTCGGCCTGCGCCGCGCCCGGGCCGCCGCCCTGCTGATGCTGGCCCTGCCCGGCTGCGCGTACGTCTACCAGGGCGAGGAGCTGGGCCTGCCGGAGGTGCTGGACCTCCCCGACGAGCTGCGCCAGGACCCGGCGTTCCTGCGCACCGGCGAGAGCCGGGACGGCTGCCGGGTGCCGATCCCGTGGAGCGGCGAGCTGGCCCCGTACGGCTTCGGCCCGAAGGGCAGCGAGCTGAGCTGGCTACCGGCGCCGGCGACCTGGCGTGCCCTCTCGGTGGCCGCCCAGGCCGACGTGCCCGGCTCGACGCTGGAGCTCTACCGGGCCGCGCTGCGCATCCGGCGCGCGCACCCCGCCCTGGCGGGCACCGCCGGCGAAGTGGTCTGGCTGGAGACCGAGCCGGGTGTGCTGGCGTTCAGCCGGGCCCTGGACGGGACCGTGCTGACCTGCGTGGTCAACATCAGTGGCGCCGAGGTGCTGATCGAGGGCTACGGCCCGCCGATCGTCGCCAGCGCCGACCTCACCGAGCGGGAGAACGGTCACCTCCTGCCGGTGGACAGTGCTGCGTGGTTCGAACGGCGCTGAGCCGGGTAACCCGCCATCGACCTGGTCGTCCGTTGTGCCCCGCGCCGACGGGCGACTGGGCTACCGACCCCTTGTGGTGGGGGGTGAGGTGGCACCGGCGCCTCGGGGAGTTCGCTCCCCGGGGCGCCGGCGTCCACCTGGGGACGGCCCCGCCGAGACCTCAGCGTCCCTTGTTCCGCAGCAGCTCGGCGATCCGCTCGAAGCCGGCGCGCAGTTCCTGCTCGGTCGGCGCGGGCAGCGGCTCGGACTCCTCGTGCCGGGCGGCCGCCGCCTCCAGCTCTTCGTCGATCACGTCCTCGAAGTCGCCGTAGAGGTCGGCCTCCTCGATCCCGGCCGTCTCGTCCTCGGCGGCGATCTGGGCGGCGGCGATCTCACCCCGGATCTCGTCGGCCGAGAGCGCCGGCAGCAGCGGCTCGACCACCGCCATCAGCTGCTCCTCGGCGACCACCGCCTCGGCCAGGGCCAGCGCGTGCGGCCGCTCGTACGGGCCGCAGACCACCGGCTCCCACTCCGCCGGGTCGGCCAGCGGGCCGAACGTGATGATCCACGGCAGGCCGAGCATCGGCGAGTCGTCCGGCAGGTCCAACGTCACGAGTGCGCCCACCGGCTCATCATGGTCCGTTCCGACCGGGACGTGAGTGGCATTTGCGGCAACTACCGGTTCTCGCACTGTCGATCTCCTGACTTCTCCGTCGCGGCCGGGACCCGAGGTCACCACGGCGGGCGGCGCGGTCAGCCCGACCGGGCCGCGTCCAGGGCGGCGCGGACCAGCTCCAGGGCCCGCTCCGGCGGCACCCCGAGCCGCAGCGCCTCCTCGGCGTACCGGGTGGCGGTCCGCTGCAACCGGTCGGCCGCGTCGTCGCGCCCCGGCGCCACGAACGTCCCGTGCCGCCCCCTCGTCTCCAGCAGGCCGGCCATTTCCAGCTCACGGTAGGCCCGGGCCACCGTGTTCACCGCCAGCCCCAGCTCCGCGGCGAACTGCCGCACCGGGGGCAGCCGGGTGCCCACCGCCAGCCGCCCGTCGCCGATCATGCCGGCCAACTGCCCGCGCACCTGCTCGTACGGCGGCACCGCCGAGGCCGGGTCGATCTCCAGGCGCATGTCAGCCCGCCCCTCCCGGGGTACCCGGATCGGTGTCGGCGTCGACCTCGGCCTCGGTCTCGTCGTCGTCGAGGTCCGCCGGGGCGGGCCCCTCCGCCAGGTCCACCACCCGCCCGTACCGGCTGGTCGCGGCGAGCGCGGCGCCGAAGAGCAGCAGCTGGTTGAGCAGGTAGAGGTAGAGCAGCAGCCCGACCGCGCCGGCGACCACGGTGTACGCCGGATTCCGCTCGGTCCGCACCACGTAGTAGCGCCCGACGGTGTTGAGCAGCGTGATCCCCACCGCGACGAGCAGCACGATCGGGCGTAGCCGGCGCCGGCTCATCCGCAGCCGGGGCACGGCGATCATCAACGCGGTGGCCAGCACCGCGTTGATCAGCACGCTCAGCACCGCGCTGATCGTGGTCAGGCCGACCGAGCCGGTGGAGCGCAGCAGGAAGCGCAGCACCGACTCCAGCGCGTCCACCGCCGCCACCGAGAGGCCCAGCAGCACGAAGACCAGCAGCAGCACGCCCAGGTCCACCAGCCGGCGCACCACCAGGTTGCCCGGCTGCTGATTGAAGCCGTACATCAGCCGCTGTGAGGAGCGGATCGCCTCCACCCAGCCGATCCCGGTGAAGACCAGGATGACCAGGCCGATCACCCCGACCGCGTTGCTGCTCTGGGCGATCTGCTGCGGGTCGAGGAACGGCAGGTTCTCCTTCAGGAACCCGGCCGCCGCGTCGCTGACCTCGTCGTTGTCCTCCAGGATCGCCCCGAAGACCGAGTAGCCGACCAGGGCGAGCGCGAAGACGGCGAAGAACCCGTAGTAGGCGATCGCGGCGGCCAGCCGTCCGCCCAGCACCGCGCCGTAGAGGTCCACCGCCCGCCACAGGTGGTCGAACCGGGGCCAGCGGTGCCGGGCCACGGTGAACCGGCGGTCGATACCGCCGGTCAGCCGACCCCACGCGTCCACCACGTCATCCTCGCCGATCTGTCGTCGCCCGGGCGGCGGACCGCCCGCCGGAGAGGGTTCAGCCGCCGAGCCGGAAGTCCCGGCGCGGCTGCCACCGCGTCTGGCCGCTGTGCGAGAAGAGGGTGAACGCCTCGACCTCGAACATCGCCGAGAAGTCGGCCAGGTCCTCGTACGCCTTGTCCAGTGCCTCCGGCGCGACGTCCTGGGCGACGGTGACGTGCGGGTGGTACGGGAAGCGGGCCTCCCGGTGCAGCCCGGGCGCGGCGTTGATGGCGGCGGCCAGCAGCTCGCACTCGCTGATCCCGGCCGCGACCGCCACGAAGACCACCTGGGTGACCGGCCGGAAGGTGCCCGTCCCCCGCAGGTGCAGGGTGAACGGCAGGTGCGTCGCGGCCACCGCGGCCAGGTGCTCCTCGACCACCGGCAGCACCGCCACCGGGATCTCGGTGGGCCCGAGCAGGGTCACGTGCGCCGGGACGGCCTGGGGGTCACCCGCCTCGATCCGGCGCCGGGTGAGCATGCCGCCCCACGGCTCCGGGATGTCCACCGCGATCCCGATCTGGATGGTGTCGCCGGCCAGCGGCGCCCCGTCCCTGCGATCCACGCTCCGCGCCACCCTCCACCCGTACCCGTCGACCCTGGGGCCGTTACTCGAAACGGACCGGCGGGAAGAACCCGACCCGCTCGTACGCCGCCCGCAGCGTCGGCGCGGCGACCGCACGGGCCTTCTCCGCGCCGGTGGCGAGCAGCTTGTCCAGCTGGGCCGGGTCGTCGAGGTAGGCGCGGGTGCGCTCCTGGATCGGGGTGACGAACTCCCGGACCACCTCGGCGAGCTCCTTCTTGAGGTCGCCGTAGCCCTTACCCGCGTAGCCGGCGACCAGGTCGTCGATGCTCCGGCCGGAGAGCGCCGAGTAGATCGTGAGCAGGTTGGAGATGCCGGGCTTGGTCTCGGCGTCGAAGACGATCTCGCGGCCGGTGTCGGTGACCGCGGAGCGGATCTTCTTGGCCGACCGGGCCGGGTCCTCCAGCAGGTCGATGATGCCAGCCGGCGAGGAGGACGACTTGGACATCTTGGCCGTCGGGTCCTGCAGGTCGGTGATCTTCGCGGTGTCCTTGACGATGTGCGGCGCCGGCACGGTGAACGTCTGGCCGAACAGCGAGTTGAACCGCTGGGCGAGGTCGCGGGAGAGCTCCAGGTGCTGGCGCTGGTCCTCGCCGACCGGCACCGCGTTGGCCTGGTAGAGCAGGATGTCGGCGGCCTGGAGGATCGGGTACGTGAAGAGCCCGACGCTGGACCGCTCACTGCCCTGCTTCTGCGACTTGTCCTTGAACTGGGTCATCCGGCTCGCCTCGCCGAAGCCGGTGATGCAGCCGAGCACCCAGGCCAGCTGCGGGTGCTCGGGCACCTGCGACTGGACGAAGAGGGTGCTGCGCTCCGGGTCCAGCCCGACCGCGAAGAGCTGCGCGGCGGCCACCCGGGTCCGCTGCCGGAGCACCTTCGGGTCGTGCCCCGCGGTGATGGCGTGCAGGTCGACGACGCAGTAGAACGCGTCGTGGGTGTCCTGCAGGGCCACCCAGTGCCGCACCGCGCCGAGGTAGTTGCCGAGGTGGAACGAGTCGGCCGTCGGCTGGATGCCGGAGAAGACGCGGGGGCGGGCGGGAACGTCGGACATGCCGGCAATTCTGTCAGCAACCGCTGGCGTACGTCATGACGGGCCGGCGGGTCGGCTCGCCACCGGCCCGGCCGGGGCGCTGACCTCGCGTCGTTGCTCCGGCAGCCGGGCCGCGGAGACCGCGACCCGGGAGATCCGCCGCCCCTCCAGGGCCAGCACCCGCAGCAGCCAGCCGGTGTCGCGCTCGTCCGGCTCCGGCGCGTCGTCCGGGGCGACCGGCACCTCGTCGCCGGCCACCGGCAGCCGGCCCAGCGCCGCCATCACGAACCCGCCGACCGTCTCGTACGGCCCGACGGGCAGCTCCACCCCGGTCCGCTCGGCGAAGTCGGCGAGGTTGAGCCGGCCGTCCACCACGGCGGGCAGTCCGGCGTGGACCGGCTCGGGTGCGTCGTCGTACTCGTCGTGGATCTCCCCGACCAGCTCCTCGATCAGGTCCTCGAGGGTGACGATGCCGGCGGTGCCGCCGTACTCGTCGACCACCACCGCCAGGTGGTGCCCCTCCTTGCGCATCTCGGTCAGCGCGGCGAGCACCCGCTTGCTGCCGGGCAGCTGTTTGACCTGGCGGGTCAGCTCGCCCACCGTGGTGCACGGGTCCAGGTCGGGGCGGAGCAGCACGTCGCGCAGGTGGACGAAGCCGACCACGTCGTCGTGGGTGCCGTCGACCACCGGGTAGCGGGTGTGCGTCTCGGTCCGGACCACCCGCGCGGCCTCGGCGAGGCTCAGCCCGGCGGCGAGGAAGACCACCTCGGTGCGGGGCATCATCACCTCGCGGACCAGGCTCGCCCCGGCGACCAGCACCTCGTCGATGATCCGCCGCTCGTCCGGGTCGAGAACGGTGTTGGCGGCGACCAGGTCGCGCAGCTCGTCCTCGCTGATCCGCTCGCGACCGGCGGCCGGGCTGGCGCCGAGCAGGTCGGTGACCAGCCGGGTGGCGGCGTCGGCGGCGCGGACGACGAGCCGGGCGACGCCACGGGCCACCGGCCCGGGGGCCCGCCGGGTTCGCCCCGGCACGCGCCTCCGGAGCCCGGGACCGCCCGCCTCCCGCATAGAGGTGATGGTAGGGGCGCGCGGCACGGACGGTGGCCGATGTTCGGATCTGTTCAGTCGTGAGTCTTTATGATGGAATGGTGGAGGCGTAGACGGGAAGCGTGGTCACCGCGGGCCGCCGTAGGGTGATCACGAACGGCCGCGGCGGGAGCGGCCAAGTCAGGAGGACCCGACGTGAAACTGCTCGTCACCGGCGGCGCCGGCTTCATCGGTAGCGTGGTGACCCGGATGCTGCTCGACAACGGCCACGAGGTGACCGTTCTCGACGACCTGCGGACCGGCCACCGGGAGGCGCTCGCCCCCGAGGCCACCCACGTCGACCTGCCGGTCCACGAGGCGGCCCGGGTGCTCACCCCCGACGCGGGCTTCGACGGCGTGCTGCACTTCGCCGCGCTGATCGCCGCCGGCGAGTCGATGGTCAAGCCGGAGCTCTACTGGCACGCCAACACCGTCAGCTCGATCGCCCTGATCGACGCCGTGCGCGCCGCCCGGGTGCCGCGGATGGTCTTCTCCTCCACCGCCGCCGTCTACGGCAACCCCGAGGAGCTGCCCATCCCGGAGACGGCCGTCAAGGCCCCCACCAACACGTACGGCGCGACCAAGCTCGCCGTCGACTACGCGCTCACCTCCGAGGCGATCGCCCACGACCTGGCCGCCGTCTCGCTGCGCTACTTCAACGTCGCCGGGGCGTACCTGCGCGACGGCCTGGCGATCGGCGAGCGGCACGACCCGGAGACCCACCTCATCCCGATCGCGCTGGACGTCGCCGCCGGCCGGCGGGAGAAGCTCCAGCTCTTCGGCGACGACTACCCCACCGTCGACGGCACCTGCGTGCGCGACTACATCCACGTCGAGGACCTGGCCCGGGCCCACCTGCTGGCGCTCTCCGCCGCCGTCCCCGGCCGGCACCGGATCTACAACCTGGGCAACGGCAACGGCTTCACCAACCGCCAGGTCGCCGACGTGGTCCGCGAGGTCACCGGGCACCCGCTGCCGGTCGAGGTGGCGCCGCGACGCGACGGCGACCCGGCCGAGCTGGTCGCCTCCGCCGCCCTGGCCCGCGAGGAGCTGGGCTGGGTGCCGGAGAAGCCCACCCTGCACGACATGGTCGGCGACGGCTGGGCGTTCTACCGGGCCCACGTCCTGGAACGGCCGTGACCGACGTCGCGGCCCGCGCCACCGCCGGCTTCCGCTCCGCGTACGGGGCGGAGCCGGCGGGCCGCTGGGCGGCTCCCGGCCGGGTCAATCTGATCGGCGAGCACACCGACTACAACGACGGCTTCGTGCTGCCGTTCGCCCTGCCGCTGCGCACGGTGGCCGCCGCCGCCCCGCAGGAGGGCGAACGCTGGACGGTGTCCTCGGAGTTTTCCGCCGACCCCGTCTCGTTCGACGCCGATGACCTGGCCACCCCGGGCAAGGTCACCGGCTGGGCGGCGTACGTCGCCGGGGTGGTCTGGGCGTTGCGAAACGCCGGGCACCCGGTGCCCGGGGCCCGGATCGCGATCGCCTCCGACGTGCCGGTCGGCTCCGGGCTCTCCTCCTCGGCGGCGATCGAGGCGGCGGTGCTCGCCGCCCTGGTCGATCTCGGCGGACCGGAGCTGCCCGAGGACCGGTGGCCCCGGCTCGCCCAGCGGGCCGAGAACGACTACGTCGGCGCGCCGACCGGGATCATGGACCAGTCGGCGGTGATCCGCTGCCGGGAGGGGCACGCGCTCTTCCTGGACTGCCGGGACGAGTCGATCGAGCACATCCCGTTCGACCTGGACGCCGCCGGGCTGGCCGTACTGGTGGTCGACAGCCGCGCCCCGCACCGGCACGCCCACGGGGAGTACGCCGCCCGCCGGAAGTCCTGCGAGCGGGCCGCGGCCCTGCTCGGGGTGCCGGCGCTGCGGGACGTCGCGGTCGCCGACCTGGACGAGGCCCTCGGCCGGCTGCCCGACGACGAGATGCGCCGCCGGGTCCGGCACGTGGTCACCGAGGACCAGCGGGTGCTCGACACCGTCGCGCTGCTGCGCGCCGGCCGGGTACGCGAGATCGGCCCGCTGCTCACCGCCTCGCACGTCTCGATGCGGGACGACTTCGAGATCACCGTGCCGGAGATCGACCTCGCGGTCGAGTCGGCGCTCGCGGCCGGCGCGCTGGGCGCCAGGATGACCGGCGGCGGCTTCGGCGGCTGCGTCCTCGCCCTGGTCGAGGCCGACCACGCCGACAAGGTGGCAACCGCGGTCACGGCGGCGTACGCCGACCACGGCTTCCCCACCCCCGCCACCGTCCCCGTCCTCCCCGCCCCCGGCGCCACCCGCCTCCCCTGACCCCATCCCCGCCCCGCTCGACGCTTCGAACACGGAAAGAGTGGCCGTCCACGCCGGGACAGCCACTCATTCCGTGAAGATGCGCGCCCGAGCGGGCGGCGGGAGGGTCAGGCGGTGTCGACGATCATGCCGGCGCCGACCGTGCGGTTGGTGGTCTCGTCGATGATGACGAAACCGCCGGTGGTGCGGTTGCGGCGGTACTCGTCGGCCAGCAGCGGCACCGTGGTGCGCAGCCGGACCCGGCCGATCTCGTTAAGCTTCAGCTCGCCGGCCGCCTCGTCCCGGTGCAGCGTGTTGATGTCCAGCCGGTAGTGCAGGCTGCGCACGATCGTCCGGGCCGACCGGGTGGTGTGCTTGATCGCGTACTTGCCGCCGACCTGGAGCGGGCGGGTCTCGTCCATCCAGCAGACCATCGCCTCGATGTCCTGGGACACCGCCGGCGAGTTGTTCGGCCGGCAGATCAGGTCGCCACGCGAGATGTCGATCTCGTCGGTCAGCCGGACCGTGACCGACATCGGCGGAAACGCCTCGTCGACCGGGCCGTCCGCCGTCTCCACGGAGGAAATCCGGCTGGTGAAGCCGGACGGCAGCACCATCACCTCGTCGCCCGGCTTGAGTACCCCGGAGGCGACCTGGCCGGCGTAGCCGCGGTAGTCGGTGACCGTGGTCGACTGCGGGCGGATCACGTACTGCACGGGGAAGCGGACGTCGACCAGGTTGCGGTCGCTGGCGATGTGCACCCGCTCCAGGTGGTGCAGCAGCGACGGCCCGTCGTACCAGGGCATGTTCTCCGACCGGGTGACGATGTTGTCGCCCCGCAGCGCGGAGATCGGCACGACGGTCAGGTCCGGCGCGTCGAGCTTCGCGGCGAACGCGGTGAACTCGTCGGCGATCCGCTCGAAGACCTCCTGCGAGTAGTCGACCAGGTCCATCTTGTTCACGCAGAGGACCAGGTGCGGCACCCGCAGCAGCGAGCAGAGGAAGGCGTGCCGCCGGGACTGCTCCACCAGGCCCTTGCGGGCGTCCACCAGGATCAGCGCCAGGTCGGCGGTGGAGGCGCCGGTGACCATGTTCCGGGTGTACTGGATGTGCCCCGGGGTGTCGGCGATGATGAACTTCCGCCGCGGGGTGGCGAAGTAGCGGTACGCCACGTCGATGGTGATGCCCTGCTCCCGCTCGGCGCGCAGGCCGTCGGTGAGCAGCGCCAGGTTGGTGTACTCGTCGCCCCGCGCCGCGCTGACCGCTTCCACGGCGGCGAGCTGGTCGGTGAAGAGCGACTTGGTGTCGTACAGCAGCCGGCCGATCAGGGTCGACTTGCCGTCGTCCACGCTGCCGGCGGTGGCGAACCGCAGCAGGTCCATGCGCCGGGCCTCCGGCCCGGCCCCGGTGGTGGCGCGGGCGTCCGCAGCGGCCACGCCGGTCGCGGTCACGCTCTCGGTGGTCATCAGAAGTAGCCCTCCCGCTTGCGGTCCTCCATGGCGGCCTCGCTGACCCGGTCGTCACCGCGGGTCGCGCCGCGCTCGGTGATCCGGGTGGCGGCCACCTCGTCGATCACCTTCTCGACGGTGTCGGCGTCCGACCGGACGGCCGCCGTGCAGGAGGCGTCGCCCACGGTGCGGTAGCGCACCTGGGTCTTGAACCGCTCCTCCCCCGCCCGCGGGTGGAAGAACTCGTTGACCGCGTAGAGCATGCCGTCCCGCTCGACCACCTCGCGCTCGTGCGCGTAGTAGATCGACGGCAGCGGAATCCGCTCCCGGGCGATGTAGTGCCAGACGTCCAGCTCGGTCCAGTTGGAGAGCGGGAAGACACGGATCGACTCGCCCGGGTGGTGCCGGCCGTTGTACAGCGCCCAGAGCTCCGGCCGCTGGTTCTTCGGGTCCCACTGGCCGAACTCGTCGCGGAAGCTGAACATCCGCTCCTTGGCGCGGGCCTTCTCCTCGTCCCGGCGGGCCCCGCCGAAGAGCGCGTCGAAGCGGTGCTTCTCGACCGCGTCGAGCAGCACCGGGGTCTGGATCCGGTTGCGCATCCCGTCGCCGGACTCCCGGACCAGGCCGCTGGCCAGCGCCTCGGGCACACTCGCCACGATCAGGTGCAGGCCCAGCTCGGCGACCCGCTGGTCGCGGTATTCCAGCACCTCGGGGAAGTTGTGGCCGGTGTCCACGTGCATGACCGGGAAGGGGATGTTCGCCGGGGCGAACGCCTTCTGCGCCAGCCGGAGCATGACGATCGAGTCCTTGCCGCCGGAGAAGAGCAGCACCGGGCGCTCCATCTCGGCGACCACCTCGCGCATCACGAAGATGCTCTCCGCCTCGAGCGCGTCGAGGTGGGAGACCTGGTAGAAGCGGGCCGGCGCGGTCATGACACCGGCTCGATCGGGGTGGGTCCGCTCATGGATTCCAGACCTTTCCGGTCGGACAAATCAAAACAGGCGCTCAGGCTAACGGGAATGCTTCTGCAGCGCTGCAAGCAACCGACTGGCGAGATCCTTGCGGCAGACCAACAGGTCCGGCAGGCGCGGATCCGCCTCGTTGTATTTCAGCGCAGAACCGTCGATCCGGGAAGCGTGCAGGCCGGTGGCCGTCGCCACAGCCACCGGCGCCGCCGAGTCCCACTCGTACTGGCCGCCGGCGTGGATGTACGCGTCCACCTCACCGGTCACCACCGCGGCGATCTTCGCGCCCGCCGAACCCATCGGCACCAGGTGCGCACCGACATCCTCGGCCAGGTCGGTCAGGAAGGCCGGCGGCCGGCTGCGGCTCGCCGCCAAGCGGATCACCCGGGCGCCACCCGCGGTCGCCGCCTCCAGCGTCATGGGCGGGTACGCCGGCGGGTAGTCGGTGCCCAGCACCCGGTGCTGCGCCGGCAGCCCCACCGCCCCCGCGGTCAGGCCGTGCGGGGTCGGCGCGTTGCGCGCCCAGAGCGCCACGTGCACCGCCCAGTCCGGGCGGCCCTCCTCGGAGAACTCCCGGGTGCCGTCCAGCGGGTCGACGATCCACACCCGGTCCGCGGTCAGCCGGGACACCGCACCGGGGTTCACCTCCGCCGCCCAGGCCAGCCGCGACCCCTCGTCCTCCTCGGAGAGGACGGCGTCGCCGGGCCGCCAGCGGGCCAGCTCGGTGCGGATCAGGTCGTGGGAGACCTTGTCCCCGGCCGACTTCAGCGCCCCCGGGTCGGCGAAGCCCATCTCGGCCCGCAGCTCCAGCAGCGCCTGGCCAGCCCGCGCCGCCAGCCACCGGGCGAACGCGCCGTCGATCATCGGAGGACTGCCCACGTACTCGCTCCCGTCGCCTCGCCGCGACCACGTCGCCGGTCACGCCACGTCAGAAGGCGCAGACTACCGGCCGCACCGGCCCCTTTCCGGTACGCCCCGCCCGGCCGCCGGCCGTCGGGACGCCGGCCACCCGCGATCAGGCCCCGTGGTACGCGTTCTGCGTCGGCTCCACACCCTTGCTGACCACCGACTCCACCACGTCCGCCGCCCGGTCGACCAGGAACTCCAGCTCCTTGCGCTCGGCGGCGCCGAAATCCGACAGCACGTAGTCCGCCGGGTCCTGCCGCCCCGGCGGCCGGCCGATGCCGAACCGGACCCGGACGTACTCCTTGGTCCCCAGCGACTTGGACATCGAGCGCAGCCCGTTGTGCCCGCCCTCACCGCCGCCGATCTTGACGCGCAGCTGCCCGTACGGGATGTCCAGCTCGTCGTGCACCGCGATCACCCGGTCCGCCGGCACCTTGTGGAACTGCGCCAGGCCGGCCACCGGGCCACCGGAGAGGTTCATGTACGTCAGCGGCTTCACCAGCACCAGCTTCGGCCCGCCGAAGCCCAGCCGACCCTCGGCGACCTCCGCCACGGCCCGCTTGTGCCGGCCGAACTTCGCACCCACCCGGGTGGCCAGCAGGTCGGCGACCATGAAGCCGACGTTGTGCCGGTTCCCGGCGTACTCCCGGCCCGGGTTGCCCAGACCGACCACCAGCCACGGCCCCGTCTCGTCCGTCACGTCCCGTCCCTCCCGCGTCGGTGTCCCGATACGCCGACAGGCGCCCCCGACGGTGCGGGGACGCCTGTCGCAAACGATGCGAACCGATCAGGCCTCGGTCTTCGCCTCGGCGGTCTCCTCGCCACCGGCGGCGGCCGGCTCGCCGGCGTCGGCACCCTCGGAGGACTCGGCGGTCTCCTCGCCGACCCCGGCCTCGACCTCCTCGTCGGCGGTCTCGACCTCGGGCAGGGTCGCCTCGAGCTGCTCGGCGGTCGGGGCGGCGGTCACCGAGGCGACGGCCATCTCCGGGTCGGCCACCAGCTCGACGCCGGACGGCAGCTCCACGTCGGCGGCGGTCACCTGGGTGCCGGCCTCCATGCCCTCGATCGAGGCCTCCAGGTGGTCCGGCACGTTGGTGGCGTCGGCGGTCACCGAGAGGGTGTCGTGGTCGTGCACGATCAGGGTGTCCCGCGCGGCCTCACCGGTCAGCTGGACCGGGACGTCGACGGTGACCTTCTCGCCCCGGCGGACCAGGAGCAGGTCGACGTGCTCGAAGGTGTCCTTGATCGGGTCACGCTGGATCGCCTTCGGCAGAGCCAGCACCTGGGTGCCGTCGCTGACCTCGATCGCGAAGAGCTGGTTGGCACCGCCCTTACGGATCGCGGCGGCGAACTCCAGGGACGGCAGCGCGATGTGCTGGGGCTTCTCGCCGTGGCCGTACAGCACGGCGGGCACCTTGCCGGCCCGGCGGGTACGACGGGCACCACCCTTGCCGAACTCGGTACGGGGCTCGGCGCTGATCTTTACCTCGGACACGGGGAAACTCCTGATGCTTTTCGCGGCGGCGACTTGTCGACTGGCGGTGCTGCGGCGAGGGGCTCGCTGGGGCTCATGCGTCATGCACGACTGCCCGGAGCACCGCGTCGATGACGGTGCCTCCGTACGGTGCTTTTCAGCGGCCCGCCGGGCACCCTCGCCGTGGCAACCGCACCAGTCTACCCGAGCCGATTCCCCGCTTTCCGGCAGTACCCATATCACCGTTCCCGCCGCCGTGCAGGCCGACGGGAACGGTGTGGGGAAGCCGCCGTCGCGGCGCTCAGCTGCTCAGCTCAGGCCACCGAAGAGGGTGGTCACCGAGCCGTCGTCGAAGACCTCCCGGATGGCCCGGGCCAGCAGCGGCGCGATCGACAGCACGGTCAGCTTGTCGAGCTGCTTCTCGGGGGGAAGCGGCAGCGTGTTGGTGACCACGACCTCGCTGATCGGGCTGTTCTTCAGCCGCTCCGTCGCCGGGTCGGACAGCAGCGCGTGGGTGGAGGCCACCACGATCTCCGCCGCGCCCGACTCCTTGAGGATGTCGGCGGCCTTGGTGATCGTGCCACCGGTGTCGATCATGTCGTCGACGATCAGGCAGACCCGGCCCTCGACCTCACCGACCACCCGGTTCGCCACCACCTGGTTCGGCTTCAGCGGGTCCCGGGTCTTGTGGATGAACGCCAGCGGGCAGCCGCCCAGCCGGTCGGTCCACCGCTCCGCCACCCGCACCCGCCCCGAGTCCGGCGCGACCACGGTCATCGGCCGGCCCGCGTACTTGTGCTCCACGTACTCGGCGAGCACGTCCATCGCGAAGAGGTGGTCCACCGGGCCGTCGAAGAAGCCCTGGATCTGCGCGGTGTGCAGGTCCACGGTGAGGATCCGGTTCGCCCCGGCCGTCTTCAGCAGGTCGGCCACCAGCCGGGCCGAGATCGGCTCCCGGCCGCGGTGCTTCTTGTCCTGCCGGGCGTACGGGTAGAACGGCAGGACCACGGTGATCCGCTTGGCCGAACCACGCTTCAACGCGTCGATCATGATCAGGGTCTCCATGACCCAGGTGTTGACCCCGTGCGTGACGGACTGCACCACGAAGGCGTCCGAACCGCGTACCGAGTCCTTGAACCGTACGAAGATCTCGCCGTTGGCGAACTCGTACGCGTCGGAGGGGGTCGGCGCGACGCCGAGCACCTCACCGATCTCCTTGGCCAGCTCCGGAAATCCACGTCCGGAGAAGAGCATCAGGCTCTTGCGGTTTTCGGCGACGATGCTGCCCATGGGCCCGTGCGCTCCCGTTGGTCGGTGGTTCCCGGCGGTGTGGGGCCGGGGACTATTCGGTTGCAGTATCCCCCGCCCCCGACGCGCCTCCCACTGTCTGGGCACCCCCGTGCAGTGGCTCACCTTCGCTTGCCGGGACGGGGTTCCCCGACGCACCCTCACCGGCCCGCCTCGCCCGCTCGGCCGCCGCCGCGGAGACGGTGCCCGGACGCTTGCGGGCCACCCAGCCGTCGATGTTGCGCTGCGGCGCCCGGGTCACCCCCAGCGCGCCCGGGGGAACGTCCTGGGCGATCGCGCTGCCCGCCGCCACGTACGCCCCGGCGCCCACCTCGACCGGGGCGATCAGGCTGGTGTCGCAGCCGACGAAGGCACCCTCGCCCACCGTAGTGCGGTGCTTGTTCACCCCGTCGTAGTTCACGAAGATCGTCGCCGCGCCGATGTTCGCCTTCGCCCCGATCGTCGCGTCACCCACGTACGACAGGTGCGGCACCTTCGCGCCCGCGCCCAGCTCGGAGTTCTTCACCTCGACGAACGTGCCGACCTTCGACTTCTCGGCCAGCCGCGCGGCCGGCCGCAGGTACGCGTACGGGCCGACGCTGGCGCCGGCGCCCACCTCGGCGCTCACCGCGTGACTGCGCAGCACGGTCGCCGCTGGCCCGACCACGGTGTCGATCAACGTGACGTCCGGACCGACCACCGCCTCCGCGCCCACCGAGGTGGTGCCGCGCAGCTGGGTGTTCTGGTCGATCACCGCGTCCCGCTCGACGGTCGCGGTCACGTCGATCCAGGTCGTCGCCGGGTCGAGGATGCTCACCCCGGTACGCATCCAGGCCTCGTTGACCCGGTCGCGCAGCAGCCCACGCAGCCCGGCCAGCTCCACCCGGTCGTTGCAGCCGAGCGTCTCGACATGGTCGGCGGCCACGTGCACGCCCACCGGCTCACCGGCCGAGACGAGCAGGCCGAAGACGTCGGTGAGGTACTCCTCGCCCTGGTCGTTGTCGGTGGAGAGCTTGCCCAGCGCATCCCGCAGCCGGGCCACGTCGAAGGCGTAGATGCCGGCGTTGATCTCGCGGAGCGCGCGCTGCGCCGGGGTGGCGTCCCGCTCCTCGACGATCTGCTCCAGCCGTCCCGCGGCGTCCCGCACGATCCGGCCCAGGCCGGTCGGGTCGGGCACCTCGGCGGCCAGCACGGTCGCCGCCGCGCCCTCGCCCTCGTGCGCCTCGACCAGCGCGGCCACCGTCTCGGCCCGCAGCAGCGGCACGTCCCCGTTGATCACCACGACGGTGCCGGTGGCCTCCGGCGCCGCCTCCAGGGCGATCCGCACGGCGTGCCCGGTGCCGAGCTGCTGGGCCTGCAGGACCGGGGTGGCGTCCGGGGCGATCTCGGTGAGGTGCGCGCGGACCTGCTCCGCGCCGTGCCCGACCACCACGACGGTGCGGTCGGCGGCCAGCGGCGCGGCCGCGGCCAGCACGTGGCCGAGCAGCGTACGACCGAGCAGCGGGTGGAGCACCTTGGGCAGCGTCGACTTCATCCGCTTGCCCTCACCGGCAGCGAGCACGACGACGGTACGGAGGTGGGGCTGGGGCACGACGTGGCTCCCGTCGGGAAGGCGACAGTCTCGCGGTCATGCTAACCACGCAACCACTGCAATCCGCACTCGGCTGCACAAAAGCCGGCATCACATCCCGGAGCGGAGCCGGCTGCACGCAAGGGAACGATCTTGCGCTGAGCTGGGGTGCCTGGATTCGAACCAGGAGCTCAAGACTCCAAAGGTCTGCGGGTTGCCGTTACCCCACACCCCATCGCTTGTCAAGCCTTCACGGCCCGCCAAGCGGGCTCCGTGCGCCGGAAGCGATCCGGAACAGCTCGGCGATCATACCTTCGATCCGCCAGTACAGCTCACGGCTGCGCGGCACGTCGATCACCAGGCAGCCGTGGTAACCCTCACCGGTGTTCCGACGAAGGGTCGGGTGGTGCCGTTTGATGGTCGAGCGCTGGAACCGGTCGATGGGCAGCTCCAGCGTCCGGGCCCACCACCGCACCGCAACCTCGGCATCGGCGGACTCGTGGATGGCGACCCGGTATTTCAGCACGTCGCGCTCCACGCCGCACACCCCGAGGAAGCGCAGGAACAATGCGAGCAGCCCCGGATCGCTGTTGATGAACTTGACGTGATCGTCGCGGCGCCAGGGCTTCGATTTCGTGCCCTCGCACCAGTAGATCGCCGTCCCCAGAAGCAGCAGGTCCCGGTCGTCGAGGGAACCCACCACCTCGGCCGCCGCGACGTGGGCGGCGGCCTGGGCGATGTCCCGGGCCTGCCGGTGCGCCGCCCACCTGGCGTCCGTCATCACCTTCGAATGCGCCCGACGCCGGGCGGCCGCCTCTTCGTGGGTGTCGAGCGGGAGATGCCGCACCCACAGGTAGGCGGTCGACTTCGCCACGCCGAGTCGCTCGGCGATCTCGTTCACCGAGCACCCCTGCCCGCGCAGCACCACCGCCTCGGCGCGCAACTCGTCCTTGGCCCTCGGACGCCGGGTCCACGCCGGCGGTGGCACCCCGCGCAGCAGCTCGTGCACCCGGTTGCGTCCCAGCCCGGTCCGGGCCCGGATCTGCGCGACGGAGAGCCCCTCCTCCACGCGCAGCCGCCGCACCTCGCCCTCCATGACCCGCAAATTAGAACGTAGGTGCGACAGGACGCGGCGTGCGGCGCGGAAACCCGGCAATGGTTTCGGAGCGGGCCTGGCAGGATGGCCGCAACCGGCACGCAGGGGCGCGCCGGCCGGAACATTCCACGACGGGCGTCACCGAGCGCCGATGAGGTGACGACATGACAGAGGCCCCGGGCGGGGAGAACACCGGCAGCCGACGGCGGGCGGTGCCGGCGGCAGCCGCGAAGCCGACCTCACGGGTACGGATGTCAGCGTCCCAGCGGCGTGAGCAGCTCATCTCGATCGGTCGGCAGATCTTCGCCGAGAAGGGCTTCGACGCGACCTCCATCGAGGAGGTGGCGTCCCGGGCGAAGGTCTCCAAGCCGGTGGTCTACGAGCACTTCGGCGGCAAGGAGGGCCTCTACGCGGTGGTGGTGGACCGCGAGGTGCGGGCCCTGCTGGACCGGCTCAGCACCGCGCTGACCGCCGGTCATCCCCGGGAGCTGCTGGAGCAGGCGGCGATGGCGTTGCTGACGTACATCGAGGAGGAGACCAGCGGGTTCCGGGTGCTGGTGCGGGAGTCGCCGCTGATGTCCGCGACGGGCAACTTCAGCAGTGTGATGAACGACGTGGGGCACCAGGTGGAGCACATCCTGGGCGCCGAGTTCTCCAGCCGGGGGTACGACCCGAAGCTGGCCGAGCTCTACTCGCAGGCGCTGGTGGGGATGGTGGCGTTGACCGGCCGCTGGTGGCTGGAGGTGCGCAAGCCGCGCAAGGAGACGGTCGCCGCGCACCTGGTCAACCTGGCCTGGAACGGGCTGTCGCACCTGGAGGCGAAGCCGGGCCTGATCACGGCCCGCAAGCGGGGCTGACCGGCGCTGCGACAGGGTCAGCGGGCGTTGGCCTCCGAGATCGGGTGCCTGCGGTGCATCCGCTCCGCCTCGGCGTGCTCGTCGGGCCCGATCTTGTCGTAGAGCCCGGTGGCGAGCAGCAGCAGCCCGAAGAGCATGGACACGATCACCGTGGACATCGAGAAGTTCAGGAAGTTCGCGGTGGTCTGGAGCACGGACATCATGGCGATGCTGGTGACCATGAAGACCACCCCGGCGGTCAGGTTCATGTAGTGGCCGAGGTTGCCGCGGCGTGAGGCGCCGATGATCAGCACGATGCCGAAGACCACGGACACCAGCGAGAACGCAAGGTTGGTACGGAGTCCGAGGGCCCAGTGGCTGCCCCGGTCGAAGAGCCCGTCGCCCCATGTCTCGACGACGCCCCAGACCCCGAAGACCAGGATGTAGAGCCCGACGAGCCCGGCGAAGACCCGGTAGAGCGGGCGCGCCGGGTGGTTCACCGGAATGTGCGCCATGACTCCTCCGTCCGACTACGACAATTCACCAGAATTGTCGCCCGTACGGAGGCCGGCTGTCCGCCGAACCGCGGGACCACCAACGCAGGATCCCGCCCCGCCGGGCAGCGAGCCGCGGACGGAACGGGACCTGAGGCGCGAAGGGGGATCAGAGGACGAGGCGAGCCTTCTGCCAGGCTTCCTGCTCCTCGTCGGTGCCGACCTTGCCGTACATGCCGGCCACCAGCAGGACGAGGCTCAGGGTCATCAGCACGATGATCGTCATGATGCTGAAGTTGGCGATGTTGGCGTCGGTCCGGATGAACGCCAGCCCGGCCAGGGTGATCACCATCAGGGTGTACGCCAGCCACTGGTTGATCGCCACGTCGAGGTTGCGGCCGATCACGGCGCCGGCCACGATGGCTCCGCCGAGCAGCACGGAGAGCAGCGAGAACCCGAGGTTCGTCCCCTGGCCGAGGACCTTGGTGTCATCCCGGGCGAAGATGTCGTTGCCGGCGCTCACGATGATGCCGAGCACACCGAAGACCACCAGGTACAGACCGATGAGCCCGCCGATCGCCCGGTAGACCGGCCGCGCGGGGTGGTTGACGGGGGTGTGGGCCATGACTGTGTCTCCAACGCCGTTCGGATGAGGGGTCGCCGACGATTGTCCCGCACGCCGGGATGTGACGCCGCACACGGGGTGGCGTCCCGGCGCGGCGCGGCGTCGGCGGCCGGTCAGACCGGCGGGATCTCGTCGGCCAGGGCCAGCCAGGTCTCCTCGGTCCGTTCCCTTTCGGCCCGGAGCTCCTTGAGCTGCGCGTCGAGTTCGGCGACCCGCGCGTAGTCGGTGGCGTGCGTGGCGAGCTGGTCGAGCAGCGCCGTCTCCTTCTGCTCCAGCTTGCCGATCTGCCGTTCCAGCCGGGTCAGCTCCTTGCGGGCCTGCCGGGCCTCGGCGGCCGACATGCCGGTGGCGGCGGGCGCACCCGGCGTGGTGGTGGCGGTGACGGCCTCGATGCGGGCCGGCTCGGCCCCGCCGGCCCGGGACAGGTACTCGTCGACGCCGCCGGGCAGGTGCACCAGCCGACCGTCGCCGAACATCCCGTAAACCGAGTCGGTGACCCGTTCGATCAGGTACCGGTCGTGGCTGGCCACGATGATCGTGCCGGGCCAGGAGTCGAGCAGGTCCTCCAGCGCGGCGAGGGTGTCGGTGTCGAGGTCGTTGGTGGGCTCGTCGAAGAGGAGCACGTTCGGCTCGGTGGCGAGCAGCCGGAGCATCTGGAGCCGGCGTCGCTCACCGCCGGAGAGGTCGCCGACCGGCGTCCAGAGCCGCCGGTCGTCGAAGCCGAAGACCTCGGCGAGCTGCGCGGCGGAGATCTCCCGGTCGCCGAGCTGGACCCGACGGGCGACCTCCTCGACGGCTTCCAGGACCCGCAGGTGGCCGGGGAGTTCGGCGAGTTCCTGGGAGAGGAACGCCGGCTTGACCGTCGATCCGGTGGCGAACCGGCCGCCGTCGGGGCCCGTCACCCCGGCGAGCATCCGCAGCAGGGTGGTCTTGCCGGCCCCGTTGCGGCCCAGGATGGCGATCCGGTCGCCGGGGCCGACCTGCCAGGTGACGCCGTGCAGGATCTCCTTCGGGCCGGCGTGCAGGGTGACCTGTTCCAGGTCGTACACCTGCTTGCCGAGCCGTGCGGTGGCGAGCCGTTGCAGCGACATGGTGTCGCGCGGCGGCGGCACGTCGGCGATCAGCGCGTTGGCCGCGTCGATCCGGAACCGCGGCTTGGAGGTCCGGGCCGGCGGGCCCCGGCGCAGCCAGGCGATCTCCTTGCGGAGCAGGTTCTGCCGGCGGGCCTCGGTGGCCGCAGCCACCCGCTCGCGCTCCACCCGGGCCAGGGTCCAGGCGGCGAAGCCGCCCTCGTACGCCCGGACGGCCTGGTCGGCGACCTCCCAGGTGAAGGTGCAGACCGCGTCGAGGAACCACCGGTCGTGGGTGACCACGACCAGGGCGCCCTTGCGGCCGACCAGGTACTTCGCCAGCCAGTCGACGCCGCCCACGTCGAGGTGGTTGGTGGGCTCGTCGAGGATCAGCAGGTCCGACTCGCGGACCAGCAGCGCGGCCAGCGCGACCCGGCGGCGTTCACCGCCGGACATCGGGCCGACCGGCTGGTCGAGGCCGAGGTGCGGCATGCCCAGGCCGTCGAGGATGCCCCGGACGCCGGCGTCGCCGGCCCACTCGTGCTCGGCGCCCATGCTCTCGCCGAGCCAGGCGGTGCCGAGCACCACGTCCCGGACGGTCGCCTCGGGGGCCAGCGTGAGGTTCTGCGGCAGCCAGAGCACCCGCAGGTCCCGGCGGTGGGTGACCCGGCCGCCGTCCGGGTCCTCCTGCTTGGTGAGCAGCCGCAGCAGGGTCGACTTGCCGGCGCCGTTGAGGCCGACCACGCCGATCCGGTCGGCGTCGTCGAGGCCGAGCGAGACGTCGGTGAGCAGCGGCCCGGCGGCGCCGTACCCCTTGGACACCCGGTCCAGGTTGACGATGTTGGCCACGACCTCACCTCCCATGATGATCAAAGGCGTCCCGGTGCCGGCGGGCACCTGGGGACGCCTGGCCCAAGGGTACGCGGACCGCCCGGCCCGCCCGGTGGGGCGTACGGGTCAGGCCACCCGGGCCCCGGCGACCGGGCCGTGCGCGACCCGAGCCTCCCGGCACACCTGGGCGGCCTCCAGCTCGGCGGCGATCCGCTCCGCGTCGGCGGCGTCGGCGGCGAGGAAGACGCAGGTCGGCCCGGAGCCGGAGACGATGCCGGCGAGCGCGCCGGCCGCCTCCCCCGCCTTGAGGGTGTCGGCCAGCGCGGGGCGCAGCGACAGGGCGGCGTCGGAGAGGTCGTTGCCGAGGGTGGCGGCGAGCACCCGGGGGTCGCGCTGGCGCAGCGCGCCGAGCAGGGCATCGGTGCTGCCCAGCGGCTCCCGGGCGGCGCCGGCGTCGCGGAGCCGGTCCAGCTCCCGGTAGGCGGCCGGGGTGGAGATGCCACCGTCGGCGACCGCGACCACCCAGTGCCAGGAGGTGGGGCGGACCAGCACCGGGCTGACCGCCTCGCCCCGGCCGGTGCCGAGCGCGGTGCCGCCGTAGATCAGGAACGGCACATCGGAGCCGAGGTCGGCGGCGATGGACGCCAACTCGTCGCGGGACAGCCCGGTGCCCCAGAGCGTGTCGCAGGCGACCAGGGCGGCGGCCGCGTCGGCGCTGCCGCCGGCCAGCCCGCCGGCGAGCGGGATCTGCTTGCGCAGGTGCAGCCGGGCGTGCGGCGGGACGCCCGCGTACCCGGCGAGGGCGTGGGCGGCCCGGATCACCAGGTTGGAGTCGTCCAGGGCCAGCTCGCCGGTGCCCTCGCCCTCCATGGTGAGGGTGAGCGTGTCGCCGCGGCGGGCGGTGAGCTCGTCGTGGATGGAGATCGCGTGGTAGACGGTGTTCAGCTCGTGGTAGCCGTCCTGGCGCAGCGGCCCCACCCCGAGGTGCAGGTTGACCTTGGCGGGCACCCGGACCTTGACCGGTCCGCTGGCCCCGCGCCGCTGCTGCTCGTCCTCGTCGTCCGGTCGCCAGGCCTCGGTCACTGGGGGACGTCCCGCGGGCGCAGGCGGATGTCGAACAGCTTGGTCACGATCAGCTCCTCGGCGGAGTCGGCGACCGGTTCGTGCCGGCCGTCAACCGGGTCGTACGCGTACACGTGCGGCGCCCGGGGGCGGGCACGGCGTCAGCCTAACCGGCGGTGGGTGCGGCGGTCGGGGCCGACGCGGCGATGGCGGCGAACTGCTCCACGGTGAGTGACTCCCCGCGTGCGCCCGGGTCGACCCCGGCGGCGATGAGCGCGGCGGCGGCCCGGTCGGCCCCACCGGCCCAGCCGGCCAACGCCGCGCGCAACGTCTTGCGGCGCTGCGCGAACGCCGCGTCGACCACGGCGAAGACCCGCTGGCGGGCGACGTCGTCGCGGGGCGGTTCCCGGCGGGTGAAGGCGACGAGGCCGGAGTCGACGTTCGGTACCGGCCAGAACACGTTCGGCGGCACCTTGCCGGCGGCCCTCGCCCGGGAGTACCAGGCCAGCTTGACCGACGGGATGCCGTACACCTTGGAGCCGGGGCCGGCGACCAGCCGATCGGCGACCTCCTTCTGCACCATCACCAGGCCGTGCCGCAGGGTGGGCAGCTCGGCGAGCAGGTGCAGCACCACCGGCACCGCGACGTTGTACGGCAGGTTCGCCACCAGCGCGGTGGGCGCCGGTTCGGCCAGCTCGGCGGCGGTGATCCGCAACGCGTCGGCCCGGTGCACGGTGAGCCGGGCGGCGTCCGGGCCGGCGTGCCGGGCGGCGGTCTCCGGCAGTGCCCCGGCCAGCGTGGGGTCGATCTCCACGGCGTGCACGTGCGCGGCGACCGGCAGCAGGGCCAGGGTGAGCGAGCCGAGCCCCGGCCCCACCTCCAGCGCCACGTCGTCCGGGGCGAGCCCGGCGGCGGTGACGATCCGGCGGACCGTGTTGGGGTCGTGCACGAAGTTCTGGCCGAGCTTCTTGGTCGGGGCGACGCCCAGCCGGGCGGCGAGTTCCCGGATCTCCGCCGGGCCGAGGAGACCGGTCACGCCCCGTAGCGTAGCGGCGGGCTCCGGCCCGCTCACCACGGGCCGAAGACCCGGTCGCCGGTGGCGGAGATGGCGGCGCAGAGCGCGTCGAGGTCGGCGCCGGTGGTCTCGGCGAGCGACCGGACCGTCAGCGGGATCAGGTACGACGCGTTCGGCCGCCCCCGGTGCGGCATCGGGGTCAGGTAGGGCGCGTCGGTCTCGACCAGGATCTGGTCGAGCGGGGTGAGCGCGGCGGCCTCGCGCAGCGCGGTGGCGCTGCCGAAGGTGACCGTGCCGGCGAAGCTGAGCAGGTATCCCCGGCGGACGCACTCGGCGGCGAAGTCCGCGTCGCCGGAGAAGCAGTGCAGCACCACCGTGTCGGGTGCGCCCTCGTCGTCGAGGATCCGCAGCACGTCGGCGTGCGCGTCGCGGTCGTGGATGACCAGCGTCTTGCCGTACCGCTTGGCGATGGCGATGTGCGCCCGGAAGCTCTCCTCCTGCGCGGCGCGCCCCTCGTCGCCGGTCCGGAAGAAGTCCATCCCGGTCTCGCCGATCCCGCGGACCCGGTCCCGGCCGGCGAGCGCCTCGATCTGCCGCAGCGCCTCGTCGAGGTCGGCCAGCCGGGGCGCGTCGTTGGGGTGCAGCGCGACGGTGGCCAGCACCGCCGGGTACTTCTCGGCGACCTCGGCGCTCCAGCGGGAGGAGTCCACGTCCACGCCCACCTGGACCAGCCGGTCCACGCCGACGCCGGCGGCCACCTCGATGGCCGCGGCGACCGGGTCGTCGACGGGGCCGCCGGCGGGCGCCCCGGCCTCGCTGACCGTGATGTCGAGGTGGGTGTGGCTGTCCAGCACGGGGCGGGGCAGCGGCTCGGGCGCGGGCGGGAACTCCCCGGCGCGACGGGCGGCGCGCTGCTTGCGGGTTTCGGTCGGCTCACTCATCGCGGCCAGCATCACACACCGCCACCGGGTCACGTTTCCCGGTCGCCACCGACTGTTCACCGGTTCGGCATCCGCGGCGCTTAACGTCGCGGGGGTGAGCGTCACCCCTCAGGCCAGCGGCGCCGAACGGACCGGCCCGCACGTGACGTACGACGGTGCGGTGTACCCGGCGGAGGAACTCGCCCGGGGATCGGCCTACGAACTGTTCAGCGCCGACGAGGTGGCCGGTTTCGAGTGGGCCCCCCGGCCGGGCTCGGCGCTGCCGTGGCGCAGGTTCGTGCACGCCAGCGAGGTGACGGCGGTGCACGGCACGGCGGAGGCCGGCGAGGAGCCGGACGCGCCGTTGATGGTGCCGCTGCACCGGGAGCGGGGCTGGGCGTACGTGCACCAGCTCAGTCAGCAGCCCGGCGCGGCCGGCGACCCGACCCTGGCCGCGGTGCGCGGCTCGGCGGTGGTCCGCCGGGGCACCCGCATGGTCAAGGTGCTCTCCGCCCGACAGTTGGGCGGGTACGTGCGGGGCTGGCTGCCGCACGGCTTCTGCTACCGGGAGCACGACGTGGCCCACCTGCGGACGCCCGCGGCGCTCGCGGTGCTGCGCGGCGACGGCACGAGCGGTCGGGACGGCACCGACATCGCGTACGCGCTGCGCTGGCGGGCCGCCGACCCGGGCGACTACGACGTGCCGGCCGGCGAGGCGCACCGGGGCCTGCTGGCGCTGCCGCCGCGGGACCGGCTCGGGCCACCGGTGCTGGGCACCGGGTTCGTGCCGAGCAGCGCCCAACTGATCCCGGAGTTCGTCACCCGCGACTTCGCGGACCTGCCGATGCCGGCGAACGCCACCCTGCTGGCCTACACCGCCGAGGGCCGGGAGGTGGTGCTCTACACCTATCAGGCGGAGCAGCGGGGCTGGTTGCGGATGGTGGGCCCGCAGTGGCGGCACCTGCTGGCCGCGGTGCCGGGCCTCTCCCCCGACCAGGAGTACGTCCCGACCGGCGACGCGCCCCGCTCGACGCAGCTGGTCGGCGGTCACGGCGGCGGCGAGTACGAGGCGGTGGCCGACCTGCCCGGCGGGTTCCGGGTGCTGGCGATGACCCGGGCCGCCCGCTATCCGGTGGACTCGGTGGCCCGCCGGCTGCGGTACGCGCAGTGGCGGGACGTGCCGTGTCTGGTGATGCGGGAGGAGGCGGGCTGGCTGCGGTTGCGGCTGTGCCGGCCGGATCCGGACTCGGTGCTGGACATCGGGGCGCAGTGCCACGAACGGGGCGTCTACGAGACGTGGGCGCCGGGCAGCGAGGTCACCGACGATCGGGTGGTGGACCTGCCGTACGCCCTGTGACCGGGGGGTGCATAACGGTGGACCGGCCGGGAATGCGCGGGGCGTCCGACGTCCATGGATCAGGAGACCCGCATGCCTTTCATCACTGTCGGCACCGAGAACTCGGCGCCCATCGACCTGTACTACGAGGATCACGGCTCCGGCCAGCCGGTGGTGCTGATCCACGGTTTCCCGTTCAACGGCGCGACCTGGGAGAAGGTGAGCATCAAGCTGCTCGACGCCGGCTACCGGGTGATCACGTACGACCGGCGGGGCTTCGGCGCGTCCAGCCAGCCGACGTCGGGGTACAACTACGACACCTTCGCCGCCGACCTCGACATGATCATGACCGAGCTGAACCTGCGGGACGCGATGCTCGTGGGCCACTCGATGGGCACCGGTGAGGTGACCCGCTACCTGGGCACGTACGGCTCGAACCGGGTGAGCAGGGCGGTGCTGCTCGCCCCGCTGGCGCCGTTCCTGCTGAAGACGGCGGACAACCCGGAGGGCGTGGACAAGAAGCTCTTCGACGGCTTCCAGCAGGCGATCCTGGCGGACCGGTTCGCCTATCTGACCACCTTCTGCGACGCGTTCTTCAACTACTCGGAGAACAAGGGCAAATGGGTCAGCGAGGAGGCGTTCCGAGGGCACTGGAACATCGGCGCGATCGCGTCGGCGAAGGGCACCCACGACAGCGTGGATGCCTGGCAGACCGATTTCCGGGCCGACCTGCCCAAGATCGACGTGCCGGTGCTGATCGTGCAGGGCGACAAGGACAACGTGCTGCCGTACCCGGCGACCGGGCAGCGGCTCCAGCCGATGCTGCCGAACAGCGAGTTGATCACGTTGAAGGGCGCGCCGCACGGCACGCCGTGGACGCACGCCGACGAGGTCACCGCGGCGATGATGAAGTTCTTCGGCCAGCCCAGCATGGCCCGCGCCTGACCGGCGCCGGTGAACGCCGCACGGCCCCCGGGAAAGCTCCCCCGGGGGCCGCGTCGTCGTACGGGTGGGTCAGCCGGCCAGCCGGGCCAGCTCCTCCTCGACGATGACCGGGTCGAGCTTGCGGAAGACCGGCTTCGGCGCGGCGAGCGGCGTGCCGGCCACCAGCGGTACGGGCTCCCAGCGCGCCCCGACCGTGTAGTCCCCGGTCAGCACCGGGTACCCCGGGCCGCCGTCGAGGTCCTCGACCTCCTCCAGGACCGGCATGGGCGCGTGTACGCCGGTGCCGCCGAGCAGCTCGTGGATCTTCTGGGCGGAGTGCGGCAGAAACGGGGTGAGCAGCGTGTTCGCGTCGCTGACCACCTGGAGCGCGACGTGCAGGATGGTGCCCATCCGCGGCTTGTCGGCCTCGTCCTTGAGCTTCCACGGGGCCTGCTCGGAGAGGTACTTGTTCGCCTCGGCGACGACCCTCATCGCCTCGCCGATGGCCTGCTTCTGCCGGTGCCGGGCGATCAGCTCGCCCACGGTGGTGAAGCCGGTCTTCGCCACCGCGAGCAGCGCCTCGTCGGCCTCGGTCAGCCCGGCCGGGTCGACCGGCGGGATCGCCCCGAAGTTCTTCGCCGCCATGGAGACGGACCGGTTGACCAGGTTGCCCCAGCCGGCGACCAGCTCGTCGTTGTTGCGGCGGAGGAACTCCGACCAGGTGAAGTCGGTGTCGTTGCTCTCCGGGCCGGCGGCGGCGATGAAGTAGCGCAGCGCGTCGGCGTCGTACCGCTCGAGGAAGTCCCGGACGTAGATGACGACCTTGCGGGACGAGGAGAACTTCCGCCCCTCGATGGTGAGGTACTCGCTGGAGACGACCTCGGTGGGGAGGTTGAGCCGGCCGAGCTGGCCCGGCTCGCCGTCGTTCCCGCCCTCGCCGGAGTAGCCGGCGAGCAGCGCCGGCCAGATCACCGAGTGGAAGACGATGTTGTCCTTGCCCATGAAGTAGTAGCCGCGGGCGTCCTTCCCCTCGGCGTCGGCGGACCACCAGCTGCGCCACGCCTCCGGGTCGCCGGAGCGGCGGGCCCACTCGATGGAGGCCGACAGGTAGCCGATCACCGCGTCGAACCAGACGTAGATCCGCTTGTCGGAGCGGTCGCGCCAGCCGTCCAGCGGGATGGGTACGCCCCACTCCAGGTCCCGGGTGATGGCCCGGGGCTGGAGGTCGTCGAGCAGGTTGCGCGAGAACCGCAGCACGTTGGGGCGCCAGCCCTCGCGGGTGTCCAGCCACTGGCGCAGCACCTCGGCCAGGGCCGGCAGGTCGAGGAAGAAGTGCTCGGTCTCGACGAACTCCGGCGTCTCGCCGTTGATCTTGGACTTCGGGTTGATCAGGTCGATCGGGTCGAGCTGGTTGCCGCAGTTGTCGCACTGGTCGCCGCGGGCGCTGTCGTAGCCGCAGATCGGGCAGGTGCCCTCGATGTAGCGGTCGGGCAGGGTCCGGCCGGTGGACGGGGAGATCGCCCCGGTGGTCACCTTGGGGACGATGTAGCCGTTGCGGTGCATCCCCTCGAACAGCTCCTGCACCACCGCGTAGTGGTTGCGGGTGGTGGTCCGGGTGAACAGGTCGTACGACAGCCCGAGCGCGCGCAGGTCCTCGGCGATCACCCGGTTGTACCGGTCGGCCAGCTCGCGGGGGGTGACCCCCTCGGCGTCGGCCTGCACCTGGATCGGCGTGCCGTGCTCGTCGGTGCCGGAGACCATGAGCACGTCGTGACCGGCCATCCGCATGTACCGGGAGAAGACGTCGGAGGGAACGCCGAATCCGGATACGTGGCCGATGTGGCGCGGACCGTTGGCGTAGGGCCAGGCGACCGCGGCGAGAACGTGACTCATGACCAGCAAGCCTAGTGACCGGCCCGGGGTGCCCGCGAACCAATAGGCCTCCCCGGCCCGCCGGACCCCTTCGTGCCCGCCTGCCCGATTTATCACCGACACGCGGCCTGAGCTGCCCGAACCCGCCCGGGACGCGGTGTCCAATGACTGTCGTGACTGCCAGGCGAGCGGGGCCCGACGAGACCTCCCCCGGCACGACGGCAGCCCGGGCCGGCGAGCCGGGCGGACCGGGGCGACCCGGCTGGCCGAGCGGTCAGCGCCGCTGGGCGGTGGCCGGTGCGTACGCCGGGCCACTGCTGATCACCGTGGGGTTCCTGCTCGCCGCCGGGTGAGACCGTCAGCTGTGCACGATCGTGTACACGTCCTTGCGGCGCAGCCCGTACCCGGTGGCCACCTCGCTGATCGCGTCCCGGCGGGACATCCCGGTGGCCTCGCGCTCGGCCACCGCGGCGCGCAGCGTGTCGTCGTCGGGCCGCTCGGCCGGGGTCTCCGGCGCGCCGGCCACCACCAGGGTGATCTCGCCGCGCGGCTCGTGCTCGGCGGCCCACTCGGCCAGCTCGCCGAGCGGCCGGCGGACGATCTCCTCGTACGTCTTGGTCAGCTCCCGGCAGAGCGCGGCCGGGCGGTCGGCGCCGAACGTGGCGGCCAGGTCGGCCAGCGCGCCGGAGATCCGGTGCGGGGCCTCGAAGATGACCAGCGTCCGCTCCTCGGTGGCCAGCGTCCGCAGCCGGGACCGGCGGGTGCCGGGCGAGCGGGGCAGGAAGCCCTCGAAGCAGAACCGGTCGCAGGGCAGGCCGGAGAGCGCCAGGGCGGTGGTGACCGCGCTCGGCCCGGGGGCGGCGGTGACCGGCACGCCGGCGTCCAGGGCGGCCCGGACCAGCCGGTAGCCGGGGTCGGAGACGCTGGGCATACCGCCGTCGGTGACCAGGGCGATCGTGTACCCGTTGGTGAGCACCTCGACCAGCTCGGGGGTGCGCCGCTCCTCGTTGCCCTCGAAGTAGGAGACGATCCGCCCGCCGACGGTCACGTCGAGGTCGCGGGCCAGTCGGGTGAGCCGGCGGGTGTCCTCCGCGGCGACGACGTCGGCGGCGGCGAGCACCTCCCGGAACCGGGCCGAGGCGTCGGCGGGATTGCCCAGCGGCGCGCCGAGCAGGATCAGCCGCCCGAGGTCGGACATTTCACCCACGGGATGCGCTCCTTCATCGACGGCGGTACCCAATCTCGGGGACGACGGACGCCACCGGGCACCTCCGCAGCCTACGATCGCCGGGTGACGAGTGCGTCGACAGCACAGAGCGCGAGCGCGGACCGCCCCGAGCAGGGCGTCCCACCGGCCGGCGCCGCCGCGATCCCGGCGGTCGTCCGCCGTCGGCTCGCCACGGTCGAGGCCCGGCTGGACGTGAACTCGTGGGTCGCCACCGCCGTGGTGGTGACGATCGCCGCGGTCCTGCGCCTGCTCGGCCTGAGCGGCCCCAAGGGCAAGATCTTCGACGAGATCTACTACGCCCGCGACGGCTATGGGCTGATCGACAAGGGCGTCGAGTGGAACTACAAGGACAACGGCCCGTCGTACGTGGTGCACCCGCCGCTGGGCAAGTGGCTGATCGGGCTCGGTGAGTGGGCCTTCGGGTACTCCGACCAGGAGCTCAACATCTCCGTCCCGGGGCACCTGTTCACCACCGCCCCGGAGTTCGGCTGGCGGATCGCCGCCGCGCTCGCCGGCATCCTGTCGGTGCTGATGCTGACCCGGATCGCCCGGCGAATGTTCCACTCCACCACGCTCGGCTGCGCCGCCGGCCTGCTGCTCGCGCTGGACGGCTTCCACCTCGTGCTCTCCCGTACCGCGCTGCTCGACATCTTCCTGCTGCTCTTCGTGCTGGCCGCCTTCGGCGCGCTGGTGCTCGACCGGGACGCCCGCCGGCGGCGCTGGAGCCGGGCGCTGGCGGCCGGGCTCGACCCGACCGCGCCGGGGCGGGCCGCACGGCCGGCCGGCGGCTGGCGGACCTGGCCGTGGTGGCGGCTGGTCGCCGGGGTGCTGCTCGGCTGCGCCTGCGGGGTGAAGTGGAGCGCGCTCTACTTCATCCCGGCGTTCGGGCTGCTGGCGCTGCTCTGGGAGGTCGGCGTCCGCCGCTCCGCCGGGGTACGCCGCCCGTGGCGGGACGCGCTCCTGGACGAGCTGCCCTGGCTGGTGCTGGCCGGGCTGCTGGTGGTCGGGACGTACGTGCTCACCTGGTCGGGCTGGCTGCTCACCGACGACGGCTACTACCGGCTGGCGGCGCGCTACCCGAACACCCCGGGGCTGAGCGACACCCCGTTCGTCGGGGCGTTGAACAACCTCTGGCAGTACCACAAGGCCGCGTTCGACTTCCACACCGGCCTGGAGACGCCGCACAAGTACCAGTCCTGGCCGTGGCAGTGGCTGCTGCTCGGCCGGCCGGTGGCCTTCTACTGGTCCGGCGACGGGGCCTGCGGGGCGGCCAGCTGCGCCGCGGAGATCCTGCTGCTCGGCACGCCGCTGCTCTGGTGGTCGTTCCTGCCCGCCCTCGGCGCGGTGGCCTGGCTGGGCATGGCCCGGCGCGACTGGCGGGCCGGGGCGATCCTGCTCAGCGTCGCCGCCGGCCTGCTCCCCTGGTTCTGGTTCGCCCTCGACGGCCGGACGATGTTCTCCTTCTACGCCGCCCCGGCGCTGCCGTTCCTGGTGCTCGCCGTGGTCTACGTGCTCGGCGCGATCGTCACGCCATCCGCGCCGGCCGGACTGACGCCGGCCGATCCCGAGGACGTGGCGGAGCGGGGCGCCGACCGCCGGCTGATCGGCGGCGTGATCGTGGGCGCGTACGTGCTGCTGGTGGCGGTCTGCTTCGCGTACTTCTATCCGATCTTCGTGGGCAACACCCTGCCGTACGACGACTGGTCGGCCCGGATGTGGCTGGACGGCCGCTGGATCTGACCGCGGCCGAGGGAGAGGTCGCCGCCCGGACCGAAAACGGCGGCTCGGACCGGGAATCGGACGCGACGGGGCCGGCGGGGTCGAGCGGGAAGTGGCGTCGTCCCGAGCGATTCGGCCGGCACGTGGCAGCGGCGGTACCCGGGCGGAAAATTAGAACGCGCCCCGATCGCCTGCCACGGGGGAAGCGGGCGATTGGGGCGCGCAAGAAGAGCTTAGCCACGTTGCGGCACCGGCACAACGGGTCGACTTCGGTCAGATTTCCGACGGATGCGCAGGGGTGCAAAAGGTTTACATCTGGCACCTAACGGACGGTCACCATGCACGGACGGTACGCGGAAGACAGCCGGGTGGTCCGTACCGTTTCATGCCCGATCACGAGGGTCAGCGAGCCGGGCCGAACCGCGCGTGGGACGGAGACGACCGCGCCGACGGCGGGTTGACGAGCGCAGGGGATCCGGGCACCACCGCCGAAAGTGACCGAAAGACCGAGGGACGGCACCGGATCGGCCGGAAGCCGCCCATCCGCCCGGCCGCCCCCAAATGATCATCCAAAGTGGATCTGACTACACTCCGCCCGGTGATCAACAAGAGACGACCGACAGCCGTCCTGATCGGGCTGTTGGCGGCGACCGTACTGACCGGCCCGGCGCCGGCCGTGGCGGACGAGGAGACACCCGCCGAACCGCCGAAGGTCGAGCTGGTGCTCGACGTCAGTGGCTCGATGCGGGCCCGGGACATCGACGGCCGAAGCCGGATCTCCGTCGCCCAGCAGGCCTTCGCCGAGGTGGTTGACGCGCTGCCCGAGGAGACCCAGCTCGGCATCCGGGTGCTCGGCGCCACCTACCGGGGCAAGGACAAGAAGCAGGGCTGCCAGGACACCCAGCAGATCGCGCCGGTCGGCCCGGTGGACCGGACCCAGGCCAAGGCGGCCGTGGCGACCCTGCGGCCGACCGGCTTCACCCCGGTCGGGCTCGCCCTGCGCGCCGCCGCCCAGGACCTGGGCACCGGCCCCACCGTCCGGCGGATCGTGCTGATCACCGACGGCGAGGACACCTGCGCGCCCCCGGACCCGTGCGAGGTGGCCCGGGAGCTGGCCGCCCAGGGTACGAAGCTGGTGGTCGACACCCTCGGCCTGGCGCCCGACGACAAGGTCCGCCGGCAACTGCTCTGCATCGCCGGCGCGACCGGCGGCACCTACACCGCCGCACAGAGCGCCGACGAGCTGACCGGCCGGATCAAGCAGCTGGTCGACCGGGCGCAGGAGACCTACACCGCGGCGCCCACGGTGGTCGACGGCACGACGCAGTGCGCGAACGCGCCGCTGCTCGCGCCCGGCGTGTACAGCGACCGGGAGGCGTTCTCCCAGCACCGCTGGTACCGGGTGCCGGTCCGCCCCGGGCAGGAGCTGCGCGCCTCGGCGAGCGTGGCGCTGGACCGACCGGTGAACTTCGACCACGGGGTCCTGGTCCGGGCCACCGCCACGGACGGACGCGAACTGGTCCGCGGTTCCGACGCCGGAAGCGGGCGTACCGACGTGGTGTCGGCCGGGCTGCGCTGGTCGGCCACCGAGGACGGCACCGCGCCCAGCCCCGAGGCCACCGACGCGCCGGTCCCCGCCACCACGGTCTGCCTGGTGGTCAGCAACTCCTTCGCGCCCCGGCCGGGCACCCGGACCACCCCCGGCATGCCGGTCGAGTTGACCGTCGACGTGGTCGCCTCCTCCCCCGCCCCGGCCGCGCCGGACCTCGGGCGGGGCTGGGTCCTGCTCGCCCTGCTCACCCTGGCCGGCCTGGTCACCGGCCTGCTCGTCGGCCTGCTCACCCGCTGGTGGGTCGCCACCTGGAGGCAGCACTGATGCGCACCCCGACCATCCGGACCGGCGCGGCGCTGACCGCCGCCGGTCTGACCCTGCTGGCCGCCCCCGCCCCGGCCTCGGCCGAGGCCCCCACCCCGTCCCCCGGGGCCACCCCGGTCACCCGGGCCGGCACGTCCTTCCTCACCGCCACCGGGATCGCCGCCGGCCAGCCGGTCCGGGTGAACGCCTCCACCGGCGACTTCCTCTACTGGTCGTTCCCCGCCTCGGCCGGCCAGCGGCACGAGGTCACGACGACCGTGTCGTTCCCGAAGCCGCACACCGGCGCCTCCACCTGGACGGTCCAGGTCTTCGACGGGCTGCGCCGCCGGCAGGCGTGCACGGCCGGCGCGCAGGCGCCCACCGTGGACGCCTCGGCCCGTGCCGTGACGCTCGGCTGCACGCTGCGCCAGGTCCGCTCCTGGGCCGAGCCCTGGTCGGCCGACCCGCTGCCCGGCACGTACTACCTCCGGCTCTCCGTGGTCGACCTGCCCGAGCCGGACCTCGGGCTCCCGGTCGACGTGGAACTGCTGGTCACCGCCGACGGCGACGGGTCACGCGACGACGGCGAGCTCAAGGCGCCGCTGGTGCCGAACCCGAAGGCCGGCGCGGTGCTGACCGACGAGCCGGCGGCCGCCAAGGCCGACGAGGAGGACGACGCGGGGTTCGCCGACCGGTTGCCCACGCTCGGCTCGCGCTGGGTGTGGAGCACGGTCGGTGGAGTTCTCGCCGCGGTCGCCGGCGTGGTCGGCTTCGCGCTGACCCGCCGCCCCCGGCGGTCCTGACCGCGACCGGTGGCCCACTCCGCCCAATGGGGGGGCGTGGGCCACCGGTCACCTCACGACTGCAACGGCCCCCTCGGCAGCCAACCGATGAACCGGGCCCGCAGGGACGCGCCCGGCGTCGCGGGCAGGTCCGCGCTCGCCGCGGCCAGACAGGATCCCAGGTAGACGCTGAGGGAAGCCCGGTCCGCCTGGAACTCCGTCAGCAGCCGGGCCCGCTTCTCGGCGCACGGCCACTCCTCCCCACAGGAGCCGCAGGTCCACCCGGGAGTCATCGGAACATGCTCCTCGAGCGGGGACCGCAGGGGTTCCATACCATCGGACATCGTCACTTCCTCTCAGCTTCCGCGACGGTCCGCCGGAAACGGCGACCCGTCGGCCTCGCGACGCACAGCCCGAATCGGCTCCCCAGCAACGCCTTTACAGCGCCAGGCCACCCTCCGCCGTTACGTCGTTGCGGTACGTTCACCAGCCATGGCCGTGACCGACTTTCCCGTCGACCGGATCCTGGCCCGGCGGGCGGCCCGCCCGCTGTCGGGCCGCCCCGCCGACGTCGACGTGGACACCGTGGTCGGCCGACCGGCTCGGGCGCGGCTGCTCTCGTATCCAAAGGGGGTGGGTGATGCGTGACCTGCTGCCACCGACGGTCGTGGTGGTGGAGGCCGACGCGGCGGACTGGGTGGGCGAGTTGCTCCCCGCCGAGGTGGCGGGGCTCGGCGAGCGCGCGGTGGAGAGCCGACGGCGCGACTTCACCGCCGGCCGGGTCTGCGCCCGGCGGGCGATGGCCGCGCTGGGCGTGCCCACCGCGCCCGTCGTCGCGGCCCCCGACCGCTCCCCGGTCTGGCCGACCGGGGTGGTCGGCACGATCACCCACACCCGTGGCTACTGCGCCGCCGCGGCCGCCCGGCTGGCCGACGTCCGGTCGGTGGGCATGGACGCCGAGCGGCACAGGGAGCTCAGTCCGGGGGTACGCCGGCTGATCCTGCGCGCCGAGGAGGAGGAGCAGCTGTCCCGGCTGCCGGCCGGAGCGGGCTGGCCGGTGGTGGTGTTCAGTGCCAAGGAGACCGTCTACAAGGTCTGGCACCCGGTGGTGGGCTCCTGGTTGGACTTCCAGGACGCCACGGTGACGCTGGACCCCGACGCCGGGACGTTCACCGCCCGGATCAACCCGCAACGGGTGGCGGCGGCGACGGTCACCGACCCTCCGGCGCTGCTCACCGGTCGGTTCGCGGTCACCGGTGATCTGGTCCGCACCGCGGCGGTGCTACCGCACCGCTGAGCGGTTGCGCCCACCCACTAGCGTCCAGGCGTTACCGATCTATCGACGTGCCGAGGAGTACGGTGAGCCAGCCCCAGCCCCCTTACGGGCCGCAGGATCCGAACCAGCAGCCCGCGGAGCCGACCCAGCCGTTCCCCACGGCCCCCGTGCCGCGGTACCCGGCCGACCCGACCGCGCCGCTGCCGCCGGTGTCGGGCGCGCCGCAGAGCCCCTACGCGCCGCAGAGCCCCTACGCGCCGCAGAACCCGTACGCCCCGCAGCCGCCGGTCTCCGGTACGCCGTACCCGCCGGTCTCCGGCGGCGGCTACCCGGCCCCGCCCAGCGGTCCCTGGCCGCCCGCTCCGGGCGCTCCGGGCGCGCCGGGCGCGCCGCTGCCGCCCGGCTACCCGGTGGCCGCGCCGAAGTCGAAGAAGAAGGTCTGGGTCATCGTCGGCATCGTGGTGGCGGCACTGGTGCTGCTCTGCTGCGGCGGTGTGGTCGCGGCCGCGGTCGTGGGCGGCAGGAAGGCCGCCGACAAGGCCGAGGAAATCGAGCGCTCGCTGCCCACCCCGGGCACCACGGTGGCGCCGGCGCTGCCCGGCGGGAAGCCGACCGCCACCGCCACCGACGGCGAGACGTTCAACATGGAGCCGGGTGCCACCCTGGTGCTCGAGGACGACGAGGGCACCATCGAGATCACCGTCCGCCGCTTCACCACCTCCACGAAGGGTTGCCGCTCGTTCGCCCCGGCCCCCGACAAGGGCCTCTACCTGATCGCCGATGTGACCGCCACGGTGACCAAGGGCAAGGCGTCGATCAACCCGTTCTACTTCCGCTGGATCGCCGAGGACGGCACCACGGTCAGCGGGCTGGCCGGGCTGCTCTCCGGCTGCGGCGGTGACCCGCTCTCCTCGGGCAACGGCATCCCGGCCGGCAGCAAGCGCTCCGGCGCGGTGGTCTTCGACGTGGCCGACCAGAACGGCGTGGTGGAGTACCAGCACAACTTCGAGTCCGCCGGCTCCTGGAAGCCCTGACCCGGCGCGAGCCTCACGGGCCGGCTCCCCCGACGGGGAGCCGGCCCGTTCCGGGCTACGGCTGCTGGTACGGCGGCTGCGGCGGCGCCCCGGCGGGCGCCGGCGGCTGCGGCCACTGCGTCTGCGGCGGAACCGGCTGCTGCCACTGCGCCGCCGCGGGGTTGCCCAGGGCCTGGGCCTGCTGCCAGCGCTGCGCCGCCCAGTGCTGTTCGACGGCGATGCGGACGGCCTCGGCCTGCTCGGCGAAGCGCGGGTGCGGCTTGCGGACCTGCAGCAGGGCGCCGTCGGCGGAGACGTGCCCGGAGGCGATCCCGCCCCACCCGGAGGCGGCGACGAAGCCCAGGCCCACCAACAGGGCGAAGACGAAGAGCACGACGATCATGCCCGCGGCGTCGCTGCCCTGCGGCACCGCCACGGCGAGGACGACCACCCCCAGGATGGCCAGCGCCACCACGCCGAGGCCGATGAGCAGGCGGCGCGTGCGCAGCCGGGCGCACTCCGCGCAGAACGGCCAGGCCGCCGCCTTCACGCGCTTCTGCAGCACCGCGGCGACGATCGCGAACACCAGCACCCCGAACGGCAGCAGGATGTAGACCCAGCCGGGGGTACGGGAGCGGAACAGCACCTTCTGGTGCCGGATGGCCGGCTCCCCGTGCCGGGCGCACACCTGCGGTACGCCTCCCCCGGCGGTCACGGCCGGGGCAGGCAGGTCGGCTGTCATCGGATGCCTCCAGGGGCGGAGCGGGAACAATTGGCGAAGGGGGAGTCTGCCGTACCCGTCGCCGCGGTGGGGGGCACCGGGGATGCTGTCGCGCCGGCCCGGCCGGAGATCGACGCCGGTGACACACGTCGGCGCACCGCCCTAGGCTGGGCCCCATGCCGACGCTGTCCGAGGTGCCCGGTTCGGTCCTGATCCGCCACGGGGACACCGTGGTCACCCAGACCACCGCCCCGAACTGCACACCGGGCACCCGGTTCCAGTTGGCGTCCGTGAGCAAACAGTTCACCGCGGCAGCCGTGCTGCTGCTCGCCCAACGCGGCGCGCTGGCGCTCGGCGACCGGATCGGGCGGTGGTTCGGCGCCGCTCCACCGCCCTGGCACGACATCACGCTGCATCAGCTGCTCACCCACACCTCCGGGCTGGGGCACTGGCACGACCATCCGATGATCAATCTGGCCCGGCGGGTGGAGCCGGACGACCTGGTACGGACCTTCCAACAGGTGCCACCGCTGTCCGCCCCCGGCGAGCGCTGGTACTACAGCAGCCCGGGCTACGTGCTGCTGGCCCAGGTGGTGGAGCGGGTGGCGGACCGGCCGTACCGCGACGTGCTCGCCGAGCAGATCTTCGCGCCGTCGGGCATGGCCGACACGTTCGCCGGCTCCCCGGGTGACCGCGACGACATCGCCCCTGGTCACGGGCCGGACGGCGCCCCGGTGCCGTCATGGGACCTGGACGTGGTGGGCATGGGCGCCGGTGACGTCTGGTCCACCACCGCCGACATGGTGACCTGGCTCGACGTCCTGGGGGCGGGGCGGCTGCTCGCCGAGCCGTACCGGACGCTGATGGTGACCGAGCGGGTGCCGACCGGCGGCCGGCCGACGGCGCGGGGCTACGGCTACGGCTGGTTCGTCGGCACGCTGGCCGGCGAGCCGCTGTTCCACCACGACGGCGGCAACGCGGGCTTCGTCTCGTTCGTCGGCTGCCTGCCCGGTACGGACCGCCGGATCGTGATGCTCAGCAATGTCGAGACGAGCGACCCGGCCGTCATCCACACCCTGCTCGCCTCGGCGCGCGACCACGGGTAGGTCATTGGCCGTCCGGGAGCTGGCCCGCGACGAGGGCGAGCAGGGCGTCGTGGGCCGGCCGGTCCGCCGCCACCACGAGGCCGCCGGCGCCGGTGTGCACCGGCTGCCCCCGCAGGTCGGTCACCACGCACCCGGCCGCCTGGCACAGCGCGATCCCGCTGGCGAAGTGCACGCTGTCCCGCAGGTCGCCGTCGGTGACGTAGGCGGCCCGCCGGCCGGCCGCCACCCAGGCCACCGCCAGGGTCGTGGAGACCACCCGGGGACGGAACCGCTCGACGAACCCGGCGTCGCCGAGCAGCCGTACGGCGCGGAAGCCCGGCGCGTTCGGGAACGGCGGGTCGAGGTTGACGTCCACCAGGTGCGAGCCGGCCGACGGCGTGAGCCGCTCGTCGACGCCGTCGTGCCGCACGTACGCGCCGACGCCGTCGGTCCAGAAGACCTCGTCGGTGAACGGGTCGGCCGAGGCCGCGACGGTGATGCCCGCCGGGGTGCGCAGGGCGACGTTCACCGCGACCAACATGGTGCGTACGGCGTAGTTGAGCGTGCCGCAGAGCGGGTCGACCAGCCACATCCGCTGCCCGCCGCCGCCCGTACGCCCGGTCTCCTCACCGGTCACGGCGTCGTCCGGCCGGGCGGCGCGGAGGACGTCGAGGATCACCTGCTCCGCCTCGATGTCGACGGCGGTGGCGAAGTCGCCGCCGGACTTCTCCACCCGGGTCAGGGTCGCGCCGTAGCGGTCCCGCACGACGGCGGCTCCGGCCCGGGCTGCCATGATCGCCAGTTCCTCGTCCGTGGTCGACATGCGGGTCAGGGTAGTGGCGGCCGGTCCACGTCCGACCCTCCGACCCGGACGGTCGGCGTGGGGCCGGCCCGACGACGTGTCTCGCACGAGTTCGTCGCACGTTTCCTCTAGCGTGGGTTTGCGTGGCGATTCGCGCCTTGTCGTGAATATCGCTCCAGCACGCCGGCCCTTCCGACGAGGCCGGGCTCCACCCCACTTCGGGACCTGAGGAAAGGGCACGAGAGATGAGAAAACTGGTCGTGCAGACCTTCCTGACCCTCGACGGCGTCATGCAGGCCCCCGGCGGCCCCGGGGAGGACGACGACAACGGCTTCGCGCACGGCGGCTGGTCGGTCAACTACTGGGACGAGCGGATGGGTGAGGTGATGACCGAGTCGATGGGCCGGCCGTTCGACCTCGTGCTCGGCCGCAGGACCTACGACATCTTCGCCGCCCACTGGCCGAAGGCGCCGGAGGAGGCCGGCGGCAAGCCGTTGAACGACGCCACCAAGTACGTCGCCTCACGGGGTCGCCCCACCCTGGAGTGGCGCAACTCGGTCCTGATCGAGGGCGACATAGCCGACGGGGTCGCGGCGCTGAAGCAGGGCGACGGGCCGGAGTTGCAGGTGCACGGCAGCGGCAACCTGGTCCAGACGCTGCTTCGCCACCAACTGGTCGACGAGTTCCGCCTGTGGATCTTCCCCGTCGTCATCGGAGCGGGCAAGCGCCTCTTCGCGGACGGGACGGTCCCCGGCGGGCTGACGCTCACCGACAGCACGGTCTCGACCACCGGGGTGATGATCGGCAGGTACGTGCCGGCGGGTGAGATCCCGCTCGGGTCGTTCGCGTTGGAGTGACGGCCGGCGGGTGGTCCTCGCCGGACGGTAAAAGGCCGTTCCCTGTCCGGGATCGGCCTTTCGCCTGTCGTCACCTCGATCCCGTACAGAAGTTCGCAGCGGGTCGAGCGGCCTCTGCCTGGGGTTCCGCATGATCATCTGTTCGGTGCCCCGGAACCGGCTTTCGGGCGACCTGCCGCTGCCTTCGGAGGATTTACCTTTCCGCGCCCCCACTTATGGTCGTGTCCTGACGATCTTCTGAGGGAGCTGCATGAGATTTCGAGTCCCTGTCGCGATGGCGGCGCTGTGCCTGTCCGCGGCAACTGTCGGGCTCGCCGCTCCGGCCAACGCGGCGACCACCTCCGCCGTGCAGTACGGCCAGCAGGGCGACGTGCCGGTGGCCCGGAACTACTACGGCGACAGCCGTACCGACCTCGCCGTGTGGCGGCCGTCGAACGGCACCTGGTACATCCGCGGCGCCTCCGCTGTCCGCTTCGGTCAGGCCGGTGACATTCCCGTGCCCGCCGACTACAACGGCGACGGCCGCGCCGAGCCCGCCGTGTTCCGGCCGTCGACCGGCACCTGGTACATCCTCGGCAGGAGCGGCGTCCGCTACGGCCAGTCGGGAGACGTTCCCGTGCCGGCGAACTACACCGGCGACGGCCGGGCGGAACTCGCGGTGTTCCGGCCGTCCACCGGCACCTGGTACATCCTCGGCATGAGCGCCATCCGCTACGGCCAGTCCGGGGACAAGCCGGTGGGCGCCCACTTCGCCGGCGACGGCCACGCCGACGTGGCGGTCTTCCGACCCTCGACCGGCACCTGGTACGTCCGCGGCCTGAGCGGCGTCCGCTACGGCCAGTCCGGCGACATCCCCGTGGCGGCCAACTACACCGGCGACAGCCGCGCGGAATTCTCCGTGTTCCGACCCGGGAACGGCACCTGGTACGTGCTGGGCACCTCAGCCATCACCTGGGGCGTCAACGGCGACGTGCCGCAGCCGGGCAACTACGGCGGTGACTACCGGGACGACCGTACGGTCTGGCGGCCCTCGAACGGGACCTGGTACATCCGGATCGAGGCCACTCCGACCCCGCCGCCGCCTTCCTGCGACCCGGCCTACCCCACGGTGTGCATCCCGCCGCCGCCGCCGGACCTGGACTGCGGCGACATCTCGTACCGGAACTTCAAGGTCCTGGCGCCGGACCCGCACGGGTTCGACGGAAACAACGACGGCGTCGGCTGCGAGTCCTGACGTCAGCACCACCATCGCCAAGGGGCCGTCCTCGACCGGGGGACGGCCCCTTGGCGCGAGGGTGTCTGATCGGACTGTTTACTCCATCAAGTGCATTTGATGTATTCTCCGGGTCGTGGCGTTGTCGAGTCAGGCTTATCCGGCGTTCGTGCGCCTGGCCGCCCATCCGCTGCGGTGGCGGCTGCTGACCGCACTCGCGAACAGCGACTACCGGGTCCGGGAGCTGGTCACGCTGACAGCTGAGCCGCAGAACCTGGTCTCCTACCATCTGCGGCTGCTGCGCGACGGCGGGCTGGTCACCGCCACCCGCAGCACCTTCGACGGCCGCGACAGCTACTACCACCTGGATCTGGATCGCTGCTCGGAGGCGCTGGCCGGCACCGGCGCCGCGTTGCACCCGGCGCTGCACCGGGAGCCCGCACCGCGCACACCCCCGGACGGCCTGCGGCGCTCGCCCCGCGTCGGCGTGCTGTTCGTGTGCACCGGCAACAGCGCCCGCTCACCGATCGCCGAGGCCCTGCTGCACCACCGCACCGGCGGCCAGGTCGAGGTGGCCAGCGCCGGCAGCCGACCCAAGCCACGCCTCCACCCCAACGCCGTACGGGTGCTGCGCGACGAGTTCGGCGTCGACATCACCGGCCGGCGCCCCCGGCACCTGGACACGCTGACCGGCCGTCGGCTCGACTACGTGATCAGCCTCTGCGACAAGGCCCGCGAGGCCTGCCCTGACTTCCCGGACCATCCTCGGCGGGTGCACTGGAGCATCCCCGACCCCACCACGGCCGGCGACACCGACCGGGCCAGCTACCCCGCCTTCCAGCACGCCGCGGCCGACATCGACAGCCGCATCAGGCATCTGCTGCCCGCACTCGCCGCCGACCAACCGTCCATGAAGGAGGTTCAGCCGTGACCGCACCCGACCGTTACGCCAGCGTCCGCTACCTCGTCGATGACGTCCAGCAGGCCGTCGACTTCTACACCACCCATCTTGGCTTCACGCTGAAGACCAGCGCCGCGCCCGCCTTCGCCGACGTGGTGCGCGGCCCGCTGCGGCTGCTGCTGTCCGGGCCGACCAGCTCGGGCGCCCGGGCCACCCCCGACGACGCTTCCACCGCTGGACGCAACCGCATCCATCTGATCGTCGGCGACCTGGATGCCGAGATCGACCGACTGCGCAACGCGGGAGTGCCCTTCCGCGGCGGCGTGGTCGCCGGCCCCGGCGGGCGCCAGATTCTGCTCACCGACCCGGCCGGCAACCTCATAGAACTGTTCCAACCCGCCCACCGACCGGGTACGCCCACACCCTGACCGCTAACGGGCGTCGACCGACGGTCAGGGGCGGGCGACGGGCCGATCGCTGAGGCTCGGCGGGCAGGCCCGGCCGATGACCATTCCCGCCTCCCACCTGGTCGCGACGCCGAACGCGTCCATGATCTTGCCGACGTCGCTGGTTACCGTCCTGGGGGAGACACCGAGCAGCCGGGCGATCGCCGCGTCCTTCGCGCCCTTGGACAGCAGCGCGACGACGTCCAACTGGCGCTCGGTGAGGCGGACGAGGCCCGGCATGTCGCGGACCGGCACGGCGGACCGATTCGTCTCGTGCCAGAGCTCGCAGAAGGCGGCCACCAGGTCCGGGTCGGAGCACAACCAGGCGGTCGGACGCCCGTCCGCGGTGTACGGGCCGGGGAACAGCGCGAGCCGCTCGTCGATGGCCAGGCCGATGCCCTGCACCTGCGCCACCGAGGTGTCGGGGTGGCAGGCGGCGGTGAGCGGCAGGTGCTCGGTGGGGTGGAGGATCATGTGCCCCTGGAGCTTCCTGGCCCGGGTACGGCGGTTGGGTAGACGTTCCCGGCGGGACGGGTCGAACGTGGAGCTGCGCTGGAGGTTGTAGACCACGTACCGGGTCGCGGCCTCCAGCATCGGCAGCCGGTCCAGGATCTCGGGCAGCCCCTCAGCGAAGAGGCGCACCTGGGGGTCATGCGCCTCGCCGTTCTGGACCGCGAGGATCCGCCGGCTCACCGCGACTTCCAGGGCCCGGGACATGCTGGCCAGCCTGTCCACGCCGGGATCGCCCGGACCGGCCGCCATTTCCCGTTTCGTGTCGCCCACGGCTGCACCCTTCAGGCTCGTCCCCCGTGCCCGATGTCGGGTACAGGGTGACACAGCCCGGCACGGGCTACGGTCGCCTGGCCGACCATCTGTGCGGCGGCCAAGCGACCTGCGGAAGCCGCAACAGGATGCACTCCCGGCGCCGTACCCGAATCAGCGGTTCGCCTGGTGGCGGACGGATCGGACCACCGTGACCGCAGGGCGGACAGGGGCGGTTGCGCGTTCCCGCAATCGCCTTGACGGCGACCGGACCGTCGGCCCCGGCGTCGCTGCCGGAGGTGCGTGAGTTCGCCGTGGTCGTGGCGCTCTGGTCAGTTTCCTCTCACGCAGAACTCGTTGCCGTCGGGATCGGCCAGCACGACGGCGCCGTCCTCACCGACCTCGAGCCGAGTGGCTCCGAGAGAGACCAGCCGGTCGACCTCCGCGTGCTGGTCGCCACCGGCCGGGGCGAGGTCGAAGCGCTGCCGGTTCCGCACCTTTTTCGGGGCCACGGGCGGGCCTCCCCAGGCGACCTTTGTGCCGCCGTGCGGTGACTGGATCGCGGTCTCCTGGTCCTGGTCCCACACCAGCGGCCAACCCAGCGCCTCGCTCCAGAAGAGGCCAACCTACCGGCGGCCGTCGCAGGCGAGTTCCCCGAGCAAGCCGCACCCGGCGAGGAAGGCGTTGCCCGGCTCGATCACGCAGAACTCGTTGCCCTCGGGGTCGGCCAGGACGACATGCCCCTCCTCGGGGCGCTGCCCGACGTCGAGGTGACCGGCGCCGAGCCCCAGCGCCGTAGCCACCGTGTGCTGCTGGTCGGCGCGGCTGGCGCTGGTCAGGTGAAGGTGCATGCGGTTCGGCCCCACCTTCTCCGCGCGGCTCGGAACGAACCGCAGGCTGAGCTGTGCGTCGCCGCCGGGCAGGAGCGCACCACCGGCGTCCTCGACGACCTCCCGGCCGAGCAAGCCGGCCCAGAACTCTGCCAGGCGAGCCGCGTCGTGCGCATCGAACGTCACCGTCAGCATTCGCGAAAGCATCACTGCACAGTAGGCACGGGCCAGCATGACAACAAGGCGCGAGCCGGGCCGGACGTATCGCGAGTGGCGCAGGGCGGGCGTTGACAGTCGCGCGCCAGATCTCCGCTGAACAGCCGATCACAGGATCGCGGCCGTCCCGGCGAGCGCTGTTCAGGTACGCCTGCCGCACCGGACGCTCCATGCGGAAGATCTCATTGGCGGGTACGACAGGGAGATCGAATCGCGAAGGGGCTGCCGTGCAGGATCGAAAAAGGCCGTCTCCCACCACGGGAAACGGCCTTTGAACTGGGTGGAGTTGAGGGGATTCGAACCTCTGACCCCCTCGATGCGAACTGGCGGCGAGGTGGTGTGATCGGGCGTCGTCCGAGGTCATACGGCCTGCTCAGGCTCGTCTCGGTGTGGTGTGGCTGGCACGGTTGCTGTACTTCGCTGCTGTACTGCTGTCGTAAATTCGCTGGCCTCGCGGGTCCATCCGAGGAACCGGTGATGCAACGCGCCAGCCGGAACCCAGTGAAGATCCTCGGCAGCTTGGACGAGGTAGGAGCCGAGGTAGAGCGCGGAATAGCTGACCTGGTACGCGCGTCGGCGGGCGCTGGCTCACGCGCCGATGTGACCGCCCCAGCAGCCGGCCTGACGACTCGCTTACGAGGCGCTTTCGGCGAAGGTCGTAGCGTCCGTTGACGTCCACGGGGGTTCGGCTCCGAGGCGACACCCGTCCACACTCGTCCGGCCTCGGCCGCCACCGTTGATGTCAACGACTGATGTCAGGTCGCCGCTGCTGCCGGCTCCCTGCCCGCTGAGGAGTGACCCCCGTCGGGGGGAGCCTGGTCCTGGTCGTCGAACACTGTCGATGGGTGTCGTCCTGTCTGCCTGCGCACCGGCTGCCTTGCCGCTTCTTATGGCCTTCACCCGTCGCGTTGTAACGCGTTCGCTGACGTTCTGCTGACTGCGGGCAGCCTTGATGAGGCTCGGCCTGTGGGTGGTCGCCTCGGTGCGCGAACCGTCCTTCCAGTTCGACCCCCGGCGGGTTATCGCTCTCGTTTCGCTCAGGGGCGGGCGTCGAGTAGTTGGTCGAGGTTCACGGCGGCGCTGATCAGTGAGAGGTGGCTGAATGCTTGCGGGAAGTTGCCGGTCTGCTCGCCGGTGGGGGCTATCTCCTCCGAGTAGAGGCCGAGGGGGCTGCTGTAGGTGAGCATCTTCTCGAAGGTCAGCCTCGCGTCGTCGAGCCGCCCAGACTGCGCGAGGGCCCGGACGTACCAGAAGGTGCACATGGTGAAGGTGCTCTCCTGGCCGGGCAGGCCGTCGGGTGAGGCGTTCGGGTCGTACCGGTAGACGAGGCTGTCGGAGACCAGTTTCGCGTCCATGGCCCGCAGCGTTGACAGCCACATCGGATCCGTTGGCGACACGACTCCGAGGTAGGGCATGGCGAGCAGTGACGCGTCCAGGACGTCGGACGCATAGTGCTGCGTGAAGGCACCGGCGCCGGGGTGGAAGGGCGGTGGCGGTCGGTGACGTGATCTCCCGCGACGGGCATGAAATCCACCAGCTCAGCCACGCCGTCCGCGCTGAGAAAGCGGGTGATCAGAATCGGCGTGCCGGGCAGGTACAACTGCTTACTCGTGTAGTCGACGCCCTCGGGTGAGACCTGGAAGTACCCACCCTTGTGCCGATCGAGCAGGCCACCGAACACGCTCGGCGAGTCGAAGCGTGGGGCGCAGAACCAGTCCACCGTCCCGTCCATCGCCACCAGCGCCGCGGTCTGCAGGTCACCGATCAAGCCATGGGACTCCACGGCAGGGTACGAATCCACCAGCCCTCCCGCCCTTAATCACACCGAATGAGGGCGGATACCCCTAAACGGGCGAGACACACCCCGTGGCTCGTAACTTCGCGCACGTAACGGCCTGACCGGTACCGGCGGGAAAGCGCAGATGACCCCCGTCGGGGGAGCCTGGTCGCGGTCACCAACCAGTGTCGGCGGAGGTCGTCCCGTGTGCTCATGCACTGGCGACGTTGTCGATCCCTTCCGGCCGTCATCAACGCGTAGCGAAGCGTTTGCTGCCCCTGCCCGCCATCTGCGCCACGGCCCTGCGCGCTCGCCGCGACGACCAGGAGAGACACCGTGCCCACGCAGGACGGGCCTGGCAGGACAACGGCATGGTCGTCACCACCCGGCTCGGCACACCGGTCGAGCCGAGGAACTTCCACCGCGAGTTCAAGACCCGCTGTCGGAAGGCCGGCGTACGGCAGATCTCCGTTCACACCACCCGACGGACCTGCGCCTCCCTGCTGGTGGCGCTCGACGTGCACCCCCGGGTGACCATGCAGATCCTCCGGCACAGCCAGATCGCGGTGACCATGAACATCTACAGCGAGGCCAGCGCGGAGGCGACCGAGACAGCACTTCAAGCGCCTCGGCGAGCAGTTCCTCTGAGCTGCCGTACTCCACCGCCGGCAAACCGGCCGTGTTCGGACTCGGCTGAGGGACCGACACAGAAGCCAGCCGGACCGGATCCTTCGGTCGACCGGAACCATCCTTACCCGTAGGCGTACTCGTCCACGTCCAGCTCTGCTCGCGTCAGTCGGAGAAACTCCAGCACCCGAACATCGAGATGCCAGCCCAGCAACTGGTGCTGGCCGGGGAGCTTCTGCAAGCCTTCGAATGGGCTGGTCTGGTCTTCCTCCTCGCCATCCGGATGCTCGAACACGCGGACGACTTGCAGAACACTCGCGCTCGGCCCGCCATCAGGGTCTTCCATCTCGACGGCAAGTTCACCAATGCGTCCCGCGTGCTCGAACAGCCGATCAACGATCCGGGCGATCTGGTCGTCCACGGTCAACCCAGGCTCGCGACATGCCACCTTCCACCGGTGCCTGGCAGGCCTCGCGGGGTCGGCATTGCGACTGCCGCGAACGACGATCTCGTCCGGCTCGGTGCCGAGCCTCGCGGTGATCTCGGCGGCCGGCACCCGAGACGAAGTCAGCGCGAAGTACGCGTACTGGGAGACGATCACCGCCGGACCCTACCCAGGCAGGCACCGGCGGCGGAACAGTCCTGTTGTCCGTACGCGTGAGTGGTTGCTTGCTGTACTCCGCTGCTGTACAAGATCGAAAAAGGCCGTCTCCCTCAGCGGGGAAACGGCCTTTGAACTGGGTGGAGTTGAGGGGATTCGAACCCCTGACCCCCTCGATGCGAACGAGGTGCGCTACCGGACTGCGCCACAACCCCTCCGCCGGCGGACCGGCTTCGGTCCCACCCGGCTTTCACCGGGCGGGCCGACGACAAGGCTAACAGACGCCCCTCACCCGAGCGAACCGGCCCACCGGCCCACCCCTTCCCCGCCGATCTTGCAGTTGCCGCCCGGACGAACGGGACGAAGGCCCACAACGGGGGCCGGCAACTGCAAGATCGGCGGAGCCTGAGCGGTCAGGCGGTGTGGGGGCCGCCGCCGGACTGATACGGGCGTCCACGCAGCCCGCCCGTCCGCCGGTAGGAGACCGAGCCGCCCCCGCTGGCCGCCGCGGGCAGGTCGGCCGGGCGGTCCAGACCCATCGCGGAGCGGCGTACCGCCTCGCGCTGGGCCGCCAGGCGACGCTGCGCCTCCCGGCGGGCCGCCGCCCGACGGGCCTGCTCCCGCCGCACCTCGGCCTGCCGGGCGGCCAGCCAGGCCGCCTCCCGGGCCTGGATCCGCCGCCGCCGGCGGTCCTTCACGGCCATCCCCCGCAGGTGTACGACGTACGCCACGAGCAGGGTGGCGGTGACCGAGAAGCCGATCCAGAAGCCCGGGCTGACCACGACCACGCCGACCAGCTCGACGAAGTTGAGCAGCAGCAGCGCGGCGAGCACCCGACGCCGCCGGTAGACCGCCGGGGTGTGGTGCCGGCGGGGCGGCGGCCGGCGGCGCGCCCTGCCCGGGGCCGACGGCACGGCGCGCAGCCGACCGGAGCGGCGCACCGGCGCGGGCGGCGCGGAGACCGGAGCGCTCAGGCCGCCCGTCGTCGCATTTTCGCTGAGGGTGACGACGAGGGCGCGGGACGGGTTGACCGGCCGCCGACCGGGGACAGTACGAGCCCGCCGGCGGCGCTGGAGCACCCGCGCCGTCGACTGCGCCCGCTCCGCCACCAGCCGCTCGGTGGCGTCGTACCGGCGGACCAGCGCCGGGGCGAGGGCGAGCAGGCCGGCGGCGGCGAGGACGGCGAGGAGCACCGAGGTCGGCACCCTCACCCCTCCCGTCACCGAATTCGGGGCAACCGCCGATCGGCCGCAGGATCTTCACCGGATGGTCCTCGACGGCGCAGATCGTACGGGCGGGCAGCGCTTGCCACAGCTTGCAGTCACTTGAGGTTACGGGCCACCGACCAGGATGATGACGCGCCGCGCCGATCCCGCCCGTGGGACGGCTCACCCGCCGGTACGGCGCACCCGGTGCCAGCGGGCCAGCAGGCCACCCTCGGCGGCCACTTCCTCGCTGGTCATCGCGTATCCGATGTGGTCGCGCCAGGCACCGTCGATGTGCATGTAGCGCACGTGGTACGCCTCCTCGCGGAAGCCCAGCTTCTCCACGACCCTCCGGGAGGGACGGTTCTCCGGCCGGATGTTGACCTCCACCCGGTGCAGTCCACCCGGGCCGAACGCATGGTCCACGGCGAGCGCCATGGCGGTGGGGATCACCCCGCGGCCGGCGACGCGGGAGTCCACCCAGTACCCGACGTACCCGGAGCAGAACGCCCGCCGGACGATGCTGCCGACGTTGATGTGCCCGACCAGCCGCTCCCGGCCGTCCTCGCGCAGGCACACCGCGAACGGCATCCCCTCACCGGTACGCGCCGAGCGGCGCTGGTCCCGCTGCACGTAGCGGAACGCGGCCGGCGAGTTCGTCTCGTCCCAGCTGCCCGGCAGGTGTGACTCCCAGGGCGCCAGCCAGGCCTGGTTGGCGCGCCGGATCTCCGACCAGGCCGCGGCGTCGGAGCGCCGGTACGGCCGCAGCACCACCGGCCCGTCGGCCAACGTCACCGGCCAGCCTGGATTCCGGCCGAACAGACTCACCGGCGCCGGTCCAGCAGGAGGACGTCCACCGTGGACCCGGCCGCCGCGGCGGTGACCCGCTCGCCGAGGACCATCAGACCGTTCGCCTCGGCCAGCCCGGAGAGGGTGAACGGCCCGCCCGGCAGCGGCTGGACGGTGTAGCCGCCGCCGCGCCGCTCCGCCACGTGCGCGGGCCGGAACTCGCGCAGCCCGGCCGGCGACGAGATGGTCTCCAGCAGGTGCGCCCGGACGCTGGGCCGGAACACCGGCTCCGCGCCGGCGAGCAGTTGGATCGCCGGCCGGGCCAGCACCTCGAAGCCGATCAGCGCCGCGCCGGGCTCCCCGGGAAGACACACCACCGGCACCTCCTCGGCGCCGACCGTACCGAACCCGAGCGAGGTGCCGGGATAGAGCGCCACGTCGGTGAAGGTGACCGGGCCGGCCCGGCCCCCCTCCCGCCGCGACAGGATCCGGCGCACCATGTCCCCCGGCCCGGTGCCGGTGCCGCCGGTCGTCACGATCAGGTCGGCGCGCAGCGTCTGGTCCTCCAGCAGGCCGCGCAGCGCCTCCGGGTCGTCGTCGCAGATGCCCACCCGGTAGGCCAGCGCGCCCACCTCGGCCGCCGCGGCGGTCAGCGCGTGCGAGTTCGCGTCCACCACCTGGCCCGGCTGGCTGCCCCGGCCCACGTCCACGAGTTCGTCGCCGGTCGCCACGATGACCACCCGGGGGCTGGGGCGGACCACCACATGGCCGAGGCCGGTGGCGGCGAAGACGGCCACCAGCGCCGGCGAGACGTACGTGCCGGCCCGGGCCAGCAGGGTCCCGGCCGGCAGCTCCTCACCGGCCCGGCGGACCCCGTACCCCCGCTTGGGGGTGCGGAAGATCTCCACGGCGGCCATGCCCTGGTCGGTCCACTCCACCGGGACCACGACGTCCGCGGCCACCGGCAGCGGCGCGCCGGCGGCCACCGAGAAGCACGATCCCGGGGTGAGCCGGACCGGTCGCCAGCTGGCCGCGCCGAGGTCCCCGACCACGTTCAACCGCACGGTCCGGCCCGGGCCCCCCGAGGAGGGGACCGGGCCGTAGCCGACGAGGTCCTCCCAGCGCGCGGCGTACCCGTCCACCGCCGCCTGGTCGAAGGCGGGGAACGAGTGCGGCGCGACGACGTCCTCGGCGAGGACGTTGCCGTACGCCTGGGTGAGGTCGAGGTCGAGCGGAGGCAGCGCGCGTAACCTGCGCAGCACGCTGCCCAGGTAGTCGGCGAGCGGCGTCAACTCGTTCGCGGCCGCCTCGGCGTCGGCCGTAGCGGTCATGTACCGGAGCCGCCCGCCGCGTCGGAGTTGACGAACTCGGTCAGCCACTTGCGGAACTCGCCGCCCAGGTCCTCCCGCTCGGCGGCGATCTGCACCACCGTCTGGAGGTAGCCCAGCGGCATGCCGGTGTCGTAGCGGGTGCCCCGGTAGACGATCGCGTGCACCGGCACTCCCTCGGTGCGCAGCAGCTCCATCGCGTCGGTCAGCTGGATCTCGCCGCCGCTGCCCGGCTCCGTCCGCCGGATCGCGTCGAAGATCCGCCCCGGCAGCACGTACCGGCCGAGGACGGCCAGGTTGCTGGGGGCGTCCTCCGGCTTCGGCTTCTCCACCATGCCGGTCACCTTGACGACCTCGCCGATGTCGGCCAGCTCCGACTCGGCCGGCTCGACCGAGGCGATGCCGTACCGGCTGGTCTCGGCCGGGTCGACCTCGAAGAACGCCAGCACCACACCGCCGGTGCGGGCCTGCAGCTCCAGCATGGCCGGCAGCAGCGGCTCGGACGGCTTGACGAACTCGTCGCCGAGCAGCACCGCGAACGGCTGGTCGCCGACGTGCGACTCGGCGTACCCGACGGCGTGGCCGAGGCCGAGCTGCTCGGGCTGCCGGCAGGTATAGATCTCGGCCAGGTCCTCGGTGCGCTTGACGGCGGCCAGCAGCTCCGGCTTCTTCGCGAGCCGCTCCTCCAGGTCGGGCCGGCGGTCGAAGTGGTCCACCATGGCCGTCTTGCCCCGCCCGGTGATCAGCAGGACGTCGCCGAGGCCGGCCTGGACCGCCTCCTCGACGATGTACTGCAGCACCGGCCGGTCGACCACCGGCAGCAGTTCCTTGGGCACCGCCTTGGTGGCCGGCAGGAACCGGGTGGCCAGCCCAGCGGCCGGGATGACGGCCTTGACCGCGCGGGTACGGCCGGTCGCGGCGGCCGTTGAGGGGTTCGCTGAGTGCTCCGACATGCCGCGAGACTATCGGCCACGGCTCTGCCGCGGCGGGTGAGGACCGGAAGACGCGCCGCCCGGCTGCGTCACACCGGCGGTGTTGGTGGCGTGCCGGCTCGCGGTCCGCTCGACCGCCGGGCCCGCGCGCGGGAGCCCGTCGTCCGGGCTGGCCGCCCCCGCCGGCACCGTGATCTCCTGCTCCACCGGCGTGGCCCGCGCCCCGGTCACCCGGTAGCCGTCCCGGCCGGCGGCCTTCGCGGCGTAGAGCGCATCGTCGGCGGCGTCCAGCACCTCCTGCCCGGAGTTGGCGTGATCGGGATAGACGGCGATGCCGATCGAGACGGTCACCGGGACCGGCACCCGCACGCCGTGCCCGTCCACCGTGATCGGGGTGTCCCGGACGGCCGCCCCGAGCCGCTCGGCGACGATCGCCGCGCCCCGCGCGTCGGTCTCCGGCAGCAGCACCACGAACTCCTCGCCGCCCTGCCGGAAGGCGAGGTCCACCTCGCGGATCTCCCCGCGCACCCGGCGGGCGAACTCGGCGAGCACCGCGTCACCGGCCGCGTGCCCGTACGTGTCGTTGACGGTCTTGAAGCGGTCCAGGTCGAGGGCGAGGATGCTGAGCATCCGGCCGAACCGGTTCGCCCGCTCCACCTCGCGGCGCAGCGACTCGCGCAGGTAGCGGTAGTTCCACAGCCCGGTCAGCGGGTCGGTCAGCGACAGCCGCTGGGCCTCCTCGTGCACCCGGACGTTCTCCACCGCCACCGCCGCGTGCCCGGCGAAGGTGCGCAGGGTGACCAGGTCGTCGTCGTCGAACTCCTCGGCGCCGAGCCGGTCGTAGAGGGCCAGCACCCCGACCGTCGGATCCCGGCCGGTCGGTTCGCCGCCGGCCGGACCGCCGGGCGCGGTGAAGGGCACCGCGATGTACGACTCGCAGCGCGGCTCCCCGTCGGGCGGGTCGGTCGGCTCGGCCCGTCCGCTCCGGACCTCCCCGGTGGCCGCCACCGCCCCGACCACCCCGACGCCGACCGGCACCCGCAGCGCGTCCGCCCCGGCGGGGTACCGCCCGTCCAGCCCCTCGGCGCACTGCTCCACCAGCATCCCGGCCGGGTCGAGCAACAGCACCGCGCCGGCCCGGGCCCCGGTCGCCCCGATAGCGCTGTGCAGGATCACCCGCAGGATGCGTTGCAGGTCGTGGGTGCTGGCCAGGGTGTCACCGAGCACCGCCAGGTGCCCGCGCAGCTGGTCCCGGCTGCTGGTCAGCGCCGCCACGTAGCTCGCGGTCTCCCGGGTCATCCCGTTGAACGCGGCGGCCAGCCGGCCGATCTCGTCGCGGCTGCGCACCGGTACCCGGGCGGTCAGGTCGCCCCGGGCCACCCGGTCCACCGCCGCGGCCAGCTCGACCAGCGGTCGGGTGGTGACCCGGGCCAGCCGCCAGGCGGTCAGCACGGCCAGCACGGCGGCCAGCAGCACCGCGCCGAGCAGCACGGCGGGCAGGCCGGGCGGCCGCTCGCCGGGGACGGAGAGGACCAAGGGCAGCGGCTGCCCGGACGTCGGGTCGAGCCGCCGGACGTACCGGCCGTCGCGGGTCTCTGTGACCCGGTCTCCGTCGGCCGTGCCGGCGGCGGCGAGCACCGCCTCGCGTACCTGGTGGGACTCGGTGGTGTGGGTGACCCGGCCCGGCGGGGCACCGGCGTCGAGCAGGGTGACCGCGACGCCGGTGGCGGCGGCCAGCCGGGCCACGAAGGCCGGGTCCACGACCTGCGCGGCGGCCACCGTGCCGAGCGCCGCGCCGGCCGGGTCGCGCAGCTCGACCCGGGCGCCGATCGCCCGTACCGGCCCCTCGGCCACGCCGCCGTCCGCGCAGTCGAGCCAGGGGGTCGGGGGCGCCCCCGGGGTGACGTACGTCGGGGTGCCGTTCACGTCGGTGACCAGCACGGCGGCGGCGAGGCCGCGGCCGACCACCTGGCCGGCCGCCACGATCCGGGCGGCGGCGTCGGTGCGCAGCGCGACCGCGTCGGCGACGGCTCGCAGCTGCTGGCAGAGCGCGTCGACGGAGGTCCGCACGGCGGAGGCGGCCAGGCCGAGGCGCTCGGTGGAGCGGCTCCGGTCGACCGCCGCCAGCGTGGTCCCGGCGAAGACCGCGCCGAGCAGCACCGGGCCGAGCACCACCGCGAGGAAGGCTGCCGTCAACCGCCCGCGTAGCGTCAACGCTGCCCCCCGGAGCTTCCAGGCCCTTTGCTGCGATGCTGACACAGAGCGACCGCTATACAAGCGTTGCGTCAGGAGTGTTGCGTGCCGGATTTTTCTGATGACGCGGAAGTGACCCATGCGGCGAAGCGCGAGGCGCGGATCGCGCTGCTCGCCCGCCGTCGGGCGCTGACCGGCCCGCAGCGGGCCGCCGCCGCGGCGTCCGTCCAGGCCGGGCTGGCCGAGCTGGTACGCCGGCTGCGCCCGCGCAAGATGACGGCGTACGTGCCGGTCGGGTCCGAACCGGGCGGCCCGGAGCTGCCCGACGTGCTCCTCGCCGCGCTGCCCGCCGGGGCGGAGCTGCTCCTGCCGGTCCTCGTCGACGACCTGGACCTGGACTGGGCCCGGTACGCCGGTCCCCGCTCACTGGTGGCCGCCGGTCGGGGGCTGCGCGAGCCGGACGGGCCTCGGCTCGGGCCGGCAGCGGTGGCCGGGGCGGACCTGGTGGTGGTGCCGGCGCTGGCGGTGGACCGGCGCGGGGCACGGCTGGGCCGGGGCGGCGGCTCGTACGACCGCGCGCTGGCCCGGGTGCCCGCGGCGACCCTGACCGTGGCGCTGCTGCACGACGGCGAGCTGGTCGAGACGCTGCCCGCCGAGCCGCACGATCGTCCGGTACGCGCGGTGTTCGCCCCGGCGAGCGGCCTGCGTACCCTCGGGGACGCGCCGGCTGTCGATCCCCCCACGTCCGCTGGACGAACCCGGGTGCGATGACGCACCATTGGCACTCGAATACGTCGAGTGCCAACCGGCCGTGCCAGATCCGGAGGAGAACGTGCCCACCTACCAGTACGCCTGCACCGCGTGCGGCCACCAGCTCGAGGCGGTGCAGTCCTTCTCTGACGAGCCGCTGACCGAGTGCCCCGCGTGCGAGGGGCGGCTGCGCAAGGTCTTCAACTCGGTCGGCGTCGTGTTCAAGGGCTCCGGCTTCTACCGGACCGACTCCCGCTCCTCGGGTAGCGAGAGCAAGGGCGCCGGAGCCGCCAAGCCGGCCGCCAAGTCGGAGGGCTCGTCCTCCGGCGGCGACTCGTCGTCGAGCACGTCGTCCGGCACGTCGACCAACGGCGGCGGCTCGGCCAAGGCCCCGGCCGCTAGCTCGTCGGGCAGCTCCTCCGCCTCCTGATCCCGCACTTCCGACGCCCCTGCCGCCCCCGGGCCGCAGGGGCGTTCGGCGTACCCGGCCACCGTCGGGCATAGCCGATCGGCGCGGCCGACGGGCGTTGTCCACAGGCCCGAGAGTTGTCCACAGGCTGGGTACGACGTCCTCCACGCCGTCCCGCCGCCCACCTAGCCTGCTGAACCGGGTGCCCGTCCAGCGGCGCCCGGCGCGGACCGCGCCTCGGACGACGAACCGCACTCGGAGGTGGTGTCATGGCGGCAGGTGACCCGGACGGCCGTCGCGCCCTGCGGCCGGTGCGGTGGCCGCGCCGGCCGGGCGGCGGGACGCTGCTGCGGGCGGGGCTGGTGGCGGCGCTGCTCGGGCTCGCGGTGATCGTCCTGGACCATCCGACCGGTTGCGCCGGCCCAGTCCCCGGACCCGCGCAGGACCGGCTGGCGAGCGCCGACGACCGGCGGCCGGACGGGACCGGGCCGGCGAGCGCACACGGCACATCGGCTGGCAGCGGGTCGCCAGGCGGCAGCGGCCCGGCAGGCGATGGTGGGCCGATGGGCGGAGGTGGCCCGCCGGGCGGCAGCGGGCCGGTGGACGGAGACGGCCGGGCGGTCGGAAGCGGCGCGACCGGCGACGGTGGGCCGGCGGGGCCGGACGTGTCGCCCGGCGAGGCTGCCGGGGCGCGCGGGAGCGTGCCGGCGGGTGCCGGCCGGCCGGGGGCGCTGGCGCTGCCGGGCGGGGCGGTGGGCGTACCGGTGCGGTTGGCCGAGCCGGCGGCGCTCGCGGTGCTCCGGCCGGGCGCCCGGGTCGACCTGCTGGTCATGCCGGGCGGGCAGGCGACCACCGATGCCATCCTGCTCGCAGCGGGGGCGCTGGTGCTCGACGTGGTGAGCGGGGACGCCACCGACGGGACGTCGGCCCTCTACCTGGCCCTCCGGCCCGACCAGGCACGTCGCACGATCGGCCAGCCGGAGGGGAGTCGCTTCGCCGTCGTGGTGCGCGGCTGAGCCGCGGTGGCGCGGACCGGCACTGCGCGTGCGGTCAGCCCCAGTGCGGGGGACGCTCGGCGAGCAGCCAGTCGTCGTTGCCGCCGCCGCGCTCGCCCCAGCCGTGATCGGTGTCGTCGACCGTCTGCTCGGGCAGTACCACGAAGTCTTCGCTGAGGTCGACGGCGCGGTCGTCGTCGCCGCGTACGCCCTGCGGGCCCGGGTTCTCGGTGCTCACGAGCGGCAAGACTATCCCAACCGGCGGTCGTCACGCCGGCAGCGCTCCGGCCCGCGGCCGTACCACTCCCACCCCGGGGGCCGCCGCGTCGACCGGTCCGGCGCCCCGGGCGTTGGTAGCGTCGGACGTCGTGACGACGCCCAGCGGTAACCCCCCGGAGGACGACTACTGGCGACGGCCGCCCGAGAACGTGCCACCGAGCGCCCCGAGCACCAAACCGACGACCGGCGACGTTCGGTCCGACGTACCGACGACCGGCGGCCCGGCCGGAGGCGGACCGCCGGTCGCGCCGACGTCGCCGTCGCCGTGGGCGGCGCCGACCGGGGTGGCACCGGCTCCCCCACCCGCCCCGACGGGGCCGAGCGCAGCGCCACCGGCGGGCGGCGGCTACGCCGGACCGCCGCCGACCACCCCGCCGCCACCCGGCTGGCGACCCCCGGTACACCTGCACCCGACCGCGCCACGCGCCCTGCCGCCGCAGGACATGGAGGCGATGGACGTCGCGGAGCAACGGGCCCAGCGGCTCACCTGGAGCGTCGGCGCGGTCGCCGGGGTGGTGCTGCTGGTCCTGCTCTGCCTGCTCTGCTCCCGGGCGATCTTCTGAGCAGGGCGGATGCGAGAGGCCGGGCTCAGAGGGTGTTGCCCCAGACCGACTCGGCGCCACTGTCGCCGGTGAGGTACGCGTAGACCAGCGCGAGGACCGCCAGCACCACGACCAGCGCGGTGAGCGCCCAGGTGACCGAGGCGGGCAACTGCGGGGTGCGGATCCGACCGCTGGTCAGCGCCAGCAGCACGAGCGCCGCCACCGCGAGCCCGACGGTGAACCAGAGCAGGTTCTCGCCGTACTCGGAATGTTCGTGGATCTTGGCGAGCAGCTCGGGCGGGTAGCCCTTGGCCTCCAGGGCCTCCTGGAACGCCTCGCCGGACTCGGTGGCCACCCAGGCCAGGATCGGGGTCACCACCGCGAGGACCGCCACGGCCCAGTCGAGCCGGGGCCGCCAGCGCGGCATCAGCCCGTACGCGGCGGCCAGCAGCGCCAGCAGCGGAACGAACACCACGACGGCGTGGACCACCAGGACGTGGCCCGGCAGGCCGTTGATTTCCTTGAACACCGACACCTCCGACAGTGGATGCGGTTCCGCGGCAAGCAGCGTACGACGATCCACTTGTCGCGGCACGCCGCCGATCGGGTACACGCGGTGCTGAGGGGGACGGTTCACCGAGGTCGTGCGAGCTGTGTCCGGGGCCACCTGCCGTCGGGGTCGGTTGTCGGCCCGCCGACCCCGTGCTGTCATTGCCTCGTGTCCAGTGGCGAGGAACTGCTCCGGTCGCGGGGCCTTCGGGTGACCCGGCCGCGCCTCGCCGTGCTGGACGTCCTGGCCGGCGGGGGCCACCTGGAGGTCGACGAGATCACCCGCCGGGTCCGGGAACGCCTCGACTCGGTCTCCACCCAAGCCGTGTACGACGTCCTCGGCGCGCTCTCCCGGGCCGACCTAGCCCGCCGGATCGAGCCGGCGGGCAGTCCCGCGAGGTACGAGGCGCGTGCCGGCGACAACCACCACCACGTGGTGTGCCGGGGCTGCGGCGAGATCGCCGACATCGACTGCGCGGTCGGCGGCGCCCCCTGCCTGGACCCGAACATCGCCCACGGCTTCGAGGTCGACGAGGCGGAAGTGACCTTCTGGGGCCTCTGCCCCACCTGCCAGGCCCGCCGCACCGCCGAGGTCTGAGCCCGCCGCACCACCGAAATCTGAGCCCGCCGCACCGCTGCGGTCCGAGCCGCCGTCCCTGGGCCGATCCCCCGGCCGGCGTGGCACTCTTGGTCGGTGGACTCCGACGATCTCGGCCTCTTCGGTCCCGGCTCGGTCACCTGGAAGGTGCACGACGAGCCGGTCCTGATCGTCGCCGGCCTGCGCTCCCTCTACCTCCAGGCGCTGCACCCCCGGGCGATGGCCGGCGTGGCACAGAACAGCAACTACAAGTCCGACGCCTGGGGTCGGCTGGTCCGGACCGCCACCTACGTCGGCACGGTCATCTACGGCACCACCGCGGAGGCCGAGGCGGCGGGCCGCCGGCTGCGCGGCCTGCACTCGCGGATGCGCGCCATCGACCCGTCCACCGGCGAGCAGTTCCGCATCGACGAACCGGAGCTGCTGCGCTGGGTGCACGTCACCGAGGTGGAGTCGTTCGTCAGCACCGCCCGCCGGGCCGGGTTGTCGCTGACCGACGCCGAGGTCGACGGCTACTACGCCGAGCAGCGGCGGGCCGCCGCCCTGGTCGGTCTCGACCCGGCCGAGGTGCCGGGCAGCGCCGCCGAGGTGGCCGACTACTACCGGGCAGTCCGCCCGGAGCTGCGGATGACGAAGGAGGCGGCCGAGACCGCGCTGTTCCTGACCGCCCCGCCGATCCCGTGGAAGCTCAGCCGGCCGGCCCGGCTGGGCCTGTCCCTGGGGCCGCCCCGCTGGGCGTACCTCGGCATCGCCGGCACCGCGCTCGGGCTGCTGCCGCCCTGGGCCCTGCGGCTCTACGGCGGCCTGGGCCTGCCGACCACCGCGCTCTCGGCGGACCTCAGCGTCCGCGCGCTGCGACTGGCCCTGGCCGCGCTGCCCCGCCAGTGGCGGGAGGGGCCGTTGCAGCAGGCCGCGAAGGAACGCGCCACCCGGCTCACCTCCACCGCCGCCTGAGCCGCGGCGCCCGGCTCACTCCGCCGGCGTGGCCGGCCGCTCCATCGCCGCCCACGGGTCCCGCCCCTGGATCTGCGCGCCGGTCGGGCAGCCGCGCCGGTAGTCGCACCAGCCGCAGCGGGTCCCCGCCACCGCGGGGAACGTTTCGTCCGGGTCGGCGCCGTCGGCGACGGCCCGCTCGGCGGCCATGATGTCCCGGGCGGTCTCTTCGGCCCGGGACAGCTGACGGGCCAGCGACTGCTCGGTGTGGTCATGCGCGGCGACCGTCCCGGTGGGCAGGTGGTGCAGCTCCACCCGGCGGCACGGCCGGCGGAACGTCCGCTCGGCGGCGTACGCGTAGAGCGCCAGCGCCTGCGAGCCGCGCGCGTCGTCGCCGTCCAGCCCGGCGCGGCCGGTCTTGTAGTCGACGATGACCAGCTCGGGGCCGGCCGGGCCGGGGCGGGAGTCGATCCGGTCGGTGCGGCCGTTGAAGGCCAGCACCGCCGTCTTGACCGCGACCACCCGCTCCACGCCCAGCGGGTCGGCGTCCGGCTCCAGCGTCGCGACGTAGGCCTCCAGCCAGCCCAGCGCCCGCCGGTACGCCGCACGCTCCTGCTCGTCGTCGCGGTAGCCCTCGCGGACCCAGGTGCCCTTGAGCAGCCCGGCGAGCGCTTCCGGTCGGCGCCGGTCCGCGGGGAGCGCGTACCAGTTCTTCAGCGCGGTGTGCACGCTCGCGCCGAGCGAGTTGTGCGCCCACGGTGGCCCCTTGGGCGGGGCGGGACGGTCGACGTAGGAGTAGCGGTAGCGGCGCGGGCAGTCCTCGTAGGCGCCGAGCTTGCTGGGGGTGCAGACGAAGAGCCGCTCCGGCATCCCGTCGAAGCCGAGCTGCTCGGGTTGGCCGGAACGGGGTCGGGGCGCACCCACGGGTCGTCGCACGGACCCGATCCTGCCATCCCGGTACGACATCCCCGCCACCTGTGCACCGGCGGGCGTCAGGCCATGTTCACGTACTGGGTGACGAAGGCGGCCACCGCGTCGGCGATGAGCTGGACCGCGATCGCGGCCAGCAGCAGGCCGGCGATCCGGGTGAGCACCTCGATCCCGCCCGGTCGGAGGATCTTCACGATGCCGCCGGAGAAGCGCAGCACGATCCAGACGGCCACCATCACCGCCACGATCGCCGCGGCGATGGCCGAGAAGTCGTTGAACCCGTCCGCCTGCTGGACGAAGAGCATGGTGGCCACGATGGCGCCGGGACCGGCCAGCAGCGGGGTGCCCAGCGGCACCAGGGCGATGTTGGAGGTGGCCTGCTGGCTCGGGTCGTCGGCCTTGCCGGTCAGCAGCTCCAGCGCGACCAGCACCAGCAGCAGGCCGCCGGCGGCCTGGAGCGCGGGCAGGTCGACGTGCAGGTAGTCGAGGAGCGTCTGGCCGGCCACCGCGAAGATCACGATCACCCCGAGCGCCAACGCGACCGCCTGCCAGGCGGCCCGGTTGCGATCCCGGGCGGCCAGGGGTCCGGTCAGGGCAAGGAAGATGGGCATCATGCCCGGCGGGTCGACGATCACCAGCAGGGTCACGAAGACCTCACCAAAGAGCTTGAGATCCACCGGCTAACCGTAGTCGCGCCGCTGAGAGCGGAAACGCGGATCAGCCGGAAGCGACCTCGGTCACCCCGGAGGCCGCCGCGACGATCCGCTCGTACGCCTCGGGGGCGGTGGTGTGGGCGCCCAGCCGGACGGTCTTGTGGGTGCCGTGGAAGTCCGACGACCCGGTGACCAGCAGGCCCAGCTCGGCGGCGAGCGCGCGGACGTGGGCCGCCTCGGCCGGCGAGTGGTCCTCGTGGTCGGCCTCCAGCCCGGCCAGCCCGGCGGCGGCCAGCTCGACGATCAGCTCGTCCGGCACGATCCGTCCCCGCCGAGTCGCCCGCGGATGGGCGAAGACCGGTACGCCGCCGGCCGCGCGGACCAGCGCGACGGCCCGGAAGACGTCGATGTCCTCCTTGGGCAGCCGGTACCGCTCACCCAGCCAGTCCGGGGCGAACGCCTCGGTGGTGCTGTCCACCAGGCCGGCCCGGATCAGCGCCGCGGCGATGTGCGGGCGGCCGACCGTCCCGCCGCCGGCCGCGGTGATGATCTGCGTCCAGCTGATGTCGATCCCGTCGGCCTGGAGCAGCCGGACGATCCGCTCCCCGCGCACCTCCCGGGCGGCCCGTACCCGCTCCAGCTCGGCGACGAGGTCCGGGTGCGCCGGGTCGAAGAGGTACGCGAGCAGGTGCAGCGGCACCGCCGGCTCCACCCCGTGCCAGCGGCAGGAGAGCTCGGCGCCCCGGACCAGCGACAGGCCGGGTGGCAGCGCCGCCACGGCGGCGTCCCAGCCGGCGGTGGTGTCGTGGTCGGTGATCGCCACGACGTCCAGCCCGGCCTCGGCGGCGGCGCGCGCCAGCTCGGCCGGGCTGAGCGTGCCGTCGCTGGCCGTGGAGTGGGCGTGCAGGTCGATCCGCGTGGTCATCGCCCGACGCTACCGGGCCGGCCGGCAGCGCGCCGGAGCGTCCGGTCAGGAGTCGCCGGTGACCAGCACCGGGCGGGCGTCCGGCCCGCCGCCGACCAGCGTCGTGCTGGCACGCTCCCCGGCCAGCACCAGATCGGGGCGGAGCTGGGCCAGCGCGCCCGAGCGGTCGACGTACGCGGCGCTCTGCGCGCCGGTCCACGCCACCGCACCGCTGATCACCGGCCCCGCCGGCCAGGCGACCGGTGTCACCCCGGCCAGGTCGACCAGGAGGGCGCCGTCCGATGACGCGATCCGGCCGTTGGCGAGCAACCAGCGCCCGTCGGCGGAGACGCCGCCCCGCCCGTCGCCGGCCAGCGCCGGGCCGCAGCGGACAGCGACCGGGGTGAGGTCGGCGGAGAGCAGCGCCGGGCAGGACCGGCCGGCGGAGCGGATCAGGCCGACGAGCCGACCGTCGGGGCGTTCCCCGTAGACGTCGAGGACGTCGGGATGGTTGGTACCCGGGGTGTTGCCCGGGCCCGGCCGCCACAGCGCGTAGCCCCCGGCGGCGGGACGGACCAGCACCCAGTCGCCGACGAACCGGGTCGGCACCACGCCCGCCGGGTCGTTCGCCTGGACCGTGGCGATGAGCTGGCCGGCGACGATGCCGGCGGCGAGGAGCCGGCCACCGTCGCGCCAGGCCACCTGCCGGCCGTCCGGGGCGACGGCGATCTCCTCCGCGCCGGCCAGGAGCGCCCGTGGCGCACCGCCGGTCGGCAGGAACCAGAGGGTACGGCCCGCCGTGGTCGTCGCGCTCACCACCAGCCAGCCGGTGTGGTCAGGCAGCCGCTGCGCCCGTTCCGCCGGGCCGACGCCCAGCTCGTAGCTCTTCCCCTCGCTGACCAGGACCGTGCCGTTGATCAGGTCCACCGTGCCGCCGGCCGGCCGGGCCGGCGGGACGGGGGCGACCGGCCACCCGGAGGTGTCGGTGTCGCGCGGGTCGCCCAGCACCACGGTGGGGGTGTCGGGGCGGCCGGCCTGGCCGCCGAGTTGGGCGGTGCCGGCGGTGATCATGGCCGTGGCGACCCCGGCCAGGGCCAGGCCGGCGACCGTGGTGCGGCGCCGCGCCCGCCGGGCCCGCCGGATGGCCTGGCCGGCCGGGTCGAACGCCGGGGGCGGGGGTACGGCGACCCGGCGGGAGAGCGTCTCCCGCAGCGCCCGCTCCAGGTCGTCCTGCGTCACAGCAAGTGGACGCTCGGGACCCTCGGTCCGGTTGTCCGGCGTGGTGGAGTTCATCGGGTCTCCGCCGGGACGGCCGTGGTCGGGGCCGGGACGGGCGGTCGGGGACGGTTCGCGGGCGCGGCGGGGCGGCGGGCGGGCACGGCCGGGGCGACGGCGGCCGGGACACGCGGTCCGTCGACGGCGGACGCGGGCCGGGCACCCGTCGCGCCGCCCGAAGCGGGCCGGGCACCGGTGGTGGTGGCCGGCGCGGACCGGGCCCCGGTGGCCGTGGTCGTGGCGGCTCGTCGGCCGGCGCTCGTCGTGGGCCGGGACGGGGTGGCCGCCGGCTCCGCGGGCAGGTCGAGCAGCGCCTGCCCGCCCAGCCGCTTGCGCAGCGTGGCGAGGGCGCGGGAGGTCTGGCTCTTCACGGTGCCGGGCGAGATCTCCAGCAGCGCGGCGGTCTGGGCCTCCGACATGTCCTCGTAGAAGCGGAGCACCAGCACCGCCCGCTGCCGCGCCGGCAACGCCGTCAGATGGCGCCAGAGCGCGTCCCGGTCGAGCTGCTGCTCGATCTCGTCGACCCCGGCCCGCTCGGGCAGCACCTCGGTCGGCCGTTCACCGTTCCAGCGCCGCCGCCACCAACTGGTCGACGTGTTGACCATGACCCGCCGGGCGTACGGCTCGATCGCCTCGATCCCGCCGAGCCGCTTCCACGCCAGGTACGTCTTGGTCAGCGCGGTCTGGAGCAGGTCCTCCGCGGTGGCCCAGTCCCCGGCGAGCAGGTACGCGGTGCGGAGCAGCGCAGCGGAACGCGCCGCGACGAACTCGCGGAACTCCTCCTCCAGCGGATCCCGATCGGCCACCGCTCACCTCCACCCCGTCCTCGCAGGGTGCCACGGCAAATGGTGCGCTGTTCATCCGATGAACGGACGAAAACCTTCACGCCCCGTCGTCGGCCTTGGCCTCGTCGGCTTCCTTGCCCAGCCGCGCCTCGACCGCCTGCGGCTCGTACATCTCCTCGACGACGCGCAGGTAGAGCTCGTTCGGGTTGGGCAGATTCTTGATCTCGCGCAACGCCTGCTCCTGACCGGCGGACTCCAGCACGAAGGTGCCGTAGTTGAGCGCGCGGCCGGTCGGGGACTGCTCGTACTTCATGTCGGTGACCCGGACCAGCGGCATCATGGCCACCCGCCGGGTGATGATGCCGTTGACCACCATGACCCGTTTGTTGGTCAGGATGAAGCGGTCGTACCACCAGTCGGCGACCCGCCAGGCGACCCAGCCCATGATCGCGAACCAGAGCAGCACCGCGATCGTGGTGAGCGCGCCGACGTCCTGCCCGGCGAGGAAGCCGGAGAGGTAGCCGAGCACGAAGGTCGCCCCGATGCCGATCAGGATCGGGGTGGTCAGGTGGATCCAGTGCCGCTTCCACTCGCCCCGGTAGCGCTCGGTGGGGAAGAGGTAGCGGGCGACGAGCGAGCTGGGCTCGTCCTCCAGCGGCAGCACCCGTCGCGGCGCCATGCCCTGGGCGTCGGCCCGCAGCCCGGCCAGCTCGTCCTCGGAGATGACCGGCTGCTGGTAGCCCGCCTCGGGGTCACGCACCCAGGCCCGACCGGAACGGCCCTCACCGGCGTAGCCCGGCCCGTCCCCGTAGCCGGCACCGTCCGACAGGGACGGCCCGTCGGAGAGGCCCGCGCCGGAGCCGAAGCCTGGCCCTTCGTCCCGGTATCTCGGGATGGGCTCGGTGTCGCGCTCCCGGCGCTCCCGGTCGGGATCGTCGGGGTCGAAGGGGGGACCGGAGGGGCTGCCCATGGGCGGCTAGGCGACGAGGCTCGTGAAGAAGTCGCCGAAGCCCTGGGCGATGTCCATGATGCCGCCACCGAGCGACTTGAAGACGTCCGCAGCGGAGTTTGGCCGGTACGCAACGAAGAAGATCAAGAACGCGATGCCGGCCCAGGTGAGGACCTTCTTAGCCATGGCGGGCCATCCTCTCGCGCGGCGCCGGGTCCGAATACCGCAGCAGCACCCAGAGTATCAGTATGGTGTCGTACAGTGAATATCTGCGTCTGCGCCCGTTCCCCGACAAGCCCGGGAGGGTTTCTCACGCCCTTCCGTGCAGGTACGGGGACGGTGCGCCGTACACGAGCTCGGGCGGAGTCCACTCGGTGAGGTCGTGCAGGACGACATCTTCCGCGAGGAGGTGACCCGCGCTCGCCGGCCAGGCTATCGCATGGAGCCACATTCCCCGAGCCTCGCCGGCGTACGCGCTTCGATCCGTCGCGGAATTCACCAACCACAGTGGAGTCGGATGCCCGCCCACCCGGATCCGCGCCGGCTCCACGTGCTCCGGCTGCCCGACCGCGGGCGCGGTCAACGCCTCGGCCAACTCGGGTCCCGGGTCCGGCCCGGACACCCCGGCGAAGCGGGCGCCCAGCCCCACCCCCGGCTCCTCGGCGATCAGAACCAGGTCGGCCGGCCCACCCCCGAGCGGCGCCGGCCCGGCGCAGGCCACCGCGGTGGCCCGCACCCCGGCGGCCTCGTCACCGGCCCAGGCCACCCCGGTGACCGTCCACCCCGGAGGCAGCGGCCAGGGGCACCACACCGGCAGGGGCGGCCGCTCCGTCGGCGCGGCGGCCGCGACCCGCTCGACCACGCTCGCCACGATGTCGGCGTCGACGTGCTCGGGCACGTGCAGCGGCGCGACCGGGCCGCACCGCACGCATCGCGACTCGGCGTGCATCAGGTCCGGCAGCCGAACGGGACCGGCACACCTCGGACAACTCACCACGACACTCACATCCCCACCGTGGACCCGTGCCGACCAACCGTCAAGCGGAGCGGCCGTTTCCCCCGCGCACGATGGGTACGGGCTCAGCCCGGCGGCGGCCCGGCGTATGCCCTGATCCAGGCGTGCATGGCGATCCCGCTGGCCACCCCGGCGTTGATCGAGCGGGTCGAGCCGTACTGGGCGATCGAGATGAGCTGGTCGCAGGCCGCCCGGGCAGGGTCGGAGAGGCCCGGCCCCTCCTGGCCGAAGAGCAGCACGCACCGCCGGGGCAGGGTGCTGGTCTCCAGCGGCCGGGAGCCGGGCAGGTTGTCGATGCCGACCACCGGCAGCTCCCGCTCCGCCGCCCAGCCGACGAACTCCTCGATCGTCGGGTGGTGCCGGACGTGCTGGTACCGGTCGGTGACCATGGCGCCCCGGCGGTTCCACCGGCGCTGGCCGACGATGTGCACCTCGGCGGCGAGGAAGGCGTTCGCGTTGCGGACGACCGTGCCGATGTTGAAGTCGTGCTGCCAGTTCTCGATCGCCACGTGGAAGTCGTGCCGGCGGGTGTCCAGGTCGGCGACGACGGCCTCCCGTCGCCAGTACCGGTAGCGGTCGACCACGTTGCGCCGGTCGCCGGCGGCGAGCAGCTCGGGGTCGTAGCGCGGGTCGTCCGGCGGGTCGCCGGGCCATGGGCCGACACCCACGTCGAGCTGGTCCTCGGTCACGGTCACAAGAGGGTACGGCCCGAGCGGCCCCGCGCCGCCCCGACCCCCGGCCGCGGCCCGCTCACCGCAGCTCCAACGCTCCGCCCAGCCGGTCCAGGAACCGCTGGTCGGCGGGGGCGGGCGACAGGCTCACCGACACCGATCCGGCGCTCGGTCCGGCCCGGCACACCCGGGCCGCCACCGACTGCACCCACTGCCGGTACGCGGCGGAGTCCGCCGGGTCGGCGCGGCGGCGCAGCACCCGGGTCGCGGCCCGGCAGGCGGCCAGCAGGTCGACCAGGTCGGCCAGCTGCTCGACCGACGGCGAGGTCCCGTCGTGCCGGGCGTAGATCGCGGCCACCACGGCCCGGACCAGATCACTGTCGAAGGCCCGGCCGGCGGCCACCGCGTCGAGGCCGGCGAGGCCGGCGCCGACGTCCCGGGACGGTCGGCCCGGCGCCGGGGAGACGGCGGCCACCAGCACCCGGCCGGGCAGGGTGGTGAGTAGATCCCACTCGGCGGCGGAGTAGACGGCGGTGGTCAGCGGTGCGGCACGGCGTCCGGCAGAGGGCGGCTCTCCGGCGAGGGAGTGGCTCATGGGAACCTCCGGCGTCAGCATATGACGCGGAACGCGGAAAGGGCCCCGTCCCACCGATACCCGGCGGGGCGGGGCCCTACGTCGTACGCGTGCTCCCGGTCAGCGTGGCTCGGGGAAGCTCGGCCGCTCCGGGTCGACGCCGTCGGGCACGGCCGCGGCGGCGTACTCCCGCTTGGGGACCATGACCTTGCGGCGGAAGACGCAGACCAGCGTGCCGTCCTGGTTGTAGCCGCGGGTCTCCACCGCGACGACACCCCGGTCGGGCTTCGAGCCGGACTCGCGCTTGTCCAGCACCGTGGTCTCGCCGTAGATGGTGTCGCCGTGGAACGTCGGGGCGACGTGCCGCAGCGACTCGATCTCCAGGTTGGCGATCGCCTTGCCGCTGACGTCCGGCACCGACATGCCGAGGAGCAGCGAGTAGATGTAGTTGCCGACCACCACGTTGCGCTTGAACTGGCTCGACGTCTCGGCGTAGTGCGCGTCCATGTGCAGCGGGTGGTGGTTCATGGTGAGCAGGCAGAAGAGGTGGTCGTCGTACTCGGTGACCGTTTTGCCGGGCCAGTGCCGGTAGACGGCGCCGACCTCGAACTCCTCGTAGTAGCGGCCGAACTGCATCCTTGGTCCCCTTCGACGGGCGGCGATGGAGTTCGGCACAGCATGCCTTACCGCTTGTTAAGTCGACGGCCGGGGCGCGGGTGGTGAGGAAATGTCACACCGGGCGCAACCGGGGGGAGACGCAATGAGCGGCGGGGCCCTCCCCGGCACCCGCCGCCCACGCTCTGATGGGGACGATTCTGCCGCAGGGAACGTCGGACGGACAGAGATGGACGTCACATTTACCTTTTTGTGACATCACGCTCCGTGACAGGCGTCCGGGTGATCGGCGATCTCCGCAGGTCGGATAGGCCCTCGTCAGTGCGGAAATTACCGCAGCGTAACACCCGCCCCCCGCGATCTCCTTGGGAACGCTCCCATCACGGCTCGTCACGCAAATGCGTCACGCACTTGCGGTCCGCAGGACGGGAGCGGCCGATGCCACTCGATGGGCGTGATCGCGGGCGGACGACCCACGGCCGGTTTCGGCCCGGCCGGCCCGGGAATTTGAAGGGGCCGACCCTGGTTCTATGGGACGAAACGCAATCCGCGCTGATCGGAGAGAGCAATGGCAACGGTTGAGCTGACCACGGCCAACTTCGAAGAGGTGACCGCCAGCGACGGCATCGTGCTCGTCGACTTCTGGGCCGAGTGGTGTGGTCCGTGCAAGCGGTTCGCCCCGGTCTACGAGCGCTCCTCGGAGAAGCACCCCGAGATCACCTTCGGCAAGGTCGACACCGAGGCCCAGCAGGAGCTGGGCGCGAAGTTCGACATCCGGTCCATCCCGACGATCATGGCGATCCGGGACGGCGTGATCGTCTTCGCCCAGCCGGGCGCGCTGCCCGAGTCGGCCCTGGAGAACCTGATCGAGCAGGTCCAGGCGCTCGACATGGACGACGTCCGCAAGCAGCTGGCCGACCACAAGCACTGATCTTTATCGAACGACGGCTGGGCTCTCGATCGGGGCCCAGCCGTCGTCGTGTCCGCTTGCGCTCTCTTCGTACACGTGTTCGAATAGTCCCATGCGCTGGGAGAACCTCTCCGCTCCCCCGGACGAGGGGCATCCCGACGGGTCAGCGCCAGCGACGCCACCCCTGCCGCTGGCGCTGCCCGGCGCGATCGCCCGCACCTTCGACACCCCCGGCTTCGCCGGCATGACCTTCTATGAGGTCCGCGCCAAGTCGATCATCAACCGGGTGCCCGGCGAGTCCCGCGTCCCGTTCGAGTGGACGATCAACCCGTACCGTGGCTGCACCCATGCCTGCGTCTACTGCCTGGCCGGGGAGACCCCGATCCTGATGGCCGACGGGCGGACCAGGCCGATCAGCGAGCTGGAGCCCGGCGACCGGATCTACGGGACCGAGCGGCGGGGGGCGTACCGCCGCTATGTGGTCACCACGGTCCTGGCCAAGTGGTCGACGGTGAAGCCGGCCTACCGGTTGACCTTGGCGGACGGCACCACGCTGGTGGCCAGCGGCGACCACCGCTTCCTTTCCGAGCGGGGTTGGAAGTACGTCACCGGCATGATGCAAGGCGTCGGTCAGCGTCCCTACCTGACCACCAACAACCGCCTGATCGGGACCGGCCAGTTCGCCGCCGCCCCGAAGGACTCGACCGACTACCGGCGGGGCTACCTCTGCGGGATGGTTCGCGGCGACGCCCACCTCGGCACCTACCGCTACCCAGGTGGAGTCGTCCACCGATTCCGGCTCGCGCTCGCCGACGCGGAGGCACTACGCCGCAGTGAACTCTTCCTCTCCGGCTTCGGGGTGCCGACGAGTCGCTTCCTCTTCGCGCCGGCGACCGCTGCCCGACGGGCGGTGCACGCGATCCGCACCACGCGGCAGCGAGACATCGCAGCCGTCACGGACCTGGTCCGCTGGCCCGAGCGGCCGAGCGACGACTGGCGGCTGGGCTTCCTCGCCGGGATCTTCGATGCCGAGGGGAGCTGCAGCCGGGGCGTCTTTCGGATCAGCAACGGCGACGACGAGATCCTCGACCACCTCTCCGAGGCGTTCCACCGCTTCGGCTTTCACACGGTGCTGGAGGATCGCGGACGGCCGAACCGGGTCCGCCAGATCCGGCTGACCGGTGGGCTTCCCGAGCGGCTGCGGTTCTTTCACCTCACCGACCCGGCCATCACCCGCAAGCGGGACATCGAAGGCGCGGCCTTGAAGTGCCGGGCGGCACTCCGGGTCACCGCCGTCGAACCACTCGGGCTGGAACTGCCGCTGTGGGACATCACCACCGGCACCGGCGACTTCATCGCCAACGGCGTGGTGAGTCACAACTGCTTCGCCAGGAACACCCACACCTACCTCGACCTCGACGCGGGGGCGGACTTCGACCGCAAGGTGATCGTCAAGGTCAACGCCGGCGAGCTGGTCCGCCGGGAGCTGGCCGCCCCGCGCTGGCGGGGCGCGCACGTCGCAATGGGCACCAATGTGGACTGCTACCAGCGGGCCGAGGGGCGTTACCGGCTCATGCCGCCGATCATCGAGGCGCTGCGCGACTTCGCCAACCCGTTCTCCATCCTGACCAAGGGCACCCTGATCCTGCGGGACCTGCCGCTGCTGCGGCAGGCCGCCGAGGTGACCCGGGTCGGCGTGTCGTACTCGGTGGGCTTCGTCGACGAGGCGCTGTGGCGGGCGGTCGAGCCGGGCACACCGAGTCCACGCCGCCGGCTCGACGCGGTACGCCAGCTCACCGACGCCGGCTTCCCGGTGGGCGTGCTGATGGCGCCGATCCTGCCCGGGCTCAGCGACCGCGACGAGTCGATCGAGGCCACCGTGGCTGCGATCGCCGCCGCCGGGGCGGTCAGTGTGACCCCGATGGCGCTGCACCTGCGCCCCGGCGCCCGCGAGTGGTACGCGCACTGGCTGGGCCGCGAGTTCCCGCACCTGGTCCCCCGCTACCGCGAGCTCTACCGCTCCGGCGCGTACGCGCCGCAGGCGTACCAGCGGGAGCTGACCGCGCGGGTGCGGATCGCGGCCCGCCGGCACGGCCTGCACCGGGGCGAACACGGTGACAACCGGCGACTGCCGGAGCCACCCCCACCACCGGCGGCCGAGCAGCTCTCGCTGCTGTAGCCGGCGGGGTCTACCGTGCCGGGGATGCGGGAGATCATCGGGGCGGCGCTGCGCCGGCAACGGATCGCTGTCGTGGTGGCGCTGGCCGTCGGTCTGGGCGCGGCACTCCCGCGGGACTTGGCGGACCGGCTCGACGACCCGTTGGCGCTGCTGAGCGCGGCGCCCCTCGTCCTGTTCATCGGCATCGTCCTGCGTCACCTCCGCTGGCGGCCGAGCACCGCCGAGCTGCGGGTCGACGAGGGCGCGCGGGCTTTCTTCGCGCCACCCCGCGCCCAGGTCGGCTTCGCCCCCGCCGTGGTCGGGTTCTTCGCCTACCAGGCCGCCGACTCCCTGCTCCGGCCGATGGACGACCGCTGGCCGTTCTTCGTGGTGGCCGGGCTGGCGACGACCGTGCTGGGGCTGATCCTGTGGCGGCGGGTGCCGGGCGTGGAGCTGACCCCGGACGGGATCGCCCATCGCCGTACCGAAAGGCAGCGGTTCGTGCCGTGGGCCGCGCTGGACCCGGCGGGACCGGTCGGGTTCCCGCGGGAACCCGGGATTCTCACGTTGCCGATCGTCCGCCCGGAGCTGGTCACCAGCAGCGGGCTGGGGCGCCGCGGTGGGTTGGTGGTCGTCCGCGACGTGGACAGCGCGCCGACGGAGATCGCCGGGGCGATCCGGCACTACCTGACCCACCCCGAGGCGCGCGCCGACATCGGGACCGCCGAGGAGTACGCCCGGTTGCGGGCGGCACTCGGCGGTGGCGGCTGACCGGTCGGGTTAGAGTCGGCCGGTGCGTACCGCTCAGCAGCTCCTCGCCGACTCGGCCGTGATCGCCGTCGTGGGCGCGTCCCGCGACCCGCGCAAGGCCGCCCACAGCGTGCCGTTCCAGATGCAGCGGTACGGCTGGCGGATCATCCCGGTCAACCCGACGGTGGACGAACTCTTCGGCGAGAAGGCGTACCCGTCGCTGGCCGACATCCCGCACCCGGTCGACCTGGTGGACGTCTTCCGGCCCGCCCGGGACGCCGTGCAGGTGGTACGGGAGGCGGCGGCCATCGGCGCACCGGCGGTCTGGTTGCAGCTCGGCATCGTCTCCGCCGAGGCGCGGCGGATCGCCGAGGAGGCCGGCATGGACTACGTCGAGGACCGCTGCCTGATCATCGAACGCGCCGCGGGCAACCTCACCCGCCTGCCCTGACCGCCGGGACCGGTTCGGGCGACGACCGGCCTCGCGGCGAGGTTGGCCCGGTGGTCGTACCCTGCGCGCATGTCTTTCCCGCCGACGGTCCGGATCCCCCCGCTCGGTGACGGGCTCTGGGGTCGGCGGCTGCTGGCCCTCGCGGCGGCCGCGGCGGCAGCCGGGGTGGTCGCGATGCCGCTGCTGCGCAGCGATCGGTTCGACTTCGACGGGGTCGAGGGCGTGGTCTGGCTGCTGATCGGCGCCCGCGCGCTGGAGCGGCGTTGGTGGCCCCGGCGGGATCGCCGGCTGGTCTGGAGCGCACGGGTGGCCGGCCGGGACGCGGTCGAGCCGGGACTGGTGGCCCGTCGTTCGCTGGCCGGGTGGGTCGACCTCGGCGCCGATCTCGTCTGGATGGGTGCGGCCGCGCTGGTGGTGATCTCGCTGGTTCCGACGGACCAGGGGTGGGGGCGGATCGCGCGGACGGTGCTCGTCCTCGGCCTGGCTGCGGGACTCGGACGGGCCACCTACGAGGAGGCGCGGTTCACCGGGCGGGTGGCGCTGACCGCCAGTGGGATCCGCCACGGTCGCCGGGCGTACGACTGGGCGAACATCGACCGGGTGATCCCGCACCGCAGCGACGGCCGGATCGACGGGGTGCGGCTCCGCCCGGTGCGGTGGGGGTCGCTGGAGCCGGCGCCGGTGGTCGGGGGCCGGGACACGGCGGTGCCGGAGGAGCGGCTGGTGGCCGCGATCGAGGAGTACCGGTTCCGCCCGCACGTGCTGGCGGGCGGGCCGGTCACCGCGCCGGAGCCGGCTGTCGAGCCGGCCGGCGGGTGACCGGCGTACGCCGGATCAGAGCTTGTACTCCTTGAGCAGGCCGCGGGAGATGATGGTCTTCTGGATCTCCGAGGTGCCCTCGCCGATGAGCAGGAACGGGGCCTCCCGCATCAGCCGCTCGATCTCGTACTCCTTGGAGTAGCCGTAGCCGCCGTGGATGCGGAACGCCTCCTGGACGACCTCGGCGCAGTACTCCGAGGCGAGCAGCTTGGCCATGCCGGCCTCGACGTCGTTGCGCTGGCCGGCGTCCTTGAGCCGGGCGGCGTTGACCATGAGCGCGTGCGCGGCCTCGATCTTGGTGCCCATCTCGGCGAGCTTGAAGGCGATCGCCTGGTGCTTCGCGAGCGGCTGGCCGAAGGTCTTGCGCTGCTGGGCGTACGCGACGCCCAGCTCGAAGGCGCGGATGGAGATGCCGCAGGCCCGGGCGGCGACGTTGACCCGGCCGACCTCGATGCCGTCCATCATCTGGTAGAAGCCGCGGCCGACCTTGTCGGCGCCGCCGAGGATGGCCGAGTCGGGGACGGTGACCCCGTCGAGCACCATCTCGGTGGTCTCGACGCCCTTGTAGCCCATCTTGTCGATCTTGCCGGGGATGGTCAGGCCGGGGGCGGTCTCGCCGAAGCCCGGCTCCTTCTCCAGCAGGAAGGTGCTCATGTTGCCGTAGACCGACTCGGCGCCGGTGTCGGTCTTCACCAGGGTCGCCACCACCGAGGAGTACGCCCCGTTGGTCAGCCACATCTTCTGGCCGTTGAGCACGTAGTTGTCGCCGTCGCGGACGGCCCTCGACTTGATCGCCGAGACGTCGGAACCCGTCTCCGGCTCGGACATCGAGAAGGCACCGCGCACCTCGCCGGTGGCCATCTTCGGCAGCAGCCGGGACTTCTGCTCGGCCGAGCCGTGCTGGGAGATCAGGTACGCCACGATGAAGTGGGTGTTGACGATGCCGGAGATCGACATCCAGCCCCGGGACAGCTCCTCGACCACCAGGGCGTACGTCAGCAGGCTCTCGCCGAGGCCGCCGTACTCCTCGTCGATGGTGAGGCCGAAGAGTCCCATCTCGCGCATCCCGTCCAGGATGTCGGTGGGGTACTCGTCGGCGTGCTCCAGCCGCTGGGCGTGCGGAATGATCTCCTTGTCCGCGAACTCCCGGACTGTTTCCAGGATCGACCGCTGCACATCGGTCAGGCCGGGCGTCTGGGCGAGTCGGGCCATCTCAGCCTCCGGGGAATCGGCGCATTACTCGTGGGTAACTGAACGCTCGGTCAGTATCGGCCCCCCGGCCTGCCGAGCCAAGGTGACCAGTCCACACAACCGCTGTGAAAAGGTTCACCGCTACGGGTAGCGTCCGCAAGAGAGAGCCGCGTTGACCTGTGGCGGAGGGGGCGAGCGGACGTGAGTCATCCACCACCGGGCGAGCCTGAGCAGCCCCCGTCGCCCTACGAACGGCCGTCCGGCCAGTCGGACCAGCCGCAGTGGGACCAGCCCGAGCAGCCCCGCTGGGGTCAGCCCGAGCACCCGCAGTGGGGACAGCAGCCGCCGTACCCGCCCCAGGGCCCGTACGGCCAGTACGGCCCCCCGCCCGGCGGCGGGGGCACCAACGTCATGGCGATCCTGTCGCTGGTCTTCGCGTTCGTCTTCGCCCCGGCCGGCATCGTGCTGGGCCACCTGGCGAAGCGCCAGATCCGACGGACCGGCGAGGAGGGCGACCAGCTCGCCACCTGGGGCCTGATCCTCAGCTACGTCTTCACGGTGCTCGGCCTGCTGGCCTGCTGCGGCTGGATCGGCTTCGCGATCTGGGCCGGCTCCGACAACGGCAACACCTACAACTGATCGTCAGCGGAACTGCGCCTCGCGGACGCTGTTGCCGCCGTCCACCACCAGCATCTGGCCGGTGATGTACGAGGCGGCCGGCGAGCAGAGGAAGGCGATCGCCGCCGCCACCTCGTCCGGGGTGCCGGGGCGGCCGACCGGCGTACCCAGGCCCTGCTTGATCTCGGCCATCGTGGAAGCCGCCGTGTAGATGGTGCCGGGCGCGACCGCGTTGACGGTCACCCCGTCGGCGATCATCTCCATCGCCAACGCGCGGGTCAGCCCGACCACCCCGGCCTTCGCCGCCGCGTACGCCGCCTCGGTGGGCAGCGCGTTGACCGGGCCGGCGGTCGCCGCCAGGTTGACGATCCGTCCCCAGCCCCGCTCGGACATGCAGCTGCTGAAGGCGCGACTGCACAGGAAGGCGGTGGTCAGGTTCCGGTCGATCTCGCCGCGCCACTCGTCGTAGCTGAGCTGGGCCACCGGGCGCAGCACCTCCGGGCTGGCCCGGCTGGCCAGGCCCGCGTTGTTCACCAGCACCTCGACGTCGCCGAGCTGCTCGGTGACCGCGTCGGCGAGCGCGCCCACCTCCGACTCGTCGGTGAGGTCGGCGACGAAACCGGTCACCCCCAGCTCGCCGGCGCGCTCGTGGATCCGGCGGGTGGTGGAGACGATGGCGACCCGGGCGCCCAGGTCGGCCAGCCGGCGGGCCGTCGCGTACCCGATGCCGTCCGGACTGCCCGCGCCGGTGACCAGAGCGATCTTGCCGTCCAGCCGCATGGTCACCGGATCGGAGACCGGCACCGGCTCGTCCTGGCCGTTGTGGCCGGCGGTGGGGATGCGCCGGCCCGACCCGACCCGCCTCGGTCCGCCGTCGGAGAGGTCCACGCCACGCGCGTCGATAGCCATGCCGCGATCCTGCCCCCTGGGAGCGGCCCGGGCAACGCGGCACCACGGGGGACATCCGTTCTGGTTCGGTCTGGCTACCCTGACGGCGCACCCACATGCGACGGAGAAGATCTCATGACCTATCCCCCGCCCTCCGGCGGCTGGCACGATCCCGCGGCCGACCCGACCCTGCAGGTCAGCGGCCAGCCCGTTCCGGCCCAGCCGACCGGCCAGGACCCGTACGCCCCGGCCGCGCCGTACTCCGGGCCGCCGGCCGCTCCCACCGACCCGTACGCCGCCGCGGCGGCGTACCCGACGCAGGGCTACCCAGCGCCCGGTTACCCAGCGCCCGGTTACCCCTCGTACGGCTACGCGGCCCAGCCGAAGACGAACAGCATGGCGATCGCCGCGCTGGTGCTGTCGCTGGTCGGCATCGCGTCCTGCATCACCGCGCCGGTCGGCGCGATCCTCGGCCACGTGGCCCGCAAGCAGATCCGGGAGACCGGCGAGGGCGGCGAGGGGATGGCGAAGGCGGCCATCATCGTCGGCTGGATCCTCACCGGCCTGATGCTGCTGCTCATCGCGTTCTACGTGGTCGTCATCGTGCTCGCCATCGCCAACGGCGACTCGAGCAGCAGTAGCAGCGACTTCTGACGCACGAAGGGGCCGTCCCGGCGCGCCGGGACGGCCCCTTCGTCACCCCGCCCCGGCGAGGGGCGGCGTGGCGGTCACTCCGAGGGCGGGGTGAAGGTCGAGGTGCGGGTCATCCCGGCCGCACGCCCCTTGGCGGAGATCACCAGGGCCATCTTCCGGGACGCCTCGTCGATCATCTCGTCGCCGAGCATCACCGCGCCGAGCTTGCCGCCCGCCTCCGAGGTGTAGTGCTCGTACGCGTCGAGGATCAGCTCAGCGTGGTCGTAGTCGGCCTGGGCCGGCTGGTAGACCTCGTTCGCGGCGTCGATCTGGCCCGGGTGCAGCACCCACTTGCCGTCGAAGCCGAGCGCCGCCGAGCGCTTCGCCACCTCGCGGAACGCGTCCACGTCGCGGATCTGCAGGAACGGGCCGTCGATGGCCTGCTTGTCGTGCATCCGGGCGGCCATCAGGATCCGCATCAGGATGTAGTGGTAGGGGTCGCCCGGGTAGTCCGGGATCAGCGCGCCGACCACCAGCGACTTCATGTTGATCGAGGCCATGAAGTCGGCCGGGCCGAAGATGATCGTCTCGACCCGCGGCGAGGCGGCGGCGATCGCGTCGACGTTGACCAGGCCGGCGGCGTTCTCGATCTGCGCCTCGATGCCGATCCGGCCGACCTCCAGGCCGAGGGTCTTCTCGATCTGGGTGAGGGTCAGGTCCAGCCACTGCACCTGGGCGGCGTTCTGCACCTTCGGCAGCATGATGCAGTCCAGGTTCGCCCCGGCGCCCTCGACCACCTCGATGACGTCCCGGTAGGTCCACGGGGTGGTCAGGTCGTTGACCCGGACCACCCGGGTCTTGCCGGCCCAGTCGCCGTCGTTCAGCGCGGCCACGATGTTCTTGCGGGCGTCCGGCTTGGCCAGCGGGGCGACCGCGTCCTCCAGGTCGAGGAAGACCTGGTCCGCGGGAAGGCCCTGGGCCTTGCCGAGCATCTTGACGCTGGAACCCGGCACGGCGAGGCAGGACCGGCGGGGGCGACCGACAGCGGCCATGGATGTGCTCCTTCCAGCGTCCGGCGGGCAGGCCGACGCCACCTGAAATGAAATCCGAGAACTTAACGATCCCAAAGGGCGTTGTGACCACACGGTAACCTCGTGCCGTGACCGGGGTGAATGGACCTGTGGAAGATCTCACTGGGCGTCGGATCGTGGTGGTGACCGGCGCGAGCTCCGGCATCGGCCTCGCCGCCTCGGTCGAGCTGGCCCGTCGTGGCGACCAGGTGGTGCTGGTCGGCCGGGACCCGGCCCGCCTCCAAGCCGCCGGTGACCGGGTACGGGAGGCCTCCGGGGAGCGCCCCGAGCTGTTCCGCGCCGACTTCGCCGTGCTCGACGACGTCCGTGGGCTCGCCGAGCGGCTGCGCGCGGCGTACGACCGGATCGACGTGCTGGCCAACAACGCCGGGGCGATCGTGCTGCACCCCCTCACCACGGTGGACGGCTTCGAGCTCTCCGTGCAGGCCAACCACCTGGCCCCGTTCCTCCTCAGCAACCTGCTGAAAGACCGGATCGGGCGGATGGTGGTGACCGCCTCCGGGGCGCACCGCAGCGGCGTGCTCGACCCGGACGACCTGAACGTGACGCTGCGCCGGTACCGGTCGATCCAGGCGTACGGCACCAGCAAGCAGGCGAACATCCTCTTCACCGCCGAGGCGGCCCGACGCTGGCCGGGCGTGCCGGCGTACTCGTTCCACCCGGGCGTGGTGCGGACCCGGTTCGGCGCGGACAGCCGGTTCGTCGCCCTCGGCATGCGGCTCCTGCCGTTCCGCAGCCCGGAGAAGGGCGCCGAGACGCTGGTCTGGCTGGCCCGCCAGGACCCGGCGCGGCTGGTCAACGGCGCCTACTACGCCGACCGGCGGCTACGCCGACCGCTGCGCAAGGCGGCCGACCCGCAACTCGCCGCCCGGCTCTGGACGGCCAGCGCCAAGGCCGTCGGGATCGACGGGTGAGCGGGTTGCGTCTGGTGGCGGTGGTCGAGTTCGGCGCCGACCCGGAGGCCGGCCAGCGCTACGAGGACGCGGTGCTCACGCTGCTCGAACGGCACGGCGGGCAGCTCGAGCGGCGGCTGCGGGCCGTCGACGGACGCAGCGAGGTGCACCTGATCCGGTTCGACTCGCGGAACGGGGTGCAGTCGTACCTGGCCGATCCGGAGCGGCTGGCGCTGCGGGCGGCGGTCGGCGACGCGGCACCCGAGACCCGGGTGATCGAGGTGCACGAGGTTCCGACCGTCACTCGGTGAGGTGCACCGGGATGCTGGTAACCACCACCCCCGGCAGCGCCCGCAGCGCCTGCCGCAGCCGGTGCTCGGTGCGGCTGTGCAGCGGCCGGTGCCAGCGCCGGCGCAGCACCACCTCGGGCACAATCACGGTCAGCACCAGCTCGGGCGCGGAGTCGCGCAGCGCCTCGAGGTAGTGCGCCAACGGCCCGATCACCGCCCGGTACGGCGACACGATCGCCTCCAGCCGGACGTGGTCCCCCCAGGCCTCCCACTGCGCCCGGAAGCGTTCCGCCTCCGCCTCCTCCGGCGCGATGTGCAGCGCCAGGGTCGGCCGGCCCAGCGACACCGCGTACGCCAGGGCCCGCAACGACGCCCGGTTGAGCCGGGCCACCGGCACCACCACCAGGTGGCGTACCTGCTGGGGCAGCTCCTCCCCCTCGGCGGGCCCGGCGGGCGGTCCGCCGGCGACCGGCAACGGGTGCAGGGCCAGCGCCGCGTGCAGCGTTCGGTAGTGCCGGCGCACCCGGTGGAAGAGCAGCACCAGCAGGGGTACGGCGACCACCACCACCCAGGCGCCCTCGGTGAACTTGGCGACCGCCGCGGTGAGCAGCACCAGCCCGGACAGGGCCGCGCCGACCGCGTTGAGCGCCAGCCGGTGCCGCCAGCCCGGCCCGCGCCGGCGCCGCCAGTGCACCACCATGCCGGCCTGGGAGAGGGTGAAGGCCAGGAAGACACCCACCGCGTAGAGCGGGATCAGCGACTCGGTGTGGCCACGGAACACCACGAAGACGAGCGCAGCCGTCGCGGCCAGCGCCACCAGACCGTTGCTGAACGCCAGCCGGTCCCCCATGTGCAGGAACCGGCGGGGCGCGTGCCCCGCCCGGGCCATGAAGAAGAGCAGCCGGGGGAAGTCGTTGAAGGCGGTGTTCGCCGCCAGCAGCAGGATCAGCGCGGTGGTGGCCTGGACGACGCCGTACCAGGGGCCGGTCGGAAAGGTGACCCGGGCCAGCTGGGACAGCAGGGTCTGCTCCCGGGTGGGGACCAGGCCGTCGAGGTGGATCAGCAGGGTGAGCCCGGCGAAGAGCAGCACCAACATGCCCACCATCCAGCCGAGGGTGGTGCGGGCGTTGCGCCACTCCGGCGGGCGGAACGCGGGCACCGCGTTGGAGACCGCCTCGATGCCGGTCATCGACACCGCGCCCGACGCGAAGGCGCGCAGCACCAGCAGCAGGCCGAGCCCCTCGGCGGCCGGCACCGCGGGCGGCGGCACGGGCGCGAACCCCCGGCCCGCGAACCGCAGGTAGCCGACCGTGAGCAGGGCGAGCAGCGCGGCCACGAAGGCGTACGTGGGGAGCACGAAGAGGTTGCCGGCGGTCCGGACGCCCCGCAGGTTGCCGGCGAGCAGCACACCGATCACCAGCACCCCGAGCGGCACGGCGTACGGTGCCAGCCCGGGCAGCGCGGAGGTGATCGCGTGCACCCCGGCGGCCACCGACACCGACACGGTCAGCACGTAGTCGAGCATCAGCCCGGCCGCGGCGGCCAGCCCCGCCCCGGCGCCCAGGTTGTCCCCCGCCACGATGTACGACCCGGCCCCGTGCGGGTAGGCGGGGATGGTCTGCCGGTAGGAGACGCCAACCGCGACCATCAGCAGGACCAGCCCGGCGGCGAGCGGCAGGGAGAGCCCCAGCGCGCCGCTGCCGGCCAGCACCAGCACGGTCAGCAGCGCCTCCGGGCCGTACGCCACGGAGCTGAGCAGGTCGGAGGAGAGCACCGGCAGGGCGACCAGCTTGCGCATCCGCTCGTAGAGCACCGCGGCGCTGGTCAACGGCGGGCCGAGGACCGCCCGGCGCAGCCGGGTCAGCGTCCGGCCGAACCGGGTGCCGGGCAGGTTCGCCGGCTCGGTGGCGACCAGCTCGTCCGGCTCCTCGGGGCGGAACAGGTCGATCGGCGCCAGCCGCCCGAACCGGGTCGGGGCGGGCTGGGCGCGGCGCCGACCCAGGGTCGGGTCGACCGGCAGCTCCGCGCCCCCGCTCACCCGCCAGCGTTCGCCGATCCGGCGCAGGGTGCCCAGCTCGGCGGGGTCGAGCGGCGGGAACTCGGCCGACGGGGTGACGACCGTGCCGCCGTCCGGCTCGTGTTCGTCCCGCCGCGCCATCGCCTCACCCCTCCTTCCCCGCTATCTCACGTGACGGGGGCTGCCGGGGCGGCGGTTTGGGCGTACTCGCGCCGAAGGAGCCGGGGCGGCGCGGTGCGCCGGGGCGCGGGTCAGCCTGCGGGCGGGGCGGCGTCGGCCGGGACCGGGGCAGGCGTGGCGCGGCGGCCGGCGCGGGCCCCGCCGAGCACCACCACCGCCACCCCGACCAGCAGCAGCGCCAACCCGGGCAGGGCGAGCGGCCGGGGCAGCTGGCCCAGCCACACCCCGGCGATCAGCGCCGCGCCGGGCGCCTCCAGCAGGATCAGCACGCTCACCGTGGTCGCCGAGACCCGACGCAGGGCGTAGTTGAACATCGAGTGCCCCAGCAGCTGCGCGCCGGCCACCAGGGCGAGGATGGCCAGCCAGGTCGACGAGTCGTACCCGTGCAGCGGCACCCCGCCGACCAGGCAGACCACCAGCAGGATCAGCGCGCAGACGCCGTAGCAGATGGTGGTGTAGGTGGTGGTGCTGATGGTGGCGCGGGCCCGCTCGCCGAAGGCGGTGTAGACGGCGGCGAACATGCCGCCGGTGACCGCCAGCAGGTCGCCGGCGAAGGCCCGGCCGGAGACGGCGAAGTCCGCGCCGGTGGCCAGGGCCGCGCCGGTCACCGCCACCCCGATGCCGAGCCAGACCTGGTAGGGCAGGCGACGGCCCTGCCACCGGGCGATCAGCCCCTGCCAGACCGGTTGGGTGGCGCCCAGTGCGGTGGCCGCGGCGACCGAGGTGAGCTGCGCGCTCGGCATCCAGGTGGCGAAGTGCGCGGCGAGCGCCACCCCGGAGAGCACGCAGTAGAAGCCCTCCCGGCGGCCCGCGCCGACGGTCAGCGACCGGAACTCGGCCCGGCGGCGGGCCAGCGAGAACGGGCCCAGCACGGCGGTGGAGAGCAGGTTCCGCCAGAACGCGATGGCCAGCGCCGGGGCGGCCGCGAACGCGACCAGCGGGGCGGACGACGAGACGGCGGCGACGGCCAGCACGAGGACGCCGGCGGTCAGCGGGTCCACCGGATGGCGGGAGGGGGTCGGAGACACGGAGAGCAATACTCACACAAGAGAGGACAGCACGGACCGTCAGCACTCCGTTACGATCTGCAGGTCCGCGCCGGCGACCCCTCGACGCCCGGAGGCGCTCCCTCATGCCCAGGTATTCCGCGGTGCTGTTCGACTTCTTCGGCACGCTGACCCGCTGCGTTCAGCGCGGCGCGGCTCACCAGGCCACGGCCGAGCTGCTCGGCTGCCCGGTCGACACCCTCTCCGCCGTACTCGACCGGACCTTCTACCAGCGGGCCGCCGGCCGGTACGGCGACGCGGAGGCAACCCTGCGCTGGGTGTGCGCGCAGGCCGGCGTGCACCCCTCCGACGCGGCGGTCCGCTCCGCGGTCGCCTCCCGGCACCGCGCCGTACGCGCCGACACCCGGCTGCGGGCGGACGCCGTGCCCGCCCTCGCCGCGCTGCGCGAGCGGGGGATCCGGACCGCACTGGTCAGCGACTGCACCCACGAGTTGCCGGCGTTCCTGCCGCAACTGGCGGTCGCCCCGCTGCTCGACGTGCGGGTCTTCTCCGTCCAGGTCGGCCGGTGCAAGCCCGACCCGGCGCTCTACCAGGCCGCGTGCCGGCGGCTCGCCGTCGCGCCGGAGGCCTGCCTCTACGTCGGCGACGGCGGCAGCCGGGAACTGACCGGCGCCCGACGGGCCGGGATGACCGCGGCCCGCCTGGTCACCCCGGACCTGGCCGGGCACCTGGTCTTCGACGCGGAACGGGACTGGGACGGCCGGGTAATCGGGTCGCTGCGCGAGGTGGTCGAGCTGGTCGACGTGGTGCCGGCGGCCTGCTGAGCGGTCCTGCTCCCGTCCGGTGACCGGCGTCAGCGGCGGCGGACCCGGCTCCCGGTCGGTGACGGCGTCAGCGGCGGCGGACCCGGTGCAGCCGGAACGGCTTGCGGGTCACCCGCACCACCGGGGCGCCGCGCGGCGGCTCGGCCAAGGCGGCGTCGGGTAGCCGGTCCCCGGCGTCCGGATCGCCCGCCGGGGAGAGCCGGGTCAGCGCGCAGCCGTCGGCCGCCCAGCGGGCCACCAGGTCGGCGGTCGGGCCGGGCGCGTTCAGCCGCTTCGCCGCCACCAGCGGCGCCGCGTTCTCCCACGCCTCCGTCCCGGGCGTCACCCGGGTCACCCGGGCCGGCCAGGTCACGATCCGCCCACCGTGGTCGCCGCGCAGGGTCACCCGGGCGCCGGTGGCGTCGGCCAGCCCCGGCGCGGACTGCTCGCCGGGACCGCTCACCACGAAGAGCGCGCCCTCCAGGGGTGCGCACCACAGGGCCAGCGCCGGCCCGTCGCCGACGCTCACCCAGGCGATCGCGGCCTTCTTCATCGCCTCGTCGACCAGCGGGGTGCTGTCCCGGGCGTCCGGCTCGTCCGTCACACCGGCATCCTCTCGTACGTCGTCGTGCCCGTGCCGGTCAGCCGACGAACGGCGGGATCAGGATCTCGCCCCGGGCCACCGCCATCACCTGACCCGAGACCGTGGCGCCGACCGCCGCCCCGTCGGCCGCGGTCACCGTGCAGGCCAGCGCGGATGGTCGGTGGATCTCGATGCCCTGGCGGACCGCGTACGTCGAGGTGCCGTCGCCGGGGAGCAGACCGCTGGCGACCAGCCAGACGCCCAGGCCGAGGGCGGCCGAGCCGGTCGCCGGGTCCTCCGGGACACCGAGCCCCGGCACGAAGACGCGGACGTGCGCGGTTTGCGTCCCGGCGTCCCAGGAGAAGACGCTGACGTGCTCCACTCCGTACCGCTCCGCCGCCGCCGGGTTCACCTTGGCGCGGGCCACCGCGTCCGGGCGGACCGGCAGGTAGGGGAACTCCAGCCCGCAGCCGGCCACCCGGGGCGCCGGGCCAGTGTGGTCGGCCGCGGTCAGGCCGGCCATCTCCAGCAGCTGATCCGGGTCCAGTTCGGGGCCGAGGGTGGGCGTGCCACCGGTCAGGGTGGCGCCGGTGGCGGTCACCTCGATCGGGAGCACCCCGGCACCGCACTCCTGAGTGACACTGCCCACACCGAACATCCCGCGCCGGCTGGCGGTGACCGCGGCGCCGACACTGGGGTGTCCGGCGAAGGGCAGTTCCGCCGCCGGGGTGAAGATCCGGGCCCGGTAGGTGGCGCCGACCTGGGTCGGTGGCAGCACGAACACCGTCTCCGACAGGTTGAACTCCACCGCGAGCGCCTGCATCTGTTCGGTGGCCAGCCCTTCGGCGCCGAACACCACGGCCAGCGGGTTGCCGGCGAAGGGGCGGTCGGTGAAGACGTCCACGATCTCGTAGGCCAAGGTCGACATGTTGATAAACACTAGGCGCTTAGGCTGGTGCCTGTGAGCACGCCGAACCGGGTCTACATCGCACGACTCGCCGGAGTCGCCGTCTTCGACCCCAACGGCGACCAGGTGGGGCGGGTCCGCGACGCCGTGGCCCGGATCCGGCCGACCCAGCGTCCGCCCGAGGTGGTCGGCCTGGTCGCCGAGATGCCGATGCGCCGACGGATCTTCCTGTCCATCAACCGGATCACGTCCATCGACGCCGAGGCGGTCGTCCTCGGCAGCGGCACCCTCAACCTGCGCCGCTTCGAGAAGCGCCCGAACGAGCTGCTCGTCCTCCAGGAACTGCTGGACCGGCGGGTCCAGCTCGAGCCGGGCGGCCAGCCCGGCGCGGTGGTCGACGTGGCCATGGAGCGCAGCCGTGGCGGCGAGTGGTCGCTGTCCCGGGTCGCGGTCCGCGAGCAGGCCAGCCGGCTCACCCGCCGCGGCCACCTGCACCAAGTCGAGTGGGACCGGGTGCGCGGACTCAGCGGCATCGCCGACAACCGGGGTACGGCGAACCTGCTCGCCGTCCTGGAGGACATGCGCCCCGCCGACCTGGCCAACGCGTTGCAGGACCTGCCCGACGCGCGGCGCAACGAGGTCGCCGCCGCCCTGGACGACGAGCGCCTCGCCGACGTGCTCAGCGAGCTGCCCGAGCACGACCAGGTGGAGATACTGGCCGCGCTGGACCGGGAACGGGCCGCCGACGTGCTGGAGGAGATGGACCCGGACGACGCGGCCGACCTGCTCAACGAGCTGCCCCCGCCGGAGCAGGACGTGCTGCTCGACCTGATGGAGCCGAACGAGGCCGACCCGGTCCGCCAGCTCCTGCGGTACGCCTCCGGCACCGCCGGCAGCGTGATGACCTCGGAGCCGGTGATCCTGCCGCCGGACGCCACCGTCGCCGAGGCGCTGGCCCGGATCCGGGAGGAGCAGCTCTCCCCGGCGGTGGCCGCGCAGGTCTTCGTGACCCGCGCGCCGATGACCACCCCAACCGGGCGCTACCTGGGCATGGTGCACTTCCAGCGGCTGCTCCGCGAACCCCCGGCCGACCTGCTCGGCGGGGTGGTGGTCAACGACATCGACCCGCTCCGGCCGACCACGCCGCTGCCCGAGATCACCCGCCGGATGGCCACCTACGACCTGGTCGCCATGCCGGTGGTGGACCGCAGCATGCGCCTGGTCGGCGCGGTCACCGTGGACGACGTGCTGGACCACTCACTGCCCCGCGACTGGCGTGACCGGGACGCCATACCGGGCCCGGCCCCCACCGACGCCGTCCTGGACGGCACAGATGGCTGAGCAGCGGCGGGCCGAACGGCTGGACCAGCCGCGCGAGCCCCGCGGCGTCAAGCTGCCGCGCTTCGACCCGGAGGCCTTCGGCCGCTGGTCGGAGGGGATCGCCCGGGGCATGGGCACGGCGAACTTCATCGTCTACATGACGGTGGTGATCGCCGCCTGGTTCGGCTGGAACACCCTGGCCCCGGCGGACCTGCGCTTCGACCCGTACACCTTCACCTTCCTCACCCTGGTCCTGTCGTTACAGGCGTCGTACGCGGCCCCGCTGATCCTGCTCGCGCAGAACCGGCAGGCCGACCGGGACCGGGTGTCGCTGGAGGAGGACCGGCGGCGGGCCACCCTGCAGAAGGCGGACACCGAGTACCTGGCCCGGGAGATCGCCGCGCTGCGGATCGCGATGGGCGAGGTGGCCACCCGGGACTTCCTCCGCTCGGAGCTGGCCCGGCTGGCCGAGGAGCTGGACGAGGCGGCGCAGCGCCGGCAGAAGCTGGAGCGGCGGCAGCAGGAGCGGGCCCAGCGCCGCAGCGCGGAGCCGCTCGACGAGCCCCGGGACGAGCTGGACGGCGACTTCGCCCGGGACGGCCGCCCGGAGGGCTGACCGACACGCTCGCCGCCCGGTTTGCCGCCGGACGTCCCGTCCGCCCGGTGGGCCCCGGACGCGTCCGACGCGGTCATCGATTCGCTCACACCACGCCCCCTCGGGCGGCGGTGGCGGATCACCGGCGACGTAGCATTGCGGGCATGTCAGCACCCGTCAGCACCGTCTCCGACGCGATCCAGGCCGCGCTGGCCACCGTCAACGACCCGGAGATCCGCCGGCCCATCACCGAACTGGGCATGGTCCGCTCCGCCGAGGTCGGCGACGACGGCGTCGTCCGCGTCGAGCTGTTGCTCACTGTCGCCGGCTGCCCGCTGAAGGACAAGCTGCGCAACGACATCACCGCCGCCGTCGGGGCGGTCCCCGGCGTGACCGGTGTCGAGATCGAGTTCGGCGTGATGAGCCCCGAGCAGCGGCAGGGCCTCCAGGCCAAGCTGCGCGGCGGGGGTGCCGCCGACGAGCCGGTCATCCCGTTCGCCCAGCCCGGCTCCCGCACCCGCGTCTACGCGGTGGCCAGCGGCAAGGGCGGGGTCGGCAAGTCCAGCGTCACCGTGAACCTGGCCGCCGCGCTGGCCGCCCGCGGCCTCTCCGTCGGGGTGGTGGACGCCGACATCTACGGCCACTCGGTGCCCCGGATGCTCGGCGCGGACGGCCGCCCGACCCGGGTGGAAGACATGATCATGCCGCCGCAGGCGCACGGCGTGAAGGTCATCTCGATCGGCATGTTCACCGCGGGCAACGCCGCCGTGGTGTGGCGCGGCCCGATGCTGCACCGGGCGCTGCAGCAGTTCCTCGCCGACGTCTACTGGGGTGACCTGGACGTCCTCCTGCTCGACCTGCCGCCGGGCACCGGCGACGTGGCCATCTCCCTGGCCCAGCTGCTGCCGAACTCCGAGATCCTGGTGGTGACCACCCCGCAGGCCGCGGCCGCCGAGGTCGCCGAGCGGGCCGGCGCGATCGCCCTGCAGACCCACCAGCGGGTGGTCGGGGTGATCGAGAACATGTCCTGGCTGGAGCTGCCGGACGGCTCGCGGATGGAGCTCTTCGGCGCCGGCGGCGGGCAGACCGTCGCCGAGTCGCTGAGCCGGACGATCGGTGCCCAGGTGCCGTTGCTGGGGCAGATCCCGCTGGACACCCGGGTCCGGGAGGGCGGCGACGCCGGCAACCCGATCGTGGTCGCCGAGCCGGAGTCCCCGGCCGCGAAGGCGCTGAGCCAGATCGCCGACCGGCTCGCCCTGCGCCGCGAGTCGCTGCTCGGCAAGCCGCTCGGCCTCAAGCCCGCCGGCCGCTGACCCACCACACCGCCAGAATCCGCACACTGTCAGGCAAAAGAGGGGCCTCCCGCGCTCGGGAGGCCCCGCTTTTGCGTGACAGTGCGGGCCAGGACGGCCCTCGGGGGTGCGACGTGGCGGGGGGTGGGTCAGGTGGCGTCGTCGTAGCTGGGGCGGGGTGCCGGGGCGGGAGCGCCGCCGGTGGCGGTGCCGGGGCGGCGGCCGTTGGCGCGCGGGTCCGCGGCGTTTGCGACGTCCTTGAGCTCGTTGTGCACGCCCGTGACGTCCGCGCGGAGGTTGTCGTAGACACCCTGCAGCGGCTTCCGGATCGCCTGCTCGTCCTCCTCGCTGAGCAGGTGCTTGCGGATGAACGCCTTGGGGTGCAGATCCTCCAACTGGATGTCGGTGCCCAGCTCACGGCTCAGGTCGCCGGTGGCGTTGCGGGCCATGTTCCGCAGGTTGCGCACCATCCGCAGCCCGTCGTTGATCACGTTGGGCAGCCGGTCACCGAAGATCAGCAGCGCCAGGAGCAGCAGCGCACCGATCTCCCACCAGTTCAGGTTGTCGAGCACGGCTGGGCCTCCTCGTCGGCGTCAGGCCAAGACTACGCACGTCGCGCGCCGCTCCGGGAGGGGGTGACCGGCCCTCACTTGGCGTCTGCGGCGAGCGTCACGGAGGTGTTCTGCCGGCTCGCCCCGCGCCGGTACTCCACCGTCACCACCGAGCCCGGGGCGTACTTGCGGACCAGGGCGATCAGATCGGTCGGTTCGGTCATCGGCCGACCGTTGAGCTTCAGGATCACGTCCCCGGCCTTCAGGCCCGCCCCGGCCGCCGGCCCGGACGGCTCGACCGCGGCCAGCCGTACCCCGCTGCCGGCCGTGGTGGCCGTGCCGGTGCCGCCCACCTGGGCGCCGATCACCGTACGCCGGGCCTTGCCGGTGCCGATGATGTCCTGGGTGACCCGCTTGGCCTGGTTGATCGGGATGGCGAAGGCGAGGCCGATGTTGCCCGCCTCCTGCCCCTCGGCGACCAGCGACTTGATCGTCGAGTTGACCCCGATCACCCGGCCGGCGGCGTCGACCAGCGGCCCGCCGGAGTTGCCGTGGTTGACCGCCGCGTCGGTCTGGATGGCCGCGTAGTAGCGCACCGGGCCGCCCGGCTCGCCGGCCTGCATGGTCCGGTCCAGGGCGCTGACGATGCCGGCGGTGACGGTGTTGGCCAGCGACAGCGGCGAGCCGATCGCGAGCACCGGGTCGCCGACGGCGAGCGCGTCGGAGTCGCCGAACTCGATCGGGCGCAGCCCGCTGCGGTTCACCTTGATCACCGCGATGTCGGATTCCGGGTCCTGGCCGACCACGGTGGCCGGGGCGGTGCTGCCGTCGTTGAAGACCACCGACGCCTTGCCGGTGCCACCGGCCACCACGTGGTCGTTGGTGATCACGTGGCCGTCGGCGCTGACGACGAAGCCGGAACCCTCGCTGGTGCCGCCCAGGCTGGCCACCCGCACGGTCACCACGCTGGGCAGGACCTTCTCGGCGACCCCGGCCAGCGACTCCGGGCGGCGCTGGGCCAGCGCCGGCGCCTCGGCGGGACGGGCGCCCAGGGCCACCCCGGCGCCGGCCCCGCCGCGGACCGCGAAGGCGTACCCCAGGGCACCGCCCAGCGCACCGGCGAGCAGCGCGGTGATCAACGGGATCAGCAGGAGCTGGCGCAGCTTCGGCCGGCCCAACGCGTCCGGGTCGGTGACCGGCTCCGGCGCGGCCCCGGCGAGGGGTGCGGTGGGGATCACCACCGCGGCCGGCGCGTACGGGTCCCGCCACGGGTCGGCGAGCGCGTCGGACCACCACGGTGATGTCGTGCCTGCCGCGGCGCCGTGCGGCACAGTCGGCGGCCCCACCGGCGGGGTCCCGGCCGGCGGTCCCGCCGGTGCCGGGCTCCCGCCGGGCTGGCGCCAGTCCCAGCCGTCGGTCACGTCGGTGCCTCCACTCCGTCCCCCGGTCCCCCGGGCCGCGCCGGGAGAGGGGTCCGGCGTGACGCGTGGGGTACCGCATCCAGGATTGCACGGATGCGCCGGGTGGAGTCAGCTCTTGGCCCGGCGTGATCGTCAGCGGTGGACGCGCGGCTGCACGCCGAAAGCCTCGCCTCTAGGCTCATAGCGCCAACCCGCCCCTCGCACCACTCCCGCCGCCCGGAGGTGTCCCATCGCCACGGTCGCCAGTTCCGGCAACCCGACGGCGCAGGCGTTGCAGTTCGCCGAGTCGTACGTCGGCGAGGACCTCGTGCTGCGGACCGCCCGCAGCCTCGCCCGGGAGGTGGGCCTCGACGCGGTGACCCCGGGGGTCGGGGCGGCGTTGCGCCTGCTCGCCGCGGCCGGCAACGCCCGGGCGGTGGTGGAGATCGGCACCGGCACCGGGGTGAGCGGCGTCTGGCTGCTGCGCGGGATGCGCGCCGACGGGGTGCTCACCACCATCGACCTGGAGGTCGAGCACCAGCGGATCGCGCGACGGATCCTCGTTGAGGCGGGTTTCCCGTCCGGGCGCACCCGGATCATCACCGGGCGGGCGCTGGACGTGCTGCCCCGGCTCGCCGACGGCGCGTACGACCTGATCTTCGTCGACGCCGAGCCGACCGGGTTCGCCGCGTACGTGGACGCCGCGCTGCGGCTGCTGCGCCCGGGTGGGGTGCTCGCCCTGCACGGCACCCTGGCCGGCGGCCGGATCGGCGACCCGGCCGCCCGGGACACCGACACGGTGACCGTCCGGGAGACCATCAAGGCGCTCCGGGAGTCCGAACACTGGACCCCGGCCCTGCTGCCGGTCGGCGACGGCCTGCTGGCCGCGGTGAAGTGCTGAACCGCTGACCGGGCCCGCCGGGGGCCCGCTCCGACCGCCGGCTCAGCCCAGCGTGCCCAGCCAGCGCAGCAGTCCGCGTACGCCCCAGCCGGTCGCGCCCCGGGTCAGCTCGGCGTCGTCCCCGTCGGCCCAGGAGGGCGCGGACATGTCGATGTGCAGCCAGCGGTCGCGCGTGTCGCCGGTGAACTCGCGCAGGTAGAGCGCGGCGATCACGGAGCCGGCGCCCCGGTCCGGGGAGCTGTGCAGGTCGGCCAGGTCGCTGCCGAGGTGCTCCAGGTAGTCGGCGGGCAGCGGCATCCGCCAGGCGGCCTCGCCGGCGGCGTCGATCGCGGCGAGCAGGTCGGCAGCGAGCTGGTCGTTCTCGCTGTAGAGGGCGCCGTGCCGCTTGCCGAGCGCGACCGCGTTGGCGCCGGTCAGGGTGGCCAGGTCGACCAGCAGGTCGGGGGCCAGCTCGCGGGCGGCGTACGCCAGGGCGTCGGAGAGCACCAGCCGCCCCTCGGCGTCGGAGTTGGTGGTCTCGCTGGTGGTGCCGTCGTAGTGCCGGATGATGTCGCCGGGCCGGAAGGCCGAGCCGCTGACCATGTTCTCCGCCAGCGGGGCGAGGGTGGTCACCCGGACCGGCAGGCGCAGCGCGGCCGCGCCCAGGGTGGCCGCGACGACCGCGGCGGCGCCGGCCATGTCCTTGCGCATCAGCTTCATCGCCGGCACCGGCTTGATCGAGATGCCGCCGGTGTCGAAGGTGATCCCCTTGCCCACCAGGACCACGTGGGTACGGGCGTCGGCCGGCCGCCAGTCCAGCTCGACCAGGCGGGGTGGGCTCGCCGAGCCACCACCGACGGCGAGGATCCCCCCGAAGCCCTCGGCCGCCAGCTCCTCCGGCCCGCGTACCCGCAGGTGCAGGTCGGGCAGCTCGGCCGCAGCGGCCTCGACCTGCGCGGCGAACCACTGCGGGTTCTTCACCGAGGACGGGGTGTTGGTGAGGTCCCGGGCGAACCGGGTCATCTCCGCGGTGGTGCGGGCGGTGTCGACCGCGTCGCGGTACCGCTCCGGGTCGGTGGCGAGCAGCTCGACCTCGGCCAGCGCGGGCCGTTCCCCGGCGTCGGTCATCCGGAACCGGTAGGAGGCGAGCAGCAGCCCCTCGACGAGCGCCCGGACGGTGCCCTCGGCGGCGTCGGCGGGAAGCGCCAGAGTGATGTGCGTCTCATCCGACCCGGCGCGGGCCAGGGCGGCCCCGGCGGTCCGCCAGTGCCGGTCGGTGCCCTCGCCGACGCCGAGCAGCAGCAGCCGGCCCGGGGTGCGGGTCGGACGCAGGTGCCGGTAGGTCTCCCCGGCCCGGCCGGTCAGCCGGGCGGCGGGCAGCAGGCCGGCCGCCTCCGCCGACGCCTCGTCGGGCAGGGCCGAGCCGGTCGCGGCCAGCGTCGCCGGGGCGTCGCCCCGGTCGGTCGCGGCACCGGTGTGCACGGGCAGGACGAGCGTGTCCAGCCGGCCGGGGCCGGCTGTCAGACGGATGGCGAGCACGCTCGACCGTACCTCCGGAATTGATCGTGGTGCGGGAAATCGGTGCCCCGCAGGGGACGCTGAAGGCCCTGAGCCACCGGCGATGCCGGTGGCTCAGGGTATGACGACCCGTCCGTGCGGCGGACGCCGCGTGGACCGTCGTTCGCTCAGCCGGCAGCCGCCTTCAGCGCGTCACCGAGCGCGTTGGCCTCGTCGGGAGTCATCTCGACGACGAGCCGGCCACCGCCCTCCAGCGGGACTCGCATGACGATGCCCCGGCCCTCCTTGGTGACTTCCAGCGGACCGTCGCCCGTCCGCGGCTTCATCGCCGCCATGTTGTCTCCCCTCAGACCTACACCAGGGTCGGTGGGTTGCCCCACAGCCACTTCGTCATGACCACCCGCAACGTGCACGGGGGCGTCGACCAACGATTTTCCCTGATGAACACCGCCGGACCCAAACCGAAGCAGCATTGATGTAACAGCATCTAGCTTATCTTGGATAGGCCTGTCACAATGTGCGGTCATGCAGGCACGGTCGGCACTCTTCGACCTGTACGGCGACTACCTCCGACCCAGGGGTGGCCGCGCGCCGGTTGCCGCCCTGGTCAAGCTGCTGGCGCCGCTGGGAATCGCACCTCCGGCCGTGCGCACCGCGGTCTCCCGCATGGTGCGCCAGGGCTGGCTCGACCCGCTCCGCCTCGCCACCGGACCGGGATATTCGATCACACTGAAGGCGGCCCGGCGACTCGACGAGGCGGGCGCCCGGATCTACCGCACCGGCCGGATCACCTGGGACGGCCGGTTCGACCTGCTCGTGCTGGAGACCCCGACGGCCCGCCGGGACCGGCAGCGGCTCGCCGCGAACCTGAGCTTCCTCGGCTACGGCACCCTCGACGAGCACACCTGGGTGGCGACCCGGCCCAGCGAGGACGTCGACATGCTGCTGGAGGAGGCCGGCGTCTGCTACGAGCGGTTCACCGCCGCGCACGCCGCCGGCACCCCCGGCGCGATGGGCGTGGTCCGCCGGGCCTGGGACCTCACCGAGATCGGGTACGCGTACGAGCGGTTCGTCGACGAGCAGCGGCCGCTGCTGGCCGGCGTCACCGTGCGCAGCGGCGACGAGGAGGCGTACGCGGCCCGGTTCCGGCTGGTGCACGCGTGGCGTACCTTCCTCTTCCGGGACCCGCAGCTGCCGCCGGCGCTGCTCCCGGAGCGCTGGCCCGGCACCGCCGCGGCCAGCTTCTTCGACCGACACGCGGCCCGGCTCCGGCCGGCCGCGGATCGGTACGTCGAGCACTGCCTCGACGCCAGCAACCGCACCGCCCGACAGAAGGGTCGTTGAGAACGTGACCGAGCCGCTGCTCGTCGACCGCACCGACGCCGTGGTCACCCTGACGCTGAACCGCCCGACGGCGATGAACTCGCTCGACGTGGCCCTCAAGGAGGCGCTCCGGGACGCCCTGGCCGAGCTGGAGTCCGACCGGTCCTGCCGCGCGGTGGTGCTGGCCGGGGCGGGCGGCTCGTTCAGCGCCGGCCAGGACCTGCGCGAGCACGTGCAGACCCTGGAGTCGGCCACCGCCAACCCGCTGGACACCGTGCGGGCGCACTACAACCCGATCGCCGCCCGGCTGGCCAACCTGCCCAAGCCGGTGGTGGCCGCGGTCCGCGGGATGGCCGCCGGGGCGGGCGCATCGCTGGCGTTCCTCGCCGACTTCCGGATCGGCGGTCCCCGGACGAAGTTCCTGATGGCCTTCGCCGGGGTGGGGCTGGCCGCCGACACCGGCGCCTCCTGGACGCTGCCCCGGCTGGTCGGCCACGCCAAGGCGGTCGAGCTGCTGATGCTCGCCGAGCCGGTCGGCGCCGAGGAGGCCTGCCGGCTGGGCCTGCTCAACACGCTGGTCGACGACGACGAGAAGGTGCTGCCGACCGCCCAGGAGCTGGCCGCCCGGCTCGCCGCCGGCCCGACCGTCGCGTACGGGGCGATCAAGCGGCAGCTCTCCATCGCCGACGCCGGCACCCTCGCCGACGCCCTCGCCGCCGAGGCGCAGGCCCAGTCCATCTGCGGCGCCACCGCCGACCACAAGGCCGCCACCATGGCCTTCGTGAACAAGCAGAAGCCGGTCTTCGAGGGACACTGAACGCGGCCGGGCTGCCGGCCGCCGCACCCCTTCGGTGGGCTAGTCGTCCTCCTCGGGGTCCTGGTTGGCCTCGGCGCCCAGCACGAACGCCTGCATGGCCAGCTCGTCGCCGGAGGGCGAGACGAACGCCGGCAGCTCCGCCGGGCCCAGCTCCTGCACGTACGACCAGAAGAGCCGCACCGCCTCGGCCCGGGAGTCGGCCTCGATCGGCAGGTCCAGGCTGACCAGCCAGGTCCGGCGCGGCGGCGGCGGGCCGAGCCGGTCGGCCAGCTCCCGGTAGGCCGCCGGGTCCAGCGCGGTGACCGGCCCGTCGAGCGTCACCCGGTCGGCCGGCACCGGTTCGTCGAAGGCCCGCCGGGTGTACGCCACGACCAGCGAGCCGGCGCCGACCCGGGCGACCCGGCCCAGTGCCACCAGCCGGGGCGGAGCGTCCACCAGCACCGCCACCGGGTCGCCGGGGCGCGGCCGGTGCCCGCCGGCCGGGGCGGCCAGTTCCAGGGTGTCGTGGTGGACGAGGCGTTCGGCGTCGAGACGCCCGGCCGGCAGCAGCACCGCCCAGGCGCCGTCACCCCGCCCGCCGTCGGCGTCGGTCGTCCCGCCGGTGCGGTGGTCGGTCACGGTCATGCCCCCATCCCATCACGGGCCAGGGCGGCGGCGACGTGGCAGCCCGCGAGGTGGTCGTCGACCATGCCGGTGGCCTGCATCAGCGCGTACGCCGTGGTGGGGCCGACGAAACGGAAGCCGCGCTTCTTGAGCGCCTTGGCCATCGCGGTGGACTCCGGGGTGAGCGCGGGCACCTGGGCGAACGACTCCGGCCGGGCGGCCCGGGGCGGCGGCGCGTACGACCAGAGCAGGGCGGAGAGGCCGTCGGGCAGCTCCGCCGCGGCCCGCGCGTTGGCGATCGCCGCCTCGATCTTGGCCCGGTTCCGGACGATCCCCGCGTCGGCCAGCAGCCGGGCCACGTCCGCCTCGCCGTATTCGGCGACCCGCTCGAGGTGGAACTCGTCGAAGGCGAGCCGGAACGCCGGGCGCTTGCGCAGAATGGTCAGCCAGGACAGGCCGGACTGGAACGCCTCGAGGGTGAGCCGCTCGTAGAGCGCGTCGTCGCCGCGCAGCGGCCGGCCCCACTCCTCGTCGTGGTAGACGGCGTAGTCCGGGGTGCTCGATCCCCAGGCGCAGCGGGTCAGCCCGTCGGCGCCGGTCACCAGGTCAGTCACGGCGTCCACGCTAGGGCAGGCCCCCGACACCGGGGTCGGGTCAGGGCAGGCGGCCCTGCTCGACCAGCCGGGCGAACTTCTTCAGCGCCAGGGTGAGGCTCGCCTTGGAGCCGGGCCAGAGCAGCGGCCAGGCCAGCCGGCCGGCCTTCCCCCCGGGCAGGTGGAACCACTCGTGCCAGACCACCTGGGTGCGGTCGCGGGCCAGCGGGGTACAGCGCAGCACGCCGGGGCCCCGCAGCAGCTTGCCGCAGTGCACCACGCCGACCTCGTAGGGCGCGTCCACCCGGACCACCCGCATCTCGTCGCGGAGCACCGCCGGGCCGAGCGCGGTGACCGCCTCGACCAGGCTGCCCTCCCCGCCGTCGCCCTCGACCACCCGGACCGTGGTGAGCGGGATCCAGTCGGACTGCCGTTCCCACGCGGTCAGCGCGGCGAAGACCCGTGCCGCGGGGGCGTCAACGATCACCGTGGCGGTGAACTCCCCCGCGCCGGGCTGGGCCGCCTCGCCCAGGCCCTCGGCACTTCCACCCGCCGGGCTGGTCATACCGACTCCGAGCGGACCACCGCGCCGGGCCGGCCGTCGACCGGGCCGGCGGTCGGGTCCGGCACGTCGGCGCGGGCGTCGACCGGGCCGGCGGTCGGGTCCGGCACGTCGGCGCGGGCGTCCGCCGGGTCGGCGGTCGGGTCCGGGACGTCGGCGCGGGCGTCGGCCAGGTCGGCTTCGTCGCGGCGCCGGTCGGGGTCGTCCGGCGCGTCCGCGCGCAGCCCGACCGGTTCGGCCGGGTGGCCCGCGAGCGGCTCGTCGAGGTGACCGGCGGGCGGCTCGTCGGGCGAGGCCGGCCGGGGCGCCTCCGCCGGGAAAGCGCTGGCGTCCTCGTCGGCCGTCGCGTCGACCGGTCCGGCGTACGCCGGGGTCTCGTCGACACCCGGGTCGCCGACGGCCTCCGCCCGGGCCCGGCGCAGCGCGTCGGCGTCGGCGGTACGGCCGTCGCGCAGCGCCTCCACCTCCGCCTCCAGCACGCCGATCAGCTCGGACTTGTAGCCGATGTCGTAGGCGGCGCGGCGCATCGCCTCGTCGACCTGGGCCATCCGGTAGCCGCGCAGGGCGGTGTCGAAGCGGGCCTCCCCGACGTCGGACTCCCGCAGCGGACGGCCGCCCGGTAGCGGGACGGCCCGGCCGTCCGGCTCGGCCGGTGTCAGGCCGGGATCCCGGCCGGAGACCAGCACCGTCACCCCGAACACCACTGCCGCCACGGTCAACGCGACGACCAGTACGAGCAGAACCTGACCCATGCAGAGATCGTGGCACGGCGACCGGTCCCCGAGCGACCCCAACGGCCGGCGTCGTCGACGATCCTGGCGGGCCGTACCGGCCCGGCGGAGGCGGACCGGACTCCGATAGCGTCGTCACCGGCCGGGGGACCCGGTCGGTGACGGCGGGAGGCGGGCATGGCCGGGGCGCTGCGGCTCGGTGGGCGGACGTTCGCGCCGGGCGAGCTGGTCGTGATGGCGATCGTCAACCGGACGCCGGACTCGTTCTTCGACCGGGGCGCCACGTTCGGGCTGGACAGCGCGCTGCGCGCGGTGGAACGCGCGGTGACCGAGGGCGCCGAGATCATCGACATCGGCGGGGTGAAGGCCGGCCCGGGCGACGAGGTCGACGTGGCCGAGGAGATCCGCCGGACGGTGGACACCATCGCCGCCGTCCGGGCCGCCTTCCCCGAGGTGGTCATCTCGATCGACACCTGGCGGGCCGAGGTGGCGGTGGAGGCGGTGGAGGCCGGCGCGGACCTGCTCAACGACACCTGGTCGGGCGCCGATCCGGCGCTGGCCCGGGTGGCGGCGCAGACCGGCGCCGGGCTGGTCTGCTCGCACGCCGGCGGCCTCGCGCCACGGACCCGTCCGCACCGGGCCGCCTTCGACGACGTGGTGGGCGACGTGGTCGCGACGGTGACCGGGCTCGCCGAGCGCGCGGTCGCCGTGGGGGTACGCCCCGACGGCATCCTGATCGACCCGGCGCACGACTTCGGCAAGAACACCCGGCACTCGCTGGAGATCACCCGCCGGCTGGACGAGCTCGCCGGCACCGGCTGGCCGCTGCTGGTGGCGCTGTCGAACAAGGACTTCATCGGCGAGACGCTCGACCTGCCGGTGCCCGAGCGGCTGGAGGGAACCCTCGCCGCGACCGCGGTCTCCGCCTGGCTCGGCGCCCAGGTGTTCCGCGCCCACCAGGTCCGGCCCACCCGCCGGGTGCTGGACATGGTCGCCGCTATCCGGGGCGACCGCCCGCCGACGCTGACCCGCCGCGGCCTGGCCTGAGCCGGCCGTCAGGTCCAGCGGAGGATGCGCTTGCGCCAGGCGTAGAGGATGCCCAGCGCCACGACGGCCACGAAGACGCCCATCTCGGCGACCGTGACGAGGCCGAAACCGGGCCGGTCGAAGACCACCGCCCAGGGGAAGAGGAAGACCGCCTCCACAGCGAACAGCACGTACAGGTACGCGTACACGTAGTAGCGGATCTGCATCTGCGCCCAGTCGCCGCCGACGGGGTCGAGGCCGCACTCGTAGCTGGTCAGCTTGCCTGGCGGATCAGCCGGACGGCTAGGACGTAACACCCGGTTGGCCGAGAACGCCGTAACGAAGAAGAGAGCGGCAGCGAGCAGCAGGAGCCCGAGCGTCGCGTACGAGCCCAGGTAACCGGTCATGGTCGACGAGCCTACCGGGACCGGCTCGGCGCGGGCCGGATCGGGCGAAGTACCGAACACGTTACGGATTTGTTTCCTCGCGGAACTAGTGCCCTGCGGCAACTGTTGCCGAATAATGAAACTTCACTGACGGTCACGGAGGACAGATGGCCCGCCTCGACGTAGGCCCCGTTCGGCGGGCGATGCAGCGGCGTACCTCCTCGCTGGTCGCCGCGTCGCTCGCGGTCGGCCTGACGGTCGGCCTCGCGGTCGCGCCGGGCCTGGCGACGGCGGCACCCACCGTCACGCAGGTGGCCATGGAGGGTGTGGACGAGACCACCCCGGCCGGCGATCCCACCGAGGAGACCACGCCTCCGGTGGAGCCGACGACGTCCGAACCGGACCCGACCACCGCACCGCCCACCCTGCCCCCGGACCCGGAGCCGACCACCGCGGCCCCGAATCCGACCACGGCCGCCCCGGACCCCACTGTTCCGGCCGAGACCGCCCCCGCCACCACCGCGCCGGCGACCACGGCCCCCGCGCCCGAGCCGACCGCACCGCGTGGACCGGCCGGCCCCCCCGGACCCGGCGGCGTCACGCTGGCGCCGGCACCGGGGTCGGGCACGCAGGACGCCGGTCAGTTGGGCGTCCGGGTGACCACCCGGGACGTCTCTCTCACCCCCGTTTACTGGAACGCCGCAAGCACCGTCACCACGCTGCGGGTCACCGTGAGCAACACCGGCACGGTGCCCGCGCAGTTGCGCCTCCGCTACACCCTGCCGGCCGGGCTGACCGACGCCGGGACCCCGGGCTGCCTCTCGTCCGGCGACCGGCACTACCGCTGTGGCAGCTGGACCGCCGCGCCGGGCGCGAAGTTCAGCACCCTGATCCGGATCCGGGTCAGCGGGAGCGCCTGGCGGCAGATGCCGCTCAGCGGCTCGGTGCGGGTGACCGCGACCGGCCCCGCGGGCAAGGGAACCGCCGAGGACAAGGAGGGCTTCGCGGTGCTCTTCCCGCCGGGCCCGCCGGTGCCCGGCATGACGCTCGCCGCCGACGAGGTGGCCTTCGACATCAGCGGCGGCCCCACCGAGCTGGGCGTCCGGCTGGGCAACACCGGCGAGGTGGACGCCCGGGGCCGGGTCGAGATCGTGCTGCCGGCCGGGGTGAGCGTGGCGAGCCCGCCGGCCGGCTGCGTGACCGCCGCGCCCACGCGTACCCGGTGCGACCTAAGCATGCTGCCCGCGGGCCGGACCGCGACGCTGCGACTCCCGGTCGCCGCGACCCCCGAGGCGCAGCGCGAGGCGCCGCTGGCCGGCGCCGTGATCGGTCGGCTCGACCCGCGCCACGGCCCGGCCAAGCAGATGCAGATGACCTTCCGGATCACCGCCGCGGCGGCGCTGACCACCCCGCCGGTGGCGACCCCGATTCCGACCGGTTCGCAGGGCGTGCTCGCCGCGGCCGGACGGGCCTCCGACGACGGGCTGTCCTCGGTGCAGCGGATCGCGACCGCCCTGATCGCGATCTCCGCGCTGCTGGTGGTGCTGGCGCTGGCGCTGGCCACCACCTCGCTGCGTCGCCGGATGACCGGCACCGTGCCGGAGCCGGCGGCGAGCCCGACGGCGTCGGACTGAAATCCGACCGGCCGTCGGCGGCGCCCGGTGATCGGTGATCTCGATTACGGCGGCCCCCACCAAACGCCACAAACCGGGACATAAAACCGCCAATTCCGATCCCAGTCGTCGGACCTCCACCAAGGATGCCCTAACGCCTCGACGTAGGCTCTGAGGTGAGAAACGACAGCGGGCCGGACCAGCCACGGGTGGGTCGGCGCAGTGGCGCGTCAAGGAGGTCACGTGGCGGGGCAAGGCGGGGTCACCAACAGGTTCAGCCGCCCGTGCGGCGGGGCTGAGCGAAGCGAGGTGCAGGCGTGACCAAGCAGATCCGTCAACTCGACCGGGTGGTCATCCGGTTCGCCGGCGACTCCGGCGACGGCATGCAGCTGACCGGCGACCGGTTCACGTCGGAGACGGCGCAGCTGGGCAACGACATCTCCACGTTGCCCAACTTCCCGGCCGAGATCCGGGCGCCCGCCGGCACGCTCCCCGGCGTGTCGAGCTTCCAGGTGCACTTCGCCGACTACGACATCCTCACCCCCGGTGACGCCCCGAACGTGCTGGTGGCGATGAACCCGGCGGCGCTGAAGGCCAACCTGGGCGACCTCCCGCGCGGGGCCGACATCATCGTCAACACCGACGAGTTCACCAGGCGCAACCTGGCCAAGGTCGGCTACCAGACCAGCCCGCTGGAGGACGACTCACTGGCCGGCTACGTGGTGCACCCGGTCGCGCTGACCTCGATGACGGTCGGCGCGCTGGCCGCCAACGACGTGTCCAAGAAGGACGCCGAGCGGGCCAAGAACATGTTCGCTCTCGGCCTGCTCAGCTGGATGTACTCCCGGCCGTACGAGTCGACGCTGCGGTTCCTGGAGCGCAAGTTCGCGGCCCGGCCGGAGCTGGTCGCGGCGAACGTGGCCGCCTTCAAGGCCGGCTGGAACTTCGGCGAGACCACCGAGAACTTCTCGGTGCGCTACGAGGTGAAGCCGGCGAAGATGCTGCCGGGCACCTACCGGAACATCACCGGCAACGCGGCGCTCTCGCTCGGCCTGGTGGCCGCCGGGGTCCGCTCCGGGCTGCCGGTCTTCCTCGGGGCGTACCCGATCACCCCGGCCTCGGACATCCTGCACGAGCTGAGCAAGCACAAGCGGTTCGGCGTGGTGACCATGCAGGCCGAGGACGAGATCGCCGCGGTCGGCGCCGCGCTGGGCGCGTCGTACGGCGGCTCGCTCGGCGTGACCACCACCAGCGGCCCTGGCGTCGCGCTGAAGAGCGAGACGATCTCCCTGGCGGTCGCGCTGGAGCTGCCGCTGGTGATCGTCGACGTGCAGCGGGCCGGCCCCTCCACCGGCATGCCGACCAAGACCGAGCAGGCCGACCTCAACATGGCCCTGTACGGCCGGCACGGCGAGGCGCCGGTCGCGGTCATCGCGCCGAAGTCGCCGTCGGACTGCTTCCACGCCGCGCTGGAGGCCGCCCGGATCGCGCTCACCTACCGCACCCCGGTACTGCTGCTCTCGGACAACTACGTCGCGAACGGCTCCGAGCCGTGGCTGCTGCCCGACGTCGACTCCCTGCCGGACCTGCGGGTCGAGTTCGCCACCGCGCCCAACGGCGAGGACGGCACCACCTTCCTGCCGTACCTGCGGGACCCGGAGACCCTGGCCCGGCCGTGGGCCATCCCGGGCACCCCGGGCCTGGAGCACCGCATCGGCGGCCTGGAGAAGGCCGACAAGACCGGTGACATCTCGTACGACCCGACGAACCACGACTTCATGGTGCGGACCCGGGCGGCCCGGATCGAGGCGATCCCGGTGCCGGACGTCGAGGTGGAGGACCCGGACGGCGACGCCCGGGTGCTGGTGCTCGGTTGGGGCTCCACGTACGGCCCGATCGGCGCGGCCTGCCGTGGGCTGCGCCAGCGTGGGCTCTCCATCGCCCAGGCGCACCTGCGGCACCTCTCGCCGATGCCGGCCAACCTCGGCGAGGTGCTGCGCTCCTACGACCGGGTGGTCATCCCCGAGATGAACCTGGGCCAGCTGGCCCAGGTGATCCGGGGCCGCTACCTGGTCGACGCGGTCAGCTACAACCAGGTCCGCGGCCTGCCGTTCACGGCCGCGGAGCTGGAGACGACGCTGGAAGAGGTCCTGAAGAATGTCTGAGCCCGTCGCCCTCAAGCTCACCGCGAAGGACTTCAAGTCCGACCAGGAGGTGCGCTGGTGCCCCGGCTGCGGTGACTACGCGATCCTCGCCGCGGTGCAGCAGTTCATGCCGGAGCTGAACATCCCGCGCGAGAACACCGTCTTCGTCTCCGGGATCGGCTGCTCGTCGCGCTTCCCGTACTACATGAACACCTACGGGATGCACTCCATCCACGGCCGCGCCCCGGCGATCGCCACCGGCCTGTCGGTCTCCCGGCCGGACCTGTCGGTCTGGGTGGTGACCGGTGACGGTGACGCGCTCTCCATCGGCGGCAACCACCTGATCCACGCGCTGCGCCGGAACGTCAACCTCAAGATCCTGCTCTTCAACAACCGGATCTACGGGCTGACCAAGGGCCAGTACTCCCCCACCTCCGAGGTCGGCAAGATCACCAAGTCGACCCCGGTCGGCTCGGCGGACGCCCCGTTCAACCCGCTGTCGCTGGCGCTCGGCGCGGAGGCCACCTTCGTCGGCCGCACCATCGACTCGGACCGCAAGCACCTCCAGTCGGTGCTGCGGGCCGCCGCGGAGCACCAGGGCTCGGCCTTCGTGGAGATCTACCAGAACTGCAACATCTTCAACGACGGCGCGTTCGACCAGCTCAAGGAGCCCGGCACCCGGGACGACTACCTGATCCGGCTGGAGCACGGGCAGCCGGTCACGTTCGGCAAGGACGGCCAGTTCTGCGTCGTCCACCCCCCGGGCGGCTTCGGGCTGGAGGTCCGGGAGACCGCGTCCACCCCGGCCGGGGAGATCGTCGTGCACGACGCGACGGTCAACGACCCGGCGTACGCCTTCGCGCTGTCCCGGCTGCCCGGCCTCGACCTGCGCAACACCCCGATCGGCGTGTTCCGCAAGGTCGACCGTCCCTCCTACGACAGCGTCGTGCAGGAGCAGGTGGCCACCGCCAAGGCAACGGTCACCGACACCCCGGAGCAGCAGCTCGCCGGCCTGCTGGCCAGCGGCGACACCTGGACGATCAGCTAGCCACGGGCCTGGTTCTCCCGGACGAAGTCACCGATCGTCCGGGAGAACAGCCCGGGCTGTTCCAGGTGCCACAGGTGCCCGACGTCCCGCACGATCCGCAGCCGGCTGTGGGGGATGCCGTCCGCCAGTTCCAGGGCGCCCGGCACGTTGAGCCGGTCCCGTGACCCGCAGAGCACCAGGGTCGGGGCGGTCACCTCGCCGAGGCCCGGGCGCAGATCGGTACGGGCCAGCTCCCGCAGCCCGTCCAGGTAGGTTCGCCGACCGGCGGTCCGAAAATCCTCGCTGGCCTCGGCGAGGACCCGGGCCCGCTCGTCCGCCGGCAGGCCGGCGAGGGACGGGGCGAGCAGACGGGCAGCCATCCGGGCGATGACCGCCCCCGGCATCAGGCCCGTGATCGCCCGCTGGACCGCCAGCGCCCTCGGCGGGGCCGCGATGCCCCCGGAGAGCACGAGGCTGCCGACCCGGCCCGGACGGGCCAGGCAGGCCAGCACGGCGACCGTGGCGGAGAGCGAGAGCCCCACGAGGTGGAGCGGCCCGGCCGTCCGGTCGATCAGCCCGGCCACCTCGGCGACCGCCCGCTCGAAGGTGAACGGGCCGGGGCTGCCGCCGTGCCCGGGCAGCTCCGGGGTGTGCACGGCGAATTCCCCGCCCAGCTCGTCCACCTGTCGACGCCAGGTACGGCCGCTGGCGGCAAGGGGCGGCAGCAGAACAATGGTCTCCACGCCCTGATCTCTACCACCCCCCGCCCCCCACCGCTGTCCCGCGCTCCCCGACCAAGATCCACGCAGATTCACCGAGAGAGCCGCGTCCGGGCCGGAGGGGGTGGGGGCGTCAGTGGGTGGTGTTGGTGGGATTGGGGCGGTCGTCGCGGACGTGGACGAGCATGTCGCCGGTCTCGATCACCGCGCCGGCCTTGTCGGCGAGGCTGACCACCTTGCCCCGGCGGACCAGGGCGATGACCAGCGACTCCAGCTCGCGCGGGGACTTGCCCACCTCGTGCCGGTCGGCCGAGCGCATCGCCAGCGCCATGCCCTGACCCGGGGTGAGCAGATCCTCCACCACGTCGATCAGCGGCGGCGCCGAGGTGGAGAGACCGAGCAGCCGGCCCGCGGTGGCCGACGAGACGATCACGTGGTGCGCGCCGCTCTGCCGCAGCAGCGGGGCGTTCTCCGCCTCGCGGACCGCCGCGATGATCCGGACCTGGCCGGCGGTGAGCTGCCGGGCGGTGAGCGCGACCAGGACCGAGGCGTCGTCGCTGTCGGTCGCGATGATCACCGCCTTGGCGTTGCGGACGTGCGCCTCCTCCAGCACCGATGAGCGGGTGGCCGAGCCCTCGATGGCGACCAGCCCGGCCGAGGTGGCCTGCCGCAGGGCGGTGCCGCTGCGCTCCACCACCACGATGCGCGACTTGTCCAGGCCGTTCTCCAGCAGGGCGGAGACCGCGCTGCGGCCCTTGGTGCCGTAGCCGCAGATGATGACGTGGTCCTTCACGGTTCTCCTCCACCGCACCAGGCGACGGCCGGTCCGGTACTGCTCGGTCAGGACTTCCAGGGTGGTGCCGACCAGGATGATCAGGAAGAGCACCCGGGCGGGGGTGATGAACAGGACGTTGACCAGCCGCGCGGACTGCGCGAAAGGCGTGATGTCGCCGTAGCCGGTGGTGGAGAGGGTGACCACCGCGTAGTAGGCGCAGTCGAGCAGGGTCAGCCCGTTCTCGTCGACGTCGCGGTAGCCGCCTCGGTCGAGGTAGACCACCGCGACGGTGAGGACCACCAGGCCCAGGGCGGCGGCCAGGCGGATGCTCAGCGCGCTCAGCGGACCGCGCCGCTGCGCCGGGAAATGGATCACCGTTGGTCCTGCTTCCCCCGGGTCGCCTGCACGCCCACAACATAGCGGTTGGCGGGTGATCCGCACCCCGGGGTGGCGACCGGGACGGTGACCCGGCCCCGGACGGGGCATGATGGGGAGGTCCACCGACGCCGACCGCGAGGAGGCCCGCATGTCGCTGCTGCGCCGGGTGATCGGTGGGGTGCTGCGTCGGGTACGCCTGCGGCAGGGCCGCACGCTGCGCGAGGTGGCCGAGGCCGCCGGTGTCTCGCTGCCTTACCTCTCCGAGGTGGAGCGCGGGCGCAAGGAGGCCTCCTCGGAGGTGCTCGCGGCGATCTGCCGCGCCCTCGGGATCAACCTATCCGACCTGCTCGAGGAGGCCCGCGACGACCTGCGCCGGATGGAGCCGCGAATCCCCACCGCGCCCCGGGCGGCGCTGGCCCGGCTGGACCGGGTGCCCGCCGCCCGCAGCGAGGGTGGTCCGAGCGTCCGGATCGGCTTCCAGCCGGCCGGCGCGACGCCGCCGGTGGCCGCCGCGCCGGCCGTCCGACACCCGGCCGGGCCGATGCTGCGGCTGGGCGGGCCGATCCTGCACGTCGGCGGCCCCGCGTCGCCGGTCGGGTCGACCGTGGGCGGGGCGGGCCTGCGGGTCCGGCTGTTCGCCTCCGCGCCGGCCGGGCGCCCCGGTCCGCGTACCTCCCGGGTGTTGGCCCGGCGCCGGGCCCGGGCGGGCCGGCGGCGGCTGACCGCCGGGTAGGCCGGCCGGTTCTGCCCACGGCGGATCTGCCGCCGGCAGAAAGGCTGGGGCGGCCCGCCACGGCCGGCGCAGGCTGGAGGCGCCGGTCCCCCGGGCGCTCCCGTCGCCCGCCGGTGGGTGGAGGGCGGTCACGATGATCGGGTACGACGTACGGATGCTGGACGGCGGCCAGCCGACCTTCGGTGACCAGGTGTTCGAGCGGCTGCTGCGGGAGCGGATCGTCTTCCTCGGCACCGAGGTCACCGACGCCTCGGCGAACCAGATCTGCGCGCAGATCCTGCTGCTCGCCGCGGAGGACCCCGAGCGGGACATCTACCTCTACATCAACTCGCCGGGCGGCTCGGTGAGCGCGGGGATGGCCGTCTACGACACCATGCGGTACGTGAAGAACGACGTGGCGACCCTGGCCCTCGGCTTCGCCGGCTCGATGGGGCAGTTCCTGCTTTGCGCCGGGGCGGCCGGGAAGCGCTTCGCGCTGCCCCACTCGCGGGTCATGATGCACCAGCCCTCCGGCGGGATGGGCGGCACGGCCGCCGACGTCACCATCCAGGCCGAGAACATGCTGCACGTGAAGCGGACGATGCAGGAGCTGACCGCCGAGCACAGTGGACGAACGCTGGAGGAGATCCAGCGCGACTGGGACCGGGACCGCTGGTTCACCGCCGAGCAGGCCCGCGACTACGGCCTGATCGACGAGGTGATCAGCCGGGCGGACCAGCTCGGGGTGTGACCGCAGAAGTCGACACCGCGATGTCGTGCGCGTCGGCGCGCCGCCGGGGCGGGCACGGGCCAGGGCCGGACGCGCCCCCTCGATCGCGTCCGACCTGGTCACGGCCCCCCGTGAGCTGCACGCCCTCGATATACGTCGGAGCCTATGCGCCACCGCGCCAGCGCGCTCCGTAACAGGGGCGGAGCGCTTTCCGACGAATTCTTGTTACATTCGGGTCCCGCCGGCCGCCGTCCATCGTGCACGGCGACCGGCGGGGTGCAGAGCTCAGGCCGGATAGTTGACCACCGGGCTGGTGCCGTAGCTGCCGATCACCGGGACACCGGCCTCGTTGATGGTCCGCTCGATGCCGCCGCTGCCGTCGAGGAAGACGGTGACCATGTCGTGGAAGCGCACGTCGGGCCGACGCGGCACCTCGATCGCCCGGTCGCAGCGGATGTCGACGCCCTGGTTGAAGTACGAGTAGACGCCCAGCCCCCAGGCCTCGTGCCCGCGCACCCGATCGTCCACCTTGTACGACGCCCAGCCCTTCCCGGTCGGGCTGCTCCAAGCGGCCTGGCTCGGCGGGTCGTACGGCAGCTCGCTCTGGTAGAAGACGGTCCGGCCGCGCTCACCGTTCCAGATCGTCTGGTACCGCTGGTAGTGCTCGACGAAGAGCCCGTACGCGGTCACGTCGTCGCCGTTGACGACGACGCCGGTGTCGGCGGTGTTGGCCGTCCAGCCAATGCCGTTGCCGTGGTCGCCGCGCCACGCCCAGACGTTGTCGATCAGCGTGTGGTTGCTGTTCACCACCAGGCTGGCCCGGGCCCGTCCGACCCAGGGGCCGCCGATGCGGAAGAAGACGTCCTGCACCGAGATCGGGTCGGCGGCGTGGTCGCGCCCGCAGTGCGGGTCGCCGATCTCGACCAGCACCTCCGACTCGCGCTCGCCGGCGTCGACCAGCACGCCGGCGATCCGTACCCCGTCGACGTCGGCGACCCGCAGCGCGGCGTCGCCGGTGGTCGGGGCGAGACTCGGCATGCCGAGGCCGAGCACCACGGTGCCCGGGTTGATCACCCGCAGCGCCCGGTCGAGGCGGTAGACGCCCGGGGTGAGCAGCAGGTGCTTCCCGCAGGCCAGCTCCCGGTTGATCGTCTGGGCGTCGTGGTCGGGGCGGGCGATGAAGAAGTCGCGCAGCGGCAGCGAGCGCGTGGCGCGCGCGCCCGACGCCCAGGTGGTGCCGGCGGTGTCCCGACGCAGCGCCGGCACGGCGACCCGCCAGCGCCCGGCGGCGTCGACGAAGAGGTACGGCTTCTCCCGGACGACCGGGCTGGTCGGCAGGGTGGTGTACGGCGGGTTCGGGAAGCCCTGGGCGGGGGCGCCGAGGACCCCGGAGAAGACCTGGTTCCAGACTCCGTTGGTCCAGTCGCCGCGCAGCTCGCTGTCGCGGGTCAGCCACTGCTGCTGGGAGCCGTTGATGGTGATGCCGTCCACCAGGGAGTCGGCGATGAAGCCGCCGCTGGAGTAGCCGCCGTTGCCCGGCTCCAGCCAGAGGATGCCCTTGACGTGCACCCGCCGCATCGGGGACGCCTGGGAGACGGCCCACTGGTTCGACCAGTCGGTGGGGCTGATCGCCAGGTTCTCGGCCGAGCGCCAGAAGTTGGTCAGTGCGGAGATGCCGGCCGGGGAGTTCGGGTCGGGCTGGCCGACCACCCGGACCGCGCCGTGGATCTCGACGTCGTCCGGGTGCGCGCCGAGCCCCGCCACCGTCGTGTAGTAGCCCAGCCGGGCGTTCACCTCGTACCGGCCGGGCTTGAAGAGCACCGCGTACCGGTCGGTGCCCATCTCGTTGTGTTCCTGCCGGGCGAAGAGCCGGTCCACGGTGGACTGGATCTCGGCGGCGGGGGTGTTCGGGTCGTAGACGTAGACGTTCGGGCCGAAGTCGGCCTCCTCGTCGCGCTCCTCGGCGCGAGCGGGCGCGGCGGAGGCGGCGGTGGGGGCGAGGCCGGCGGCGGCGACGGTGCCGGCCGCCAGGGCGAGGAGTTGCCGGCGGGACGGGTGGAGATCGGAAGTCATGGGCCTACCTGTCGGTGGTGGTCTGTCCGTGCGTTTAGAGAGCGCTCTCTTGCCGGCGCGGCGGACATCCCGGCGGACGTGAACAGGGGAATGAGCTGTTTCTACCCCGCCGCGGCCGATCGCGCCAGAGGGCGATTCCCTTGACAGGCGGATTGGAAAGCCTAGACTTACCGTTCGTGGCCACTTACCAAGGGCGGATGTTGGACGCCCTGGGCGACGCGACCCGGCGGTCCATCTTCGAACTCCTCGCCGCCGGTCCACGTTCCGTCGCCGAGATCGCGGCCGACCTACCGGTCAGCCGTCCCGCGGTCTCGCAACACCTCAAGGTCCTCAAGGAAGCCCGACTCGTCTCGTCCACCGCCGTGGGCACCCGCCGCGTGTACGCGCTCGACCCGCAGGGTCTGGCCGCCGTACGCGGCTACTTCGACCAGTTCTGGAACCACGCGCTGACCGCGTTCGCGCGGGCCGCGGAGCAACCGACCGAGGAGAAACCATGACCACAGAGACCACCGACCCGACCGTCGTGCGCAACAGCGCCGAGGTCGCCGCGCCGCCCGAGCACGCCTTCACCGTCTTCACCACCGGGATGGACCGCTGGTGGGAACGCTCACACCACCTCCTGCCCGGCGAACTCAAGCAGATCGGCGTCGACCCGCAGGTCGGCGGGCGGCTCTGGGAGGAGAACGACGCCGGCGAGGTCTGCACCTGGGGCCGGGTCCTCACCTGGGACCCGCCGCGCACCTTCGCCTTCGCCTGGCTGATCGGCCCCGACTGGAAGGTCCCGCCGCCGGACGCCACCGGCAGCCGGGTCACCGTCACCTTCACCCCCACCGACACCGGCACCCGGGTCGACCTGGTCCACGACCGGCTCGACGCGCACGGGCCCGGCTGGGAGGGCGTCCGGGACGCGGTCGCCAGCGAAGGGGGCTGGCCCGCCGGGCTGCGGCGGTACGTGACGACCGTCTGACCGGGTCGCGGCGCGGGGCCGGCCGGGACCACCACCCGACCGGCCGCGCCGCGCGCTCACCGGCAGACGCGCCACGTCGCGTACGGGCTTAGGAGCAGAACAGCTTCCAGTGCCCCTCGGAGACGACGTCGCCGGTGCTCGGATCGGCTTGGCTGGATCAGCTTGGATGCGACGACGCGACTTCGATCACAACCCGCCACAACCGAATCGGGTCTCGGGCCACTCATTGTGTTGATGGGAGGCCGGGTGCGGAGTGAACGAGAGTACGTCGAGTACGTCCAGGCACGCATGCCGTGGCTGCGACGGCTGGCGTACCGACTGTGCGGGCAGTGGTCGGCGGCTGACGACCTGGTGCAGGAGTGCCTCGTCGCGCTGTACCGGCATTGGCGGAAGGCGTCGGCAGCGGACTCGGTCGACGCCTACGTGCGGGCGATGCTGGTCCACGCCTACCTGGCCGAGCGGGATCGGTCCTGGACCCGCCGGGTCCGGCCCGTGGCCGACGTGATCGGACCCTCGACGGTGCCGCTGGCCGGTGCCGAACACCGCGTCGACCTGCTGGCTGCTCTCACGAAGCTGTCCCCCGGGCAGCGCGCGGTCCTGGTCCTGCGCTACTGGGAGGACCTCGACGTCGCGCAGGTCGCGGCAGCGCTGGGCTGCTCGACCGGAACCGTCAAGAGCCAGACCTCGTACGCCATCGCGGCGTTGCGCCGCCTACTGCCGAACTACGTGCCGGGAGGGTCGGACACACCATGAGAGAACTGTTCGCCACCCTGCCGGACGATCCGCCGCCGTTGCCGCCCGGCTACCTGGACACCGTGCTCACCCGGGGTCGCCAGTCGGTTCGGCGCCATCGGATCGGCACCGCCGCGGTCTGGGCAGTCGTCGTGCTGCTGCTGGCCGTTCTGGTCGTGCCCGGCGTCCAGCTTCCCGGCCAGCCAGCAGCCCCGTCGACGAAGCCCGGCCTGCCGGACCGTTTCGCCGGGTACTCGACACTCACCAGCACCGTCACGACGGCTCCGCCCGGCCGCGCGATCGCTCTCTACGTCTACGGCAACGGCGAGACCTTCAACATGTTCCAGCCGCTGGTCGTCGGGGCCGACGGGGACACGTACCGGCGCGTCGACGCCATGGCGGAGCGGAACCGCCCGTCGGCGCTGCTCGCCCCGGACGGCACCCGCGTGCTGCTCGGCGACGAACGCGGCGCGGCCGGTGACCTGATCCTCGTCGACCTGACCACCGGCAAGCGCCGATCGATCCCGCTTGGCGGCCCGGTCGGCGTGCGGCTGCTGGCCTGGTCCCCCGACGGCCGCCACGTCGCGTACAGCGCCGCGCCCCTCACCGGCTCCGGTGAGTTCGGCAGCGTCAACTTCGTCGAGGCCGAGGTGGCCCGCACCGGTACGCTGCGGCTGCTCGACCTGGCAAGCGGACGCAGCACCGAGGTGCCGGCGATCAAACCGGCGTGGACGGCGGCGTTCGCGCCAGACAGTCGCCGGCTCGCCGTCCAGGTCGGCCAGACGGCCCACCTCATCGACCTCGACGGCCGCGAGTACGGCAGCATCCCCATCCCGAGGGGACGCGAGCTGGCCGCCGACGTCGGCTGGTCACCGGACGGCCGGTTCCTCGGCACCGTGCCATGGCTCTCGGACGGGCCCTTCAACGGCACCACCGGCGGCGACACCGGCCACGGCACCTTCCTGTGGAAGGTCGGCAACGTGGAATTCGTGCCTCTCACGGGCGCCGGCACGCCACCGGCGCCGGTCCCGGACGTCGTGCAACTGCTCGGCTGGCGCTCGCCGGGCAGCGTGATCGTCGCGACCATCAACGCCGCAGGTCACGCTTCGTTCGTCGAGGTGCAGCTCGGCGCCGGCACCCGGCGGACCCTGTCCCACTTCGACACCGGTCGTACCTGCGAACTCGGCACCCAGAGCTGCCAGCTGGCGGACTTGCACCTCGCCGCCGGTCTGCTGCCCGACCTGACCGTCCGGAACGCCGGTCGCCCGCAGCGCGGTCCCTGGCCGATGCTCGCGAACGCCGTCATCGGCGTGGTCGTCCTCGGCGCCGCGTTGCTGCTGCGGCGCCGGACACGTCCGTCAACGCATCCCCGACGACCGAGAGTGGAATAGCCGCTCCTCAGCCACCTGATCTTCGAGGTGGCCGACAGGATTCGAACCGGCTGGTACTGGTCGTTGAGTACCGGTGCTCATGCCTCACTCCAGGCATGGCCGCAGACTCTCCATCACCCAGAGAAGCAGGTGTGCGGGGAGAGGTATCAACACATGAAGCTACGCTCCACGGTGCTCCCCGTCGCAATGCTCGTCTTGATCCTGGCGGTGCCGGTTGCATCCTGGTGGCTCACCGGCGATCTGACCAACGAAGCGGCACGGCAACTCGCCGCCCAGGGCGTCGAACTCGACTACGCGTTCCGGCCGCTCAGCCGTGGCCCCGTTGGAGACCGGACCGTCGGCGTCCTGGCGTGCATCAGCACCATCGGTGCGCTCGGCCTACTGGTTCGGGGCACCGCCACCCGCCGTCTCGACTCCCGGTGGTGGCCGGTGCTGCTGCCGCTGGTCGGGGCCGGCGCCGTCGTTGGCTTCGCCTGGCGGGTGCTGACTGCCCGGGGCATCGGCGCCAACATCGGAGCGGGCCTGACGATCATGTTTGGCGGGCCGGCTCTGGCAGTCCTGCTGGTCGCCGCCGCAGCCGCGGCGCTGCAGACGTATCGGATCAGGCTGCGGCGGCATCCGCAGCAACTCTGAGCGAGCGAATTAGCCCTGTCGACGTCTCGCTCACAAGTTCTGGGGCGCCCTGTCTGGCGGGGTCCGCAGCCCCGCGCCTTGCAGCTGTCATCGACGGCCGGGAGGCGGTGGGGCCGTCGCGGTGCATGGGACGGCCCGAGCTTCCCGCTCCTCGTGCTCGATCCCGTACTGGCACTCGCTGCACGACTCCGGCGGGATGTGCTCGCGCCAGCCATGCCCACAGTCGGGACAGTCGCCATACCACTTCGGTCGTCGTCGCAGCCTCACCGAATCATTGTGATCGTCCGGCCGGTAACACACGGTTTAGGAATTCTGGGCGTCGCCGTCGGCCGACCGACTCAGCCTTCCGTCGCTGACAGTCACCGAGGGCAGCGTGGCATGACTGTCGTTGGTATCTTCGCCGGCATGAGTCGGGGGCGAAGGACCGGTAGCCGAGACCGCCGGCGGCGGGGCGCCGAAGAAGAACGCGCCGAGGCGGCGGAGGTCTACCGCGAGTCCGTGGCGAGGTTGCAGACGACGGCCTATCGGAACCTGCGGCAGACGATCGCCTACGCGACCATCTTCTTCGCCGTCATCGCCGTCTGGATGATCTTCATCGGTGAAGTCACCCCCGCGAACCTGCCGTGGTACGCCGCCTCGATCCTGGGTGGAGCGCTCGGCCTGTGCACCTACGTCGTGCGGGAGGCGCGTGCTCGCCTCTACGTACTCGCTGCCGCCGTCATCCTCGCCGTCGCCGGTCTGGCCGGCATCTTCCTGGTGGACTAGGCGGCGAGATGACGCTGTTCGTCGAGCCCGACGCGGTGGTCGGCTTCGCACGTCAGGTCGACCGCGCTACCGGCGATGTGTGGGAGATCCGCAGCTACCTCAACCGGTACGCCGACGTGGCGACCGGCGGTGAGCAGCTGCGCATCGCCAAGGCCGCACACGAGCACGCCGTCGAGGTCATCAACGGCACCCTCAACCGGCTCGCTTGCCTGCTGGAGAACTCCGCCCCTGAGCTGCGGGCCAGCGCGGGCTACTACCGCACGACCGACCTCGCCGCCGCTGACCGCCTCGATCGCACGCTGCCCGCCGCGGTCGACCGCTGCATCACTGCGCTCGAACTGGAGTTGGCGAACAATCCCTGCGCCCCGGCGAACTTCATCGACCCCCGTGACGTCCGGGGCCACCTCGACGTCCCAGGCGAGGCAAAGAACCCGTCGAACGCGCTGGGCTGGATGGACTACCTCAGCCCCGCTTCCTGGGTCAACGAGGTCTTCGACCACGTCTTCGGCTTCAACCCCGTCGGCGAGATCCAGAACAAGGTCTCCGGCGACTGGGAAGCCCTCGCCAAGATGGCACCCGTCGTGGACAACATCGGCCGAGCCCTGCACGACCTGGCCTACAACATCCAGTCCGGTACCAGCACCCTGCACCCGCTCTGGCAGGGCGTCGCCGGCGACGGAGCCTTCCGGTACTTCACCACCACCGCCAACGCCGTCGCCGACCTTCACACACCCTTGGGCAACATCAGCAAGGCGTACCTCGACATGGCCGACGCCGTCTGGTCCGCCGGCGAAGCCCTCGGCGGCGTCGTCAAGAGCCTCATCGACGGCGCCATCATCGCCGGCGTAGCCGCCGCCGCCGGCACCGTGACCAGCGAGACCGGCGTCGGCGCCGTCGTCGGTTACGGCCTGGCCGCCGCCGAGGTCGCCAACCTGTTCCGGCTCTGGGGCGAAGCCACCAAGCTCTGCCAGCAGATCGCCGCAGCCGTCCTCGTCTTCCGCGCCATCCTCAACCGCGAGCTCAGCGACCTCGACGCCGTCGCCCTCCCCGCGCTGCCCGACGGCGGCCGGTACGACCACCCCCTCGCCGGAGCAAAGGCCTGACGCCATGGACGACCGGGACGACATCACCGGCGGGAACGAAAGACGCGCTGACGCGCTGCGACACGCCCTCAACCAGCTCGGCCGCAGCAACAACCCACTCCTGCGCGAGATGGCCGCCGCCGTCCAGGACGGCCAACTCAGCCTCCGCCAGGCCGTCGCCAGCACCACCTACAGCGACGAACTGACCCAACCCTTCCGAACCTTCTGGAAGGCATACCAGGAGATGACGACACAGGAGCGTGACGACCTTGCCTCGCTCGCCTCCGACGGCACGACACGGGCCTGACGTCTCGCCTACAAGTTCTAGGCGCTTCGTCCGGCGGGATCTGTCCGCGTATGCGACCTCGGTCGACTGTCCGCGTGGCAGTTCGGCGGACGGCCCTCATGAAGCGGGAACCTTCAGCACACCATCAAGTCGCCCGGGAACATCCGCACCCGGGAGCGGCTGAACCTCTTGCGGACTGGATGCGGACCGCTCGCCTGCCTAGTACTCCAGCCGTAGATCGTGAGCTTGCTGGCGGGGGCTGGTGGGGAAACGGGTGCGACCACCGCTGATCATCGGTGTGTGAAGACTGAAGATCATGCGGTGGCCGCAGGTGAGCGCGTAGGCCCTGGCCGTTGTCGGGCGGCCTCCTGCGCATTCCGCTCCACCATGTCTCGATGGGCGGCCCATGTCGCCGCATCCGACGGCGGCATATTGGTCGACGTGCTGAGAAGGCCGACCGCGCCATCGATTAGCTCTCGGACGATGTCGGCATGACCAGCATGGCGCTGCGTCTCAGCAGTCATATGGACCAAGATCTGATGCAGCGTCACCTCGCCGCCATCGCCCCACCACGGCACCCGGCCGACCGCGTCCAGCGGCAGCGCCTCGATCGTCGCGTCCGCATGCGCCCAGGCCTGGCGGTACAGACCGACGATGGACTCGCGCGACTCTGTCGGCAGTGCCCACGTCTCCCAAGCCTGCTCGCCCTCCGGCCACGGCGCGACGGCGCCACTTGGACGCCCGAAGGTTTCGCCGAAGTACCCGAACTCGCCACGTGCCAAATGCTTGACCAGCCCCAGCAGGTTGGTCCCGGTGGGCGTCAGCGGGCGGCGGGCGTCGTACTCGGTCAGCCCGTCGAGCTTCCACAACATCGCACCGCGAGCCCCTTGCAGGTAGTCGAGCAGGTCTGCCTTGGGGTCGGAGATCGTCATGGCGGACATCGTGCCAACATCCAGCAAACCGCACCAGGCGTTCCGAACCCACGGCCTCGGAGCCGAACTGCACCGAGAGTAGACCCGACGAGATACCAGGCCACAGTCACGATCGCCTCGCTCTTGCAATGGCTATGACCCGCTGACGACCCCACCAACGTTGTCGTCCAGAGCCCCGGCCGCCACGACGGCGCCGCAGTCGCGATCACCGCGCCGCCGGGCACGGACGGCACATGCTGGCCTACGGCGGATTGCGGATCGGGGAAGCGCTCGCGCTGCGCCGCCGCCACGTCGACATCCGGGCAGGCCGGGTGACCGTTGCCCAGGCGGTGGCGCAGTTGCCCGGCGGCCCGGTCATCGACACCCCGAAGAACCACCAGCGGCGGGAGCTGGCCGTGCCGGCGTTCGTCGTGCAGACCACCCGCCACTACGCCCGCGCGGTCGACGGGCGGGACGCTGAGGTTGCTCAGCACCTGGACGCGAACAGAGCCAAGGCGGCAAAGCGATCGGGCACGCAAGCCCCGGAAGGCGGAACAGTGATCGCTGATCAAGGCTCTGATCTGGTGCCCCCGGCAGGATTCGAATCTGCGAGACACGGTTTAGGAAGGGAGTAGCGCTCGCTGCGCAACTCTTCTCCTACCAGGGCATACGCGCAATGGCTCGCCAGCGATGTGCTTGATCATTCCGCGCATGTTCCGGATCTTGCAGATCAAGGCCGTTCCCGTCTCGCCTTGTGCGAGACCGGCCAAAACCGCGCCACCACCGTCTCGGACCCCGCGTCGTCGTCCGACGCCTCGTCGTCCCACGCCTTCTCGTCCGTCGGGTCGTCCGGCCCGCCGGGTCGGTACACATCCACCCGCACCGCGTACCGACCCGGCGGGCCGACCCGCAGCACCGGCGTGACCGCCGGCGCCAGCAGTGCCCATGCCCGGGCGCCACCCGTGGGCAGCTCGACCTCGGCCTGCTCGCTCACGTCCGCCTCCGGATCGACTGGGGGCCGGCCGTCCCACGCCTCCAGCTCCACGTACACCCGGTCCGCCTCACTCACCACGTACATGACCCCTCGGTCGGCGTACAGCACCCGCCCGGACGTGAACGTGGGCACGAAGGGGATGCGGTCCGCTCCGGTGGCCGGAGTGCGGCCGGCGTCCTCCCCAGCCGCACTCCACGCCAGCACCAGGAACTGGTGATGATCCGGGAACACCGAGCCGCCGACGGCGCTCAGCCTGCGTGCCATCACACCCCTAACCCGCACACGCGGCGCGGTGCGCCACCGTAGACGTTGCGCCCCAGCGCGGGAGCGTGGACCGGGCGAGCCTACCGGTCAACCGTGCGAACGATCGATACGCTGCGCGCAGATGAATCGCTCGCGGTACGACGGGACGTCCCGGTGCCGCCAGCTGGTAGTGACTCACACGAAGAGCGCCTTCAGTCGGGACTTCCGGCCTCCGCTTGTAAGGCGCTTTCAGCAGGAGGCTTAGCATCCGTGGAGGTCTTTACCGTCCGCGTTTGATCCCCTGTGCGTCCACGAGGGTCCGCCCCTCGGCCGTAGCGGCTGATATCAGACATGGATGTCAGCCACACAGAGCCGGGAGGCGACACGATGGCGGGATGGCTGCGGTAGAGGCGTGGTTTCTGGGCGACCGGTCGGGCAGATTGCTGCCGGTAGAGGTAGCGGGCCATCAGTTCATCAACTACAGGTAAGACCATTCGGCGGTTGCTGGTCGCTGCGAAGTGGCCCTCCGCAACCTGGGCAGAGGCCGTCGACACCTGTCGTCATTAGGCAGCGTTGTTCAGCGCCCGACGGCCTGGCGACGGCCTGGCCCAGCTCGCGGGCGCGGTTGCCCGACCCCTCCGGCGCTCTGCCCTTCAGAGCTGGCATGACCAAAGTTCGGAGGTCTGGGGTTCAAGCGGCGTGCGGGTTGGTATGCCTGTGGGGTGGCGGAGCGTGCGAACAGCGAGCAGTCTGCGGTAGGCGGCAAGGAGCCGGCGGAGGATGGTGGGACGGCGTCCCAGACATCACTGGCGGGTCGCCCGACGGCGGGCCTGGGAGTGCTGCTGGGCGCGTTGGGTGTCGTGTACGGCGACATCGGCACGAGCCCGCTGTACGCGCTGAAGACCGTCTTCACCCTCGACCGCAGCCTGACACCGGACGCCCCCGACGTGTTCGGCGCGATCTCGTGGGTCTTCTGGTCGATCATCCTGATCGTGTCGGTCAAATACGTCATCTTCATCCTGCGGGCCGACAACGACGGCGAGGGCGGGGTGATGGCCCTGGCCGCCCTCGCCCGAAGGGCGCTGCTCAAGGCCGGCGAAAAGGGCGCCGCCACCGTTCTCACGCTCGGGGCGCTGGGTGCTGCCTTGTTCTACGGCGACAGTGTGATCACCCCGGCGATTTCGGTGTTGTCGGCGGTGGAAGGGCTTGAGGTCATCTCCCCGCGGTGGGCGGTGGTGGTGCTGCCGGTGTCGGCGGTGATCCTCACCCTGCTGTTCGCCATCCAGCGATGGGGCACCGGACGGGTCGGGGCCGTGTTCGGGCCGATCATGGTGCTCTGGTTCGCCTGTCTGGGCGTTGCCGGCGCGGCCGAGGTGATACGTCACCCGAGTGTTCTGGCCGGGCTGTCACCGACGTATGCGGTCCTGTTCGTCGTGGACCACCCGGTCATCGCGTTCATCGCGATGGGCGCCGTCGTGCTGGCGATCACCGGCGCCGAAGCGCTCTACGCCGACATGGGGCACTTCGGCCGTGCCCCGATCCGGCGGGCCTGGTTCGCGATCGTGTTTCCCGCGTTGACCCTCAACTATCTCGGGCAAGGCGCGTTGATCCTACGAACGCCGGACAGCCGGTCTGATCCGTTCTTCCTGCTCCTGCCAGACTGGGCGCGGCTGCCGATGGTCGTCCTGGCCACCGTGGCCACCGTGATCGCGTCCCAGGCGGTGATATCCGGGGCGTTCTCGGTGTCCCGGGAGGCCATGCGGCTGGGCTTCCTGCCGCACCTGCGCATCCGACAGACCTCCCGCCACGAGTACGGGCAGATCTACGCCCCCGGAGTGAACTGGAGCCTGTTCGCGGCAGTCCTGCTAGTGACGTTTGCGTTCGGCTCATCCACGAACCTTGCCGCCGCCTACGGGGTGGCAGTTACCGGCACATTCCTGATCACCACAACCCTGTTCCTCGTCGTCGCGCGGGCGCTGTGGCACTGGACCACCTGGCAGCTGGTGCTGTTCGGGGTCGTCTTCGGCAGCATCGAGCTGACGTTCTTCACCGCGAACCTGGCCAAGGTCACCCACGGCGGCTGGCTGACGCTGCTCATCGCGATCATCCTGTTCACCACCCTGCTGACGTGGCGGCGCGGAGCCGAACTGGTCACCGCCCGACGGACCGAACGCGAAGGACCGCTCCGCGACTTCATCGACACCCTGCACGCCACGAACATCCCCTGGGTGCCGGGCACCGCGGTGTTCCCCCACCCCAACAAGGAGACCACCCCTCTGGCGCTGCGCGCCAACGTCGCGCACAACCACGTTCGGCACGACAGAATTGTGATCATCACCGGTCGCACCGCCAACGTCCCGCACATTCCCTGGGACCAGCGCCTCACCATCGACGATCTCGGCGACCCGAACGACGGCATCATCCACATCACCGCCGTCTTCGGCTTCCAAGACCCCACCGACTTCCCCGAGGTCCTGCGCCACGCCGCCACCCACCCCCTCGCCGAAGTTATCGCCCACGACGAAGTCTCCTACTTCGTCTCGAGGATCACCCTGCGCTGCACCCGTAGCCCCGGTATGGCCATCTGGCGTAAACGCCTGTTCATTGCCCTCGCCCACAACGCCGCCAGCCAAACCGAGTTCCTTCACCTGCCCGAGGAACGCACCATCGTCCTCAGCGCCGAAGTCTCCGTCTGAACCCGCCCCGATCAGCCGGGCCGGGCGGCCTGACGCGCGTACAGGAACCGAGTGCGCCTCCACCACCCGCGCAGCGCTTGGAGCTGCTCGCAGTTCATGGCGAGCAACTGCCAGCGGGTTGTTGAGTTGAAGCGGAACTTGGAGCCGCTGCCTCGTCACCAGCGGGAACGGCACCCGACGCGCTTCAGTACGCGGTTGAGCTTGAAGAGTTGGAGTTCAACCCGATTGACAAGCTCCGCGGGCGGTCACAGCGCAAGAAGGTAGCCGAGGTCGTCGACCGCCGGGTGGTCGTCAACCAGCGACAGGCGCTCGAACTGCTGATCGCCCCTACCCACGTCGGTCAGCGGGGGAAGGCGAAACGTGGTGAGCGCCTGGTCGCGTTCTTCGGCTGCCTGTACTTTCGCCGCGCTGAGACCAGCAGAAGCGTCAGGACTTCCGGAGCAGAACTGCGACCTTCCCGAAGCGGGATGGGGTCGACTGACGCTGGCGAAGAGTCGCCCGCAGGCGGGCAGGCGGTGGGCGGACAGCGGCCAAGTCCACGACGACCGCGGACTGAAGCCCCGGGCCAAGGACGAGCCACGCGGCGTGCCGATCCCGTTGGCGCTCGTGAAGATCCTGCGGGAGCACATCAAGCGCTTCGGTGTTGCCGAGGACGGCCGTCTGTTCCGCAGCGAGCGGGACAACGTCGTTGCCGCCTCGACATACTCCCGCGACTGAGAACAGGCGCGGCTCCTGGCGCTGACGCCCGCGTCAGGTTGACTCTCGGCTCGCAGGACGGCCGTACGACCTGCGGCACGCTGCCTTGTCGTTGTGGCTCAACATCGGCGTTCCGGCGACCGATGTCGCCGAACGGGCCGGGCACTCCGTCGACGTTGTACTCAAGGTCTACGCCAAGTGCATCGATGGGCAAGAGGCCACCGCCGACGGCCGCATTGACGACGCGTTGACCGTGGACCTGGCCCGGATGATGGCCGTCATTCCGGATCTTGCTTCGGACACCCCACTTGACCTAGGCAGAGCGCCGTGTCTATTGCCAGCTCAGGCAGCATTTTGGCTGATCTTCAAGGTGCCCCCGGCAGGATTCGAACCTGCGACACACGGTTTAGGAAACCGATGCTCTATCCCCTGAGCTACGAGGGCGCGAAGGCCCAGCCTACCTGCCAGCGGGTGCCAACGAGTACCCAGGCGTACCCGCCTGTGCTCACGGGCGCCAGCCGCCCGCTGCTCCGACCAGCGGAGCACACATGGAGCACACCGATGCCCGCCGGTCGGACCCGCGCCAACCGCTGCCCGGCCGTGACCGCGGCTGCCCAACGGTACCCACGACTCACCGAGCGCGTTCCGAGCACAGCAGAGATCATCGGACACCCCGACAATCGGTGCGCTGGTTCCCGTGTTCACTGCTGCTCGTTCGTCGAAGGAGGAGCCCGGCTTTGCCCCTGCGGCCTTGCCATGGGTACGCCGCAGACCTTCCCCACGGCCTCCCGGACCGGCGATCCTGTCCGGCCCGGAAGCTTCCCGACCATGCATGCGACCGGGGAAGCACCGCCATCCGGCCCCTATCCACCAGGTTCGAGCCGGTAACCCATTAAAGGGACGTAATGACGCCGGTTCCTCGCGTACTCCTCTTCGTCTCGCTCGCCGGACCCGCACCATCTGGCAGTGCTCACACGTCCCGGCTTTGTCAGGGCCGCTTCCCACCCGTCCCGGCACCACCCGGAACAGGCTTGTACCGTGCCAGAACTCGTCGCACATGTTGTGAGCTGGGATTTCTCGGCTCGGGTTGATGATCGCTGGCATGGTCGTACGGTTGCTGTACTTGGGGATGATCCGCCTGTTCAGCGGACTTGGGCTACTGATCCGCGGCGACAGAGCACTGATGGCCGAGGTCCTCGCGCTACGCCATGAGGTTGCGGTGCTGCGCCGGCAGGTCCCCGGCCGGCCGCGCCTGTCCTGGCCGGACCGGGCGATCCTGTCCGCCCTGGCCCACCTGCTACCCCGCGGGATACGGGCGCATCGCATCGTCACCCCGACGACGTTGCTGGCCTGGCACCGACGGCTGGTACGACGCCACTGGACCTACCCGAACAAGCCAGGCCGGCCACCGGTCAGCAACGAAATCCGGGACCTGGTGCTACGGCTGGCCCGCGAAAACCCGCGATGGGGCCACCGCAGAATCCAAGGCGAACTACAGCGGCTGGGCCACCGGATCGGGGCATGCACGATCCGGCGAATCCTGGCCCACCGTCGTGTCGGCCCGCCGCCCCGCCAGCAGGACACCAGCTGGCGAACGATCCTGCACAACCAGGCCACCGGCCTGCTGGCCATCGACTTCTTCCACCTCGACACGATCCTGCTGCGACGCCTGTACCTGCTGGTGGTAATGGAGGTCGCCACACGGCGGGTCCACCTGCTCGGCGTCACCGCCCACCCCACCGGGCAATGGGTGACCCAACAGGCCCGCAACCTTCTCATGACCCTGGGCGATCGGGCCAGCAGGTTCCGGTTCCTCATCCGCGACCGTTACCGCGACGGCAAATACGCCACCGCCTTCGATCACGTCTTCGTCGCCGAAGGCATGACGGTGATCAAGACTCCGCCCCGCACCCCGCGGGCGAACTGCTTCATTGAACGCTGGGGCCGCAGCCTGCGCGAGGAGTGCACCGACCATCTGCTCATCTACAACGAGCGGCACGCCCTGGCCGTGGTCGGCGAGTACGTGGACCACCTCAACGACCACCGGCCACACCAAGGGCGACAGCAGTTGCCGCCCAACCATGACCCGGCCGTCGTGACCCCCATGAACATGCCCGTGCGGCGCCGACGACGACTCGCTGGAGTGATCAACGAGTACCACCGGGCAGCCTGACGCGATCTTCGGAATCCCACGTCACGGCGTTGAGCGAGTTCTGGCACGGTACAGGCCAGCGCTGCCGCGAATCCCTCGTCGTGCACAAGGCGCCGGGCATGTTCCGTTCTGCGATCAGCCACTCCACGAACAGTTCAGGTCCGACGATCCTCCGGTCAAGAGCGCAGAGCGTCTGCCGGTTGTACGCGGGCCGCCGCGATCGCCGGGAACACACCCGCCACCAGCCCGGTGACCAAGCCGATCAGCGGTCCGCCGGCGAGCACCATCGGATCGAGGATGACGAGCCACGATTTCACGAGGCTGGTCGCAGCCGTGACATGAATGCCGGCAATGGTCCCCGCAACGCCGCCGATGAGCCCGAGTCCGGCAGTCTCCAGGCAGAACTGTGCGGCGACGGCACGGCGGGAGGCGCCCACGGCACGCCGAAGGCCGATCTCGGATCTCCGCTCGAGCACTGACACGTACGAGACGTTGCTGACACCCAGTGCACCGATCACCAATGAGACCAGCGCGAGCCCGAGAAAGAGCGCCTGCGTTTCCCGCTCGACACCTGCGCGGAGAGAACGCAGGTCCGGCGGTACCAGTACCGCCAGGTCATCGGGCGCCTGAGGGGCGATGGCATACGGCACCTCACGCGCCACCTGGTCCGCTGCCCCGAGTCGAGTTCTGACGACCATTTCCGAGCTGGGGAAGCGCAGTCCAGGTTGCCCGGTCGTGGTCCAGTACGGCAGCGCCACCGCACCAGTCATGGCCGTGTTGCCCGAGGGTGCCTGATAGACGCCCACAACCGCGTACGGCACACCGGCCACGTACACCATCGCGCCCGGCCCCTCCCCGGCCCCGCCGAAGAGCCACGTCGCAGCTACCGAGTCCAGCAGGGCCACCCTGTCGTGCCGGCTCTCGTGACCGGCATCGAACATGCGGCCGCTGACCATCGTTGCGCCGCTGGCCGCCAGACCACCGTCCTGGACGGCCAGCACCGTCGCCTCGCTCCACGGCGCGTCGTCGTCACGGATGTTCGAGATCGTGGGATGCCCGTCGGCCTGGGCCAACAGGCCCGCGTCTCGGACGCCGTTGAGTTTTCTCACCCGCAGGCGTTGCCCAACGTCCGGTCGGGCACCGTGGTCACCTGAATCGAAAGTCGGGTATTTCACCCGTACCTCGGTAGCGGTCAGTTCGTCGAACTTCGCGGTGACCGCCTGGGAGGCGCTGGCGGTGATCCCCAGGGTGGCCACGGCGGCGCAGATGCCGAACGCGACGCCCGAGGCGGTGAGTGCGGCGCGCCCCCGACGCCCCGCCATGGCCTGCAGGGCCTGAGCGACGACATCCCTGAACGACGTCGTGGCCCGGCGAGGCCGCGAATGCTCAGCAGACGACACCGTCGACCACCTTCACGATCCGATCGGCGCACGCCGACACGGTGTCGTCGTGGGTCACCACGATCAGTGACCGCTCCGGGGTGACCAGTTGCCGAAGCAGGTCCATGACGTGCAGCGAATTCTGCTGGTCGAGGTTTCCCGTCGGTTCGTCACACAGAATCACCGAAGGTGAGTGCACGATCGCCCGCGCCACCGCGACCCGCTGCCGTTCCCCACCCGACAATGTCGCGGGCCGAGCATGCAGTCGGTGGCCCAGTCCCACCTGGACGAGCGCATCCGTCGCAAGTCTGGCCCGCTCCCGGCGAGGCCACCCTTGATGGGCGAGCGGCAGCATCACATTGCCCACGCAGGTCAGGTGTGGGACGAGGTGGAAGGCTTGGAACACGAAGCCGAGGGTGACAGCTCGGAGGGCGGTCAACTGCCGCTCGCCGAGCCCCGAGGTGTCCTGGCCGTCCAGCAGGTAACGGCCGGACGTCGGCACGTCGAGCAACCCGAGGATGTTGAGGAGAGTGGATTTTCCGGCGCCCGACGGGCCGATGATCGCCGTCATCTCGCCTCGGCGGATCTCGAGGTTCACGCCGTTCAGAGCCGATACGGCGACCGGCCCCGGAAAGGTCTTGGTGACGTCGACCAACCGCACCACGGCGTCATCCAACGGAGCCGCCGTTGCGGGAGCCGACCGTTACTTCGACGCCGCCCGTGAGTTCCGCCGGACCAGTCACCGCGGCGCGCCCGTCCACGACGAACAGGACCTCTACCGGCACCACCGTCCGACGGCCGTCCGACTCGATGTGAACCTCGGTCTGCCCACCCGCTCTGGTCCACAACGCCGACACCGGAACGACGACGGCTCCGCGAGGGCTCTGCCGCCGAACGATGCGTACCGACACCGGGATGCCGTCGGTCAGGGCCGCTCCGGACGAGCCACTGATCTTGAAGGTCGCCGCATAAGCCGGCTTACCCTCTTCGTCCGCCTTGGCCGCTGTCACGCCGGCAAGGACGACCTTCTTGCCGTCCGCGGGCCCGTCACTGATCGACATGCTGGTGCCAACCGGGAGGCCCCTGAGGTTCGCGCGATCATCCTCGCTGAGCGTCGCCACCACCTGCCACCCGCCCGACGCCAGCGTGAGCAGGGGCTTGTCGCCCTTGTCCCCGACCCCGGCGGTAACGTCCACCACCGTCGCGGGAAGCGCGGGGAGGAATGCGACCTCGCCCATGGGAAGCAGCCCGCCACGCACCGTAGCGGCGGGTTTCGGCTCGGCGGGCGTCGCGGCTGCGGGTGTTGCGGTTGCGGGCGGCGATTCGGCAGGCGCCGACCCGGCAGGCGTCGATTCGGCCGGCGTCGTGGCGGCGGGCGCCGGGTATCCGACGTCCCGGTAGAGACGGGCCACGCTGGCGGCGGTGGCGCGGTCGTAGACGTCGTCGCTGCGCAGGCCGAGGGCCAGGCGCAACTGCCGGACGTCGGGCCCCTCGTCGCCGAGGCGCAGATCGCGGTAGCTGGCGAACCGTCCCTCGAGCGCGATGAGCGGCCTGCCGGACACCACGGCGATCAGTTGGCGGTTGCGTACCCGGCTGCCCTCCTTCACCGGCAGGTCCGTCACCACGGACCTGCCGTTGGCCACGGCGGGTCCCTGGACGGAGGCCCTCGACTGTCGGCTCAGGGTGCCTTGCAGGAGGAACTCGTCGGAGAGCGGCCCCTCTTCCACGACGGCGGTCAGCACCGACGGCAGAGGCGGTGCCGCCTCCGCCGCTCGCTGGGCGGGCGTCCGCGCGCGAGAGGCGACAGCCCAGACGGACAGCGTCGCCGCGACGACCGCAACCATGATCGCCGCAGTGGTGACCGCCTTGCGGTACCCGCCCGTCATGCCTTCAACATCTCCTGACCCTTCTTCAACGCCTCTCGCACCATCGCGTTCCACGCGACCACATCGGCCTCGTACTTGGCCAGCGTTTCCACCGATCCCTCGGCCCGAGCGACTGCGACCGCTTCGTCGAGGCCGGTGGACCTGGTGCACGTCGCTTCGGCTGTCGCAATCTTGATCTCGTCGGCCACCGCAGCGTCGAATGCCTTGCCGTTGGCGGGGTCGATGCCCTTGTAGAGCTGCCGCGCCTTGTTCTTCATCTCCCCGAACTTCTTGATACCCGGGTAGCCCGCCTTCTCGACGCATGCCTTCCAGCGGTCCAACGCGGCCAACACCTTCGGGTCATTCTCGACCTCACGTGCCGTGCCCTGCCGAACGAGGTTGGCCGCCGTGAACGAGAGCCGGAGGTACTGGTTGAGGTCACCGAACAGGCCCGAGCGGACCTCGCCGAGACAACCGGAGCGGGGGATCGACACCTTGGCGCCGTCCGGGGCGTTGAAGGAGACCGTGTCCCCCTCCGGCCCGTACTTGGCGGTGGTGAGGCTGCTCTTGTACGAGTCCGGCGTCCGCGCGTAGGCCGATTCGTCGGCCGCCCCCGGAGGCTCCGGTAGCAGGCGGGGGTCGAGCCCATATCCGACGCGAGCAGCATCGGCGGGATCGGGCGAAATCGGCTGCTGCCCCTCTCTCGGCTCATTCCCCGCCGGCGCTTCCGGCGGAAAGGTCTTGAAACCCTTCTTGGTCAAGCAGCGCCGAACAAGCCTGCGCTCGATGTCCTCGACCTCTTTGGACTGCTGCTGGGCGGAATCCCAGGCCATTTGCGCCCGAGTCGCGGCTGCCTTCGTATCCGGAGAGGCGGGGTCACCACCACATCCGCTGAGGCCCACCACAAGCATTGCCGCCACACAGAGCGCCCGACGTCGTCCCATCGCGATTACCCGACATTCCTTACTGACTGTTGTCCCAACAGGACGGCGTCCCGCTTCCGCAGAGCGTACCCCGAGCAAGCGGGACGCCGGAACCGCTTCCTGAAACCGCAAGCGCCAGATGTTTCAGGCGAAGAAGACGGTCAATGCGCGAAGGCGAAAGACCTCCGACATCGCCGAACGCGCAAAGTGACGCGCGGAACTCGACCCAGCCGTCGACTCGACGCAACGAAGCCTCGGTGGACGGAGGTTCTCACTTGCCGAAAGTCAGCAAGTGCTCCAGGAGTGCCCCTCGCCCTTGTCGTTCCAGCTCGAGCTGTAGCTCAGCTGCCACCCGTCACCCAACACGGCCATCGTGGTGTTGATGTTGAAAGAGCCGTAGTCGCAGACATGCGCCGTCTTCGGGTAGAAGTTCCGCCACGAGCTGTCAGCGTGGTAGATCCCCGACTGCCCGTCACTCCAGTTGTTGTCGCTGTAGGTGAACTTGTACATCGTGTTGGCGGTGCTGAAGTTCAGATCCCTGTAGACACAGAAGTACCCGTCATAGCAGTTCCGGTCCACCGCCATCGCCGGCGAGGCCACCCCGACCGTCGCAAATGCGGCCGCCAAAGCCCCGAGGGCCACGGATCGCGCTACCTTCATTCTGCATTTCCTCCCCGCGACAGAGTCCACCGATCTCGAGTCGCGCGAGCGACCAGCAGGATTGCAGTCCCTTCCTGATCCTGCGCGGCGCGCCATCGATAGACCAACTAAGTGAATTGCGTTGTTGGAACAGACGCGAGATTAGCGTTCATAAACTTCTTGCGCTGCCCCGTCAGGTCGACCGATAACGATCGAATGCCCTCTTCGCGGGAATTTCTAACACCGAAAAGTCCGATATGCGGCATCCTTCTGTGACGCTGATCACGTTTAGGATCTCGTCCAACCGGTTCGTTCAGGCATGTGGACGACGGCCAGTCCCGGGCTGCGGCCAGGCAGGGCCCCGGCAACGGGCCTCAGGTGAGCCTGCACAGGGCGAGTGGTCGGCTGCTGTGCGGGCGTGGTGGCGGTTGGCGGCGGCGATATCGATCAACGCCGGTGAGGCGTAGGGCGCCAGTGGCGTTGCTGAGGGTAGCCATGACACGAGGGCCCGTGTCGGTGCGGGTTCGGCAGCTTCGTCGTGGGTGACGTCCCGTAGCCAGTGGACGGTCCCGGTGCGGGAGTGTTTCGACTGGATGGGACGTCGGTGGCGGATCTGGACGGTTCGGCCGGCGTGAGACGACCATTCCCGCCCAGCCCCACACCGCGAGGGGGACCTCAGTAGAGCAGAAGTGACGTCTCTACCCCGTCCGCTGCGGCCTGCAACACCAACTCGCGACCTGACCGCCGACGTCGGGCCAGAGGCGAACCGGTGGAGCTACTGTTCAAACTGGGCCGCCCGCTGCCGGGCGCGCTGGGTCTGCCAACTCACCGCGATCAGCAGCGCGGCCACCGCCACCAGCAGTGACATCGCGGCCCATGCGAGGGCCCCTCGCCTGCTGTCGTACATGGCCGCCATGCCGATCTTCGGCCCGAGCAGCAGCACTGGCCCGAGTAGCAGGATCGCAGGCCACCAGGCACGCCGGTCTCGTCGGGCGGTGAGGACCACCCCGGTGACGATGAGCGCCAGGAACAGCATCATGCCGAGAAGTACGTCGTACCGCAGGTTGTAGCGCGACCCAACCAGCAGCATCGTGGCCGCAGCCGCGATCATGGAAGCGGTGACCGCCGCGCGTCGGTAGCCGTGGCGGCGGGGCACCGCCAGCGCGAACACGCCCAGGGCGATCTGAGGCACGAGCACGAACAAGCTCGGCTCCTGAAGTGAGGTCAAGTCCGCTGCGGGGACGACCGCGACGGCCACGGCCACCCCGATCGTCACGGCGGTTGCGATCGCGACCGCCCATCGGCCGAACCCGGCGATCCCAGCCGGCAGCACGAGCATCCAGGCGATCCACGCCAGTGCGCCGAGGGTGTGGAACGGCCCCAGCATCGGAGCCCCGACGGCGTACGTTTCGGGATCCGGGAACACTTCCGTGAGGATCAACCCCATGGTGGCCATCGTCACGGCCGCGACCAGAGCGATGGTGCCGGTGAGCGGCAGGGCGTCGGCGAGACCGAGGGCGTTGCGAGCCCGCAGGCGCTGGCGCAGTCCGCCGACCACCAGGTCGGCGACATCACCGGGACGCGGCCAGCGCTGTCCGGCAGGCGAGAGTTCCATGTACGTGTCCACAATCTCGACGCCCCGATCGCTACGGTCGGCGGCGGGGTACCAGCACAGGAGTTTGGTGTAGCGATGACGCAGCACGGATGTCACGCGACACCACCGACGAGATTCGCACTGAGCGGCGCAATCAGCGGCCGGGCTGCCGCATGATTACTGAGGCGGCTAGTCGCCGCCTCGACGGCCCGGCGCATGCGTTCCGTCTCGGCATGCAGCAGCGCGATCCCCTCCTTGGTGAGGCGGTAGTACTTGCGGGCACGGCCATCGACAATCTCGTTCCGATCCACCGTCACTAGTCCGTCGTCGGCTAGTCGGTCGAGGGAGCCATAAAGGGTACCGGGTCGGAGCGACAATCGACCCTGTGACAGCTCGGTCACCTTCAGGATCAGTCCATAGCCGTGCATGGGTCCCTCCGCCAAGGCGGTCAGGACCAGGAACGTGGGCTCCTGTAGCGGAGTCTTCATGCGCTGACCCTATCCAAGGAAGGATATCTTCGCAACGAAGATATTCCCGAAGCTTGTTCAGGGGGCGCGCGGTGGGCGCGGCCCGATACGCGAGCTGGGATCGTCACCAGCGCGGGCACGCAGGTCGAGCGACGGAGTGCGGCGGTTTCCGGGACTGTGGTGTGATCGAGACTCTTAGATGGTGATCTCATCGCCGTAGGACCGACGGGCGGCTTCGCCGGCCACCCCCGAACGATCACGCCGCTGCTTCACCACCTCGCCATCCACGCGAGCACCACGTCGTGTACAGCGCGCCCGTCCCGGCGACGGCGATGCGCCTGACTCAGACCGGGACCGGGGTCGCAACAGACCAGCCGATGCCGCCGGGCACGCGTCGTACTGTCACCGACAGCCAGACGCCGGCCAGCGCCAACCCGTGCCTGAACAGACGAGCACCATGCGAGCCGACGACACCCCTCGGATCTACGCGTCCAAAGTTCTGCGGGTGTCGATCCTTGGCAGCACGCACGCCCTTGATGGCGTGGACTCGTACTTGAGCCGACCGGCGGGCGAGGGTGTCGACCAGCTGCATCCGGCCCCAGAACGACTCGATCATGCCGTTGTCGTAGCAGTCGCCGATCGATCCCATTGACGGTGCCAGGCCGGCTTCCTGGACCTGGCGGGTGAAGGCCCATGAGGTGAACTGGACTCCGTGATCCGAGTGGATCACGGAGCCGGCCGGTTGGCGGTTGCTGATGGCCATGCTCAGAGCGTTGGTAACCAATGTGGCCGTCTGCGCCGCGTCAATGGACCAGCCGACGACCTTGCGGGAGAAGGTGTCCAGCACGACAGCGCAGTACACCTTGCCCTCCCGGGTCGGGTGCTCGGTGATGTCAGTGACCCACAACTGGTTCGGCGATGAGCGGGTGAAGTCGCGGTTGACCAGATCGCTCGCGGTCGGAGTCTGGTGCTTCGGCCGTGGGCGCCGGTTTCCAGGCAGGCCGCGGATGCCGGCGCGGCGCATTAGCATTTCCACCGCGTGATAACCCACGACGAGGCCACGGCCCAGCCGTAGTTCGGCGTGCACGCGGCGAGAACCGTACGCTCCCCGGGAGGCCAGATGCACCGCTCGGATCTGTTCGGTCAGCCACGCGTGACGCAGCGCCCGCTGCGATGGCGGTCGGTTGCCCCAGGCGTAGTACCCGGACGCCGAGACCGCGAGCACACGGCAGCAGATCTCGACGGGTAGCCCCTCAGCGGCCATCTGTTGGATGGCCGCGTACCGGTCTTTTGGGGCACCACCTCCTTGAGGAGCTCAGCCTCGTCAGCTCGTCGACGCCACAGCGCGCTGCCGCCCCGGCCAGCTCGCGGAGATCGAAGGCGGCCAGCAAGCTGGCACTCAAGTGCTCGCCACCCCGATACCAGCAGCTCACAGCGGAGATCGTCACGCTCGACGCCGAGATCGAGCAGCTCGCCCATTAGGCGGCACCGCAGCTCATGGCCATCAAGGGCAGCGCCGCCATCGGGTTCGGTTGCTGAAGAACGGATGCGGGGTCCGGTGCGGTGCGGACAGGTAGAAGACCCGCTGTGTGTGGGCGGCCAGCCGGTCGACGACGGCCGCCGCAGTCTGCCACGGGGCGGTCCAGACCAGGAAGACGTACTGATGGTGTGCAGCGCGGCGTCGAGCGATTCGGGCACTGCGAGATCGCCGGTGACGATCTCGACGTTGGTGGGCAGTGTCGCCGCCGACTCGGAGCGGCGCACGAGGGCACAGACCGGCACGCCCGCATCGCCCCGGCCGACGGACAGGGTCGGAGGGCCCTCATGAGCGGGATTGGTGGGCACCGCGCGCGTCGACCCTCCCCCGAGCCCGGCCGCCGGTCACGTCAAGACGGGGTAGGCCACCGCCAGGCACGGCGGCGGGGTGGCTGGACCGACCACCGGCCCAACCACCCCGTCGCACGCCCTTCACGGGGCGATGCCGCTATCAGCTGGACCTTGTGATCACCTGGTCAGCCGGAACTGTCGCGGTAGAGTCACTTGCCACCGAGAAGCCGGAGATGGGTGGCGTTGAACGTCTGGTTGTACGGCCGGGAGCAGGCGTCGTGTCGGGCGTACGCCTTTTCCTTCAGCTCCTGCCCGGCCTCGGCGCTGAGCACGTCGGCTCGCCGGCCCACGTACTCGTAAATGTCATCCACCGACGTGACGGAGTACCGCTGGGCGGCCATGCAAGCGACGTACGCCTTCTCGGCTGCCTGCACCGCGGGGTCGGACTTGACCTGGGCGAGAATGGCCTCCGCGCGTCGGAGCCCGGCGTCGACGTCGACCCGGGCGGCGGCTTGAAGGGTGCTGTCCATGCAGCCGGCAGTGTCATCCGTGCCCCAGAGAGCGTCCCCCCAGGCCTGCTGCTGCCGGGGCTCCAGCCCCGCCACCAGCAGCTCGTTCGGATCGGGCGACGTGCCACGCGCGGCGGTGGATGCCTGCTCCACCGCGGCCCTGACGTCGCGGCCGTCGGCCTCCGCCGCGGCGCGCGCCTCCTCGACCAGGAGGTCCCGCGGAACGGTCACCTCGTATTCGAAGCCCCGACCCTTCATGCAGTCCGCCACCAACTGCTCGTGGCGAAGTACCTGATCGCGGATCGAACTGGGCTGTTCGCTGTGGGCGGCCGGTTGGAAGATGACGGAGGCGCCAATCGTGACCGCGATGAGTGCGGCCACCGACAGCAGTGCACGGTTACGACGATTCGAGTTGTCCATGACAGTGGTCCGATCTCTCAGCTGACTACTTGAAGGAAACCGTTGGACTTGTCGTATGCGGCGTAGAACCGGTCGTGCAGATGGCTGCGGTCCGTTTGGTTGATCTTGATGCACCCGTTCGACGCGTAGTTGGAATTCGTCCACCCGGAGTAGCCCTGCGAGTGGATGTACAGTTCCGTGCGGGTGGTGGAACCCGACGAGCACAGCTTCGATCCGAGATTCCAGACCCAGCCGCGGACGACATCGCTGCCCCAGTCCTTGTAGATGTGGGAGAAGCGGGTGCTGTCCCTTCCGTCGGCCCAGTAGTAACCGTTGGGCAACCATCCCTGGTTGGACAGGCAGTCGTTGGTGCTCCCGTTACCGCTGCCGGCGCGCTGGCTGATGCGGTACCGCACGCCGCCCACGCTGACATAAGCCGTGAGTGTGCTGTACAACGGGCTTGACGGATTCTTGTCGAAGTTGAACCACGGAGCAGAGTTGCCGGTACCGGCCACCGCCTCGGTGTAGGCCAGCGCGGGTGCCGACCCGCCGGTGGCGATCATGGCAGTGGCCACTCCGATGACCAGTAATGCGTTCAACACTTTTTCGGACAGACTTCTGCGATGCGACAAGATGCTTTCCTTTCAACGCCTCAGCGTGCATCTGTGTCGTGGAAATACAGCGCAGGACCCACGGATGTGGCACGTCCCCCGTTCCGCGACGTGGCCGACGCTATCCGAATAGCGGCCACGGTGGGATCCGGGGTGAGCATTACCTGCCAAAAGCCTGAAAACGGATCAAAAGCTGCCGCCGATGGAACTGGCAATCATCCATTCGACGTCCGATTCCGAGATCCGGTGCGGACCCGTTCCCGGCATCCACTGCAGGACGCGCAAAGAGCGTTCGTGGACCCATTCGGCCTGCTGAATGTCCTGGTCGCTGCCGGTGAGGTAGAGGCGGACGTCGACTCCCTTGACGCGGATACGCTGCGGCGTGACGTCGTCCACGTGCGTCGGCAGTGTGGTGGAGCCGGGGTCCCGGACCAGGCGCAGGAGCAAGCCGGTCGACTGGCCGGACGGCAGCGACTTGTCAGTGATGTCGGAGACGAACGCTCCATTGAACCGCCTCTCGGGGCCTCTGGCGAAGCGGTCCGCCGGTGCGAGGGTGGGATCCGGGCTCGCGGGGGAGGACGCCGGCGGGGCGGCGGAGGACGCCGACGGGCCGGACGGTTTCACCGCCGTCGAGGGCAGGGCCGCCTGCTGCGGCGGAGGCGATGCCAGCGGGAGGATCGAAAGTGTCGCGCCGAGGCCGAGAATGACGGTGGCGGTGGTGCAGGCCGCGAGCAGCGCCGTACGACGGGTGCGGTGCCGCTTGCCCCGGGCGAGGATGGTGGCAGCGTCCAGCGACGGCGTGGTGGCGGCGACGGCATCCATCGCCTGGTGCAGATCCGTCTCGGCCTTCATCGGTTCTGGATCCCTTCCCGCGCTGCGGTCCGCAGACCTTCCATTGGTGTGTCCTGAAGTTCCCGGCGCATCTTGCGCAACGCCTTGTGACAGGTGGCCTTGACCGTGCCGACGCCCAGGTGGAGCATGGCGGCCACGTCAGCCTCGGTGCGGTCGTCCAGGTAGCGCAGGACGACGACGGCTCTTTCCCGCCGGGTCAGCTGCCGCAGCGCGACCAGTAACGCCTGCCGGTCGTCGACCGTGCCGAATGCCGCGTCGCCGGCCTGTTCGGGCAGGGCGGCGGTTGGTGTCTCGTAACGGCGGTGAGCCATGCGCCACCAGTCCGTCACCGCATTGGTGATCGCGGTGGCGACGTACGCGTACGGGTCGTCGCGGTCGATCCGACCCCACCGTCGATACGCCCGGACAAGGACGCCCTGAACGATGTCCCGCGCCTGCTCGGTGTCGCCGCACAGCAGGTACGCGTGTGCCACCAACCGGCCAGAGCGCGTGGCGACGAAGGCCGCGAACGACTCGTCGACGTCCGAACCCGATCCGATCTTCATGATCTCCTTGACGGCGGAGGTGGCCAGAAGGTTTACCGCGGAGCCGAGAATTTTCCCGCCGGGCAGTTCCGATGTCGGCAGCGATGTGTCTGCGTTCGGCAGAATCTACGTGACTGTCGTCAAGCGCGAAATCGCTGCGCCAAGGTCAGTGGGAGGCGGTCAGCGGCGCGGCTTGGACCGAGTGAAGCGGGAGGTGAAGGCGGTCGTGGTTGGAGCGTGCGTGCTGCCAAGGCTCGACACCGTCAGAACCCTGGACGCGTAGATCCGAGGGGGTATCGCGGCTCGCATGGTGCTGCGACGGTGCTCGGATGTTCGGCACCGGGCGAGCACGAACGCGCCAAAACCAGCACGGCGACGTTAGGGGTTCGAGTCCCTTCCGGCGCACAAGCGATCAAGGCTGTGACCTGCGAGAACAGGGGTCACCTTCTTTCCCACTTCCGCACCCGTTCTTTCCGTCTGCGGGACGGTAGTGCTCCGTTGGTACTCGTCTGTTCAGGCAGGGGTTGACGCTGGCCTACGTCTGGACTGTCGGTGACCGTACGACGCGTGCCCGGCGGCATCGGCTGGTCTGTTGCGACCCCGGTGGCGGTCTGAGTCAGGCGCATCACCGTCGCCGGGACGGGCGCGGTGTGCACGACGTTGTGCTCGCGTGGGATGGCGAGGTGGTGAAGCAGCGGCGTGATCGTTCGGGGGTGGCCGGCGAAGCCGCCACGCCTACTTCGGTCTAGCCGTGATGCGTGGCGACCGTTGGGTAGAGGGTCAGGTCAGACGCCGGCATACCGATCAACGTGCTGCGCCAACTGCTTGATCACAAGCGGTTGGACACCACGAAGCGGTACTACCGTGTCGTGCACAGCGCCGCCGCGCCGTCGGTCCTACGGCGATGAGATCACCATCTAGCAGTCTCGATCACACCACATTCCCGAACACGGGGGGTAGCCGTGGCCGTCGCGGTCGTCCCCGCAATGGAGTTGACCTCACTTCACGAGCCGAACTTGTTCGTGCTCGTGCCTCAGCTCGCGCTCGGCGTGTTGGCGCTGGCGGTGCCCCGCCGCCACGGCTACCGACGCACCGCGGTCATCACCGCTTTCGTCATCGCGGCTGCGGCCACGATGCTGCTGGTTGGGTCGCGCTACAACCTGCGGTACGACGTACTTCTCGGCATGATGCTGTTCCTGGCGCTCATCGTCACCGGGGTGGTCCTCACCGCCCGACGAGACCGGCGTGCCTGGTGGCCTGCGATCCTGCTACTCGGGCCAGTGCTGCTGCTCGGGCCGAAGATCGGCATGGCGGCCATGTACGACAGCAGGCGAGGGGCCCTCGCATGGGCCGCGATGTCACTGCTGGTCGCGGTGGCCGCGCTGCTGATCGCGGTGAGTTGGCAGACCCAGCGCGCCCGGCAGCGGGCGGCAGTTTGAACAGTAAGAACCCCTAACAGAATGATCTAGGGGCGGTCGTCCTTGATGGACGGTCGGCTAGAGTGTTCGGGCGTGAGGAGGGGTGAGCGGCCGCCGTGGATCGTCTCGGACGAGTTGTGGGCCGAGATCGCGCCGTTGCTGCCACCCCGACCACCACGTCGGCGTCGCTATCCCGGCCGTAAGCCGCTGGATGACCGCAAGGTGTTGTGCGGGATCTTGTTCGTGCTCTACACGGCGATCCCGTGGGAGCACCTGCCCCAGGAACTCGGGTTCGGGTCGGGGATGACCTGCTGGCGCAGGTTGCGGGACTGGAACGACGCCGGCGCGTGGCAGCAACTGCACGAAGTGCTGCTGGGCAAACTGCGCGCTGCCGGGCAGCTGGACATGTCCCGGGCGGTGATCGACGGCTCCCACATCCGGGCGCTCAAAGGCGGCCCAAAACCGGCCCGAGCCCGGTCGACCGCCGCAAGCCAGGCTCGAAACACCACGTCATCACCGACGCGGGCGGCATCCCCCTCGCCGTCAGCCTGACTGGCGGCAACCGCCATGACGTCACCCAACTGATGCCCCTGGTCGACAAAGTCCCGCCGATCAAGGGCATCCGCGGCAGACCCCGGCAACGGCCCGACCAGATCTACGCAGACCGCGGCTACGACTACGACATCTACCGCCGCGCGCTACGGACCCGAGGCATCACACCCGTCATCGCCCGACGCGGCGTCGCACACGGCTCCGGACTCGGCACCCGACGCTGGGTCGTCGAGCAGACCATCGCCCTGCTGCACTGGTTCCGCCGCCTGCGGGTGCGGTGGGAGATCCGCGACGACATCCACGAAGCCTTCCTCACCCTCGCCTGCGCCATCATCGGCTGGCGCCGACTCCAACACTCAAAGAGTTAGGAGCTCTAAGCCATTTTCATCGTGGGTAGCGGGCAGGGGCCCGGCGATGAGCTGTCCGAGGGCCAGCCCGAGCAGGCACGCGGTGACAGTGAGCTGCGCGGTCGAGGTGGCCGACTCCAGCTCGATGGTGAGCGCGGGCAGCACGGGCAGGTAGAGGTCCATGGAGATCGGAGCGAAGATCGTCAGCGGGCCCAGCACGACCGCCGGCGCCCGGCCGACCGTCTGCTCACCCGTTCTCCCGGGCTGATCCGCCGCCGCTGTCGGGTCGGCGTTCGTCGGCGTGGCGGTCACGGTGTCCTTCCAAATGTCAGGGGGCGCGCCGCCGCCCCCGGCCTGGTGGGCGCGGGGGCGGGCGGCGCGAGGATCACGGGCGCAGCAGCACCTTGATGGCGCGGCGCTCGTCCATGGCCTGGTAGGCCTCGGCGGCCTGGTCGAGGGGCAGGCTGAGGTCGAAGACCTTGCCTGCACGACCTCGTCGGCGAGCTGTCCACCCGCAGCACCGAGTTCCGCACGCGCTGGGGAGCCCACGACGTCCGCCACCACGGCACCGGCGCGAAGAGGTTCCACCACCACATCGTCGGCGACCTCACCCTCGCCTACGAAGGCCTGGAAATGGCCGCCGAACCCGGCCTCACCCTCACCATCTACGCCGCCGAACCCGGCTCACCGTCCGAAGACGCGCTGCGCCTGCTCGCCTCATGGGCCGCCTCACAGGAACCGGACACCACCGCACAGAAAACGGCCGCCGAATAAGTTGGTCCACCGGAGAACCCCGGAGCGCTCACCCCGGGATCGCCGCCTGGGACGCGCCTGGCGCGGGGGTGGGGCTCGTCCGCTCCGTCTGCTGGTGGTCCGGCACCCATCTCCGTCATGACATCGTGAAAGATGTCCACAATCGAGTTGGCGTTCGCAGGTGATGACCGCCACGCGCCCCATCCGCCGCTCACCGCTGACACGCCGCCGAAGATCGGCGGTGGCCCGCTGGCCGGCATGGTCACCGGGCTGGTGGCGGGTGTCTACCCGGCAATCGCGGCGGCCCCAGTACCACCGGCACACGGCCCTGCGCTCCTGAACGGGACAGGGCTCGTCCCGAGCATGTTCTCCGGACGGATGAAGTCGCGCAGCTTATTGACGGCCGCTTAGCCCTATTTGAGCCCGTAACAAGCGGAATGGTCACCTGGGACCACAGCGCGCTGGGAATCCCTTAGTGTTATCCCTGTCGCCGAATGGCGGATTTTCCCCACCGCCCATGGCGGTTCCCCGCCCGTGCGTCTGCGCCATTCCGCATGCTCCAGCCTCGAGAAGGGAAGCATCTTGTCGCAAGGTAAAGATTTGCTTGAAAAAGCGTCGAACGCATTGCTGGTTGCGAGCGTAGCCGTCGTGCTGGTTCTCACTACGGGAGCTGTGCCCGCCAGCGCCTGGACGGATGTGCTGCAGTCGGAGTGCATGGCGTCCAAGCTCAACCCGACCATGACGTTCGACAAGGGGACCGCCCCCTACGGCACCCTCTACACCTACTACTCGGGAACGTCCTACTGCGGGTCTGGGCAGCTCCTGCCGACCCGGCGGAAGGTGACGATGAAGGCCGGCTCCGGCGACGGAACCAGCGATGACTGTGTCAGCAACCACGGGTGGCTGCCCAACGGCTCCTACGCGGCGCGCTACGAGGTGAACCACCAGACGAGCAGCACCGTGGTCAAGGGCTCCGTCTGGAACCTGGGCAGCAAGCTGTGCTCGAGGGGCACCGTGACCCGTACCGAGCTGTTCATTCACTCGCAGGGAGCCAACGGCGGCAGCTGGACGGAATCGAACTACAAGTCCGCCGGTTGCATCAAGATCAACCAGACGGACCGCACCTACCTGAAGAATCTCTACGACCAGCCGATCTACGGGGCGTCGAACACCACGTTGTCGGTCCAGAGCTGAACAGGGATCAGGCCAGCATCCCAATTCTGTTTCGTACCTGATTCCTGGAGTGATAAATGAAGATTCGTAACGTGCTGGCTCTCACCGGAATTGCGGCGGCCGTCGGCCTCACCGCATTTGCGGGAGTCGCTACCGCCGACCCGACGCCGGACCCGACCGCGCAGGCCGAGAAGCTGCTCGCCTCCTACGGACAGACCAACCAGAAGCTCGCCGCCTGCATGCAGGAGAAGGGCCTGCCCTTCAACGGCGGCCTTGCGAAGTCGGACGTCGTCGACGCGTTCAGCGTCGTCAACAAGGGCGCGCTCACCGACGAGATCCGCAACGACATCGCCGCCCGCACTGCGGCGACCCCCGATGACCCCAACGGCGTCCTGGTCGCGCAGATGTCCGTCACGCAGCAGGGTGCATGGGGTGACGCGGTGAACGACTGCAGTGCGAAGATCGACTTCGAGGCGTCGGGCGGGGCCGCCGGGCAGGCCAAGATCGCCGAGCTGCAGCGCGCCGCCGCGGACAGCCCCGAGGTCAAGGCCGCAGCGAAGGTCTACGTGACCTGCATGCAGGGTGAGGGCTTCGCCGTGGGCACCAACCCGTTCGTGGTCCCGCAGGACATCGCCGAAGCCGAGCACGGCACCACCGCCACCGCCATCGCAGCCGTGGCGAAGTACGACACCGCCTGGCGCGGCTGCGTGCAGCCGTGGCAGGAGACCTTCGACAAGAAGCTGTTCGGCTAACCCCCAGCTCCCTTGAACCAATCACCATGGACGGCGAGTGTCCGATCCCTTGGCTACCGTTCGTATCATCCGGACAGCAGCCGAGGGATCCGGCCGTTTCAACAACCACACCGGTGCCCGCCCGGCGTGTTCTCCGGGCTGGCACCGGCTTCGCCCACACGATGCGCCCATGCCACCCGGCAGAGCACGTTTGCGGCGCGCTTACTGCGACAAACCGGGCCGCGCCAGCCGCTACCGAACCTATGGAGCGGACTGAGGTTCGACCTGCGGACCGCACACCCTGAGCCCAGACGGTCGACTGGGGAAGGATGGCCTGGTGCCACATCCATCGAGGCACCGCGCCGGTGAGCGTGATGAGCCGCGTCGGCTGCGAAGAAGGTCGCCGAGCTGAAGGTCGAGGAAAAGATCCTCCGCAAGGCGGCGCCCTGTTCTCGCCAAGGAGATGGGCCGATGACCCTCTGCTACCGGTTCATCTCCGAACACCGCGCCGACTGCGGCGTGCAGCGAATGTGCCGTGTCGTTGCGGTCCGACGTCCCGGCTTCCACGAGTGGCTTACCGCGCAGCCTGCCCGCGAGCAGCGCGCCGCAGCCGAGGACCGACCCGCCGTCGAGATCACCGCCGTGGAGCTGCGCCACCGCGGCCCACGCCCCGGCGGCACTTCCCCACAAACTCAAGACCAAAAAATCTCCGACCCGGAGACAACCTGAGCCCTCGCTCGGGCGTAACGGTTGCATGAGGCTGAAGAGGCAGGGTGGTTGAGGATGGCAGGTGACATCTCCGTGGAGGGGCACGTCACGTTTACCCGCTTCTTCCAGCACAACGGCAAACACCTGGTACGCCTGGCCTACCTGCTCATCGGCAACCTCTCGGACGCCGAAGACATCGCCCAGGAAGCACTGATCGAGATCTACCGCAAGTGGGTCGATGTCCGTGAAGACACCGCCGTGGCGTACGCCAGGACCGCCGTCGTGAACCGGTCACGCAGCCTGCAACGCCGTCGCGCCGTAGCCCGACGTTTCGCTCCGCGTCTGGCGCAACGCGACGCCACTGGACCCGCCGATCTTCCCGACCGGTGGCTCTGGGACATGGTCCAGGCCCTGCCACGACGGCAGCGCGAAGTGGTGGTGCTCCGGTACTGGTGTGACCTCGGAGAAGCCGACATCGCCCGCGTCCTCGGCATCAGCGCCGGCACCGTCAAATCCAGCGGGCACCGCGCGCACACCCGGCTCGCGGCAGCGCTGGTCGGGCACGACCAGGGCATGGTCCGGGCACGAGAGGGAGCAGAGTGATGGACGAACTTGAAAGGCGCCTGAGGGACATGCTGAACAAGGCAACCGACCACCTCGAGCCCGGAACATCGCGGCTGCGGAACCCCGCCGACACCGCAGGACGCAAGACCGCCGGGTTCGGTCTCGGTCGCCTGCACCCCGCCGTGCTCGTTGCTGCGTCGAGCCTGGCCGTAGCCGGCGTCGCAGTCGGCATCACCGTGGGCGTTCCGCACCTGAGCCAGCAGGCACGGACCGCGGGACCGTCCTCGACCACCGGTTCAACCAAGGCGGCAACCGACGGTACGCACCCCCTGTGGGCCCTGAACGTCACCGACGCCAAGCCGGCCAGCTTCAGCCAGCTCAGCGCCGGCAAGGCCGCCGACCTGCCCGTCCCTCACACCCTGGACCCAGGCCTCGGCCCGGACGTCGCCACCGACCCGACCCTCGTCACGGCAACCGGACCCATCCGGTTCAACAGCAAGACCACCAAGTCGGCGCACCTGCTCGCCCAGCGCAGCCAGGGAACGTTCGTCGCCCTGACCGGCCCCCGAGCTGACGGCGCAGACGGCCTGCACGACGTACACATCGTGCTCTTCGCGCCCGACAACACCCGCCGCGACATCTACCACGCCGCGCAGGCCAGCAGCGTCACCGTCTCCCCGGACGGCGCCCTGATCGCCGTCAGCACCTGGCTCGGTAACGACACACCGGGCATCGCCCCGGCCGCCGAACTGGTTGACGTCACCACCGGCAAGGTCAAGCAACGGCTCCCCGGCCGTTTCACCCAGGCCGCCTGGGCGTCCAACCACGCCATCCTGCTCACCGGCACCCCCCAAGACCCGGCCAGCCTCGCCTGGCGTGCCCCCTGGACCGGCAAGGGCGAGCCCATCGACGTGCACGGGGGAGCGATCTCCGTCAACGGCGGCCTGGTCGCCATCGACGAGACCGAAGGCTGCCTGCAGAAGCTCGACACCGACGCGAAACTGACCGCCGCACACTGCGACAGCTGGCGTTCCATCGGCAACGTCTCACCCGACGGCCGGTACGTGGCAGTCGAATGGGGCAGCGGCGACAACCCGCAGCACCACGGTGTCCTTGACGTCACGCAGAACCAGGTCCGGCCCTGGCCCGCGGACGGGAAGAACCCTTCCTGGCTGACCGGATCCGACGTCCTGCTCACCGACAACGCCGAAGGCAGCAGCGCCACCGCACGCTGCGACCTGACGGCCGGCACCTGCACGACACTGCCGGACAACGCGCTAGAAGGAAAGTGGCGCGCGGCAACCTGGATCGGTCGGTCCTAGTGCTCCAGCCGCACCGGACCCGGTACCGGGCCGTTCCCGGCGGCCCTCGCCGCCGCCGGGCCGGACCGGGAGGCGGTGACCACCCGTGTTCGCCGCCGCGTTGCTGACCGGTCAGACGGTGGGTGCGGCGGCCGTCCTGGTCGGCGGCCTGCTCGCCGCGAGCAATCGGTCCAGCGTCGTCCTGGCCCGGCTACCACGCGACGAACGCACCCGGCCCCACGCCGAACGCCGCCACGCCCAAGGCAAAACCGATCGGGAGATCAAACGCTGCCTCAAGCGCTACATCGCCCGAGACCTCTACCGACGCCTCGAAAACCCACCTCAGCAACTCGACGCGGCATAGGAGCGTCCGGACGGCCCTCCGCCCGCACTGCGGCCGACCCCGTCCCGGCCTACCGTGACCGGATGCGATCGGCTCTGCTCACCCGCGCCCTGGCCGCCGTGCTGCTCGCGACGCTCGGCGGCTGCGCGGGCGGCGCGGGCGGCGCGGAGTACATTTCGCTGCGGCACCCGTTCCGCGGCGCGACCCTGCTGGTGGACACCGACAGCCCGGCGGCGCGCTGGCGGGACGACCACGACGCGGCCTGGTTGGACCCGATCGCCGACACCCCGCAGGCCCGGTGGCTGACCGGTCCCGACGACCTGACCGATCTGGCGCCGGTGCTGGCCGCGGCCCACCGGCGCAAGGCCCTGCCGGTCGTGGTGATCTACCACATCCCGAACCGGGACTGTGCCGGCACGAGCGGGGGCGGTGCGGCCGACGCGGACGCCTACACGCAGTTCATCGCACAGACCGTGCGGCGGCTCGGCGACAACCGGACGGCGGTGATCCTGGAGCCGGACGCGGTGGCCGCGGAGTGCTTCGACGACGCCCGGGCGGAACTGCTGGCCGACACCACCCGGACGCTGGCCGACGCCGGCCACCACGTCTACCTCGACGCGGGGCATTCTCGCTGGCGGGGGCCGACGGAGATCGCCGTGCGGCTGCGCCGGTCCGGCATCACCCGGGCCGAGGGCTTCTCGGTGAACGTGTCCAACCGCCAGTCCACCGCCGACAGCCACCGGTGGGGGTTGGCCGTGTCGCGGCTGGTGGGCGACCGGGAGATGGTCATCGACACCTCCCGCAACGGGCTGCCGGCACCCCCGGACGACCAGTGGTGCAACTCGACCCCGGAGGGTCTCGGTGCGCCGCCGACCACCGATCCAGGACTGGAACGGGTCGCCGCGCTGCTCTGGATCAAGAGTCCGGGCGAGTCGGACGGGCCGTGCGGCCGGGCCGAACCGGCGGCGGGCGTCTTCTCCCCCGCCCGGGCCCGCCTCCTGATCTCGGCCGCACCGTGGCTGCCGGCTGCCGCCCGGCGGGCGGCAGCCGGAGCACGGGCGCCGCTCAGCTGACCGGCTGCGGCTGCGCCTCGTCCACCAGCCGCTCAGCTGACCGGCTGCGGCTGCGCCTCGGCCACCTCGCCGGTGCGGCGCAGCTTCTGCCATTTCAGGCGTCCACCGCTGAGCGCGGTGATCACCGAGTGCACCAGCACCAGGTACATGACCTGCCGGTAGAGGAACTGCTGGAGCGGAAGGACCCAGAGCGGGCGCAGCGGTTCCCGGTCGAGGCGGAACGCCAGGATCGCGGTGACGATCTGCACCACCATGACGGCCAGCCAGGCGAGCACCGTCTCGTACCGGTCGAGGAAGAACAGCCCGTAGACGGCGAAGATGTCGACGACCGGGGCGAGCAGCGGCAGCAGCACCGAGAACAGGGCGATGAACGGCAGTCCCCGCCGGCCGAACCGGCCCGACGGCCCCCGCTCGACCAGCGCCCGGCGGTGCCGCCACAACGCCTGCATGGTGCCGTAGCTCCACCGGTAGCGCTGCCGCCACAGCTCGGGCAACGCGCTCGGCGCTTCCGTACGGGCGACTGCGGCCTCCTCGTAGACGACCTGCCAGCCGGCGCGGTGGATCCCCATGGTCAGGTCGGTGTCCTCGGCGAGGGTGGCCCGGCTGAGCCCGCCGGCCGCCCGTACCGCCTCGCGCCGGAACGCGCCCAGGGCACCGGGGATGGTGGGCATGCAGTGCAGCGTGTCGTAGAGGCGCCGGTCGAGACTGAACCCGATGACGTACTCGATGTGCTGCCAGCGGCCGAGCAGCCGCCGCCGGTTGCCCACCTTGACGTTGCCGGCGACCGCGCCGACCCGCGGGTCCGCGAACGGCTGCACCAGACGGTGCACCGCGTCGGGCGCGACGACGGTGTCGGCGTCGACCATGACCAGCAGGTCGTTGCGGGCGAGCGCCACCCCGGCGTTGAGCGCGGCGGCCTTGCCGCCACCGGGGACCCGGGCCACCCGCACGTTGGGCAGCCCGAGGCGCTCGACCTCGTCGGCGGTGCCGTCGTCGGACTCGTCGTCCACGACCAGCACCTCGATGCCGGGGTGCGTACCGGAGGCCAGCGAGCGCACGGCGGCGGCGATGGTGGTCCGCTCGTTGAAGGCGGGCACGATGATCGTGACCGGGTCGTTCACCTCGCCGCCCCAGGACCAGGTCGGGGCGCGGCGACGGCGGGCGTGGGCCACCGCGTACCCGAAGAGCAGCAGGGTGCGGGCCAGGGTGAGCAGGCCGACGACGATGAGCAGCAGCCACAGCACGTGCACGGTGCCGTCGGCGAGCCGGACGCCCCAGACGACCAGCGCGCCGCGAACCTGGTCGGCGGTGTCCGGCCGGGCCGCGCGGGCCGACGGCCAGCCGAGCCCCTGGGAGACGGTGGTGAACCGGTAGCCGCGGGCCTGCATCTCGGGGATGAACCGGTCCAGCGCGGCGATGGTCTGCGCCCGGTCCCCGCCGCTGTCGTGCATCAGGACGACCGCGCCCCGGTTCCCCTCCGGGGTGGCGTTGCGGATGATCGCATCGGGGCCGGGGCGGGCCCAGTCCTGGCTGTCGGTGTCGTTGAACACCGACACGTAGCCCCACCGGCCGGACTCCCGCACCACCGGCCAGCTCGTGTCGTCCAGCGAGTCCACCCCGCTGGAGTACGGCAGGCGGGCCAGCGCGGTGTCGACGCCCGTGGCGTATTCGATGGCGGCCCGGGTCTGCGAGTACTCCAGCTTCCGCCGCCAGGACGGCAGGTCCGCCATCTGCGGGTGGGTGAAGGTGTGGATGCCCAGCTCGTGACCCTCGCGAGCCATCCGCTCCGCCAATTCGGGGTGCCGGCTGACCTGCGAGCCCACCACGAAGAAGGTGGCCGGCGCGTGGTGTCGGCTCAGCACGTCGAGCACCTTGGGCGTCCACGTCGGATCCGGACCGTCGTCGAAGGTCAGGGCGATGGTCCGCGCCGGCATCCGCCGGGCGTCCAGCTTGCTGCCGCGCGGGTCGACCACCGTCCCGCCGTCGCGGACCACCGCCGGCACCGCGCCGGTCCCGACCGGACCGTCGCTCTGGTGGTCGGGGGTGAAGCGCGCGTTCGCGTACGCCCCGACAGCGAGCAGGTTCAGCAGGATGAACGTGGCCACCGCCGCCAGCACCCACCGCCGGCGGTTGGCTCGGCGCTGCCGCCGCTCCCCCTCCGACGAGGCGGGCGGTGGGGATGACGGCACGATCTCGTCGGTGCCGCCCACCCGCCGGTGTCCACGCCAGACGGCCATCAGCTCGTCGACCCGAACGCGTCCACACCCTGGACGAGCCAGAACGCCAGGATGAGCAGGAGAGCGAACGCCACCAGCGTGTACACGGTGCGGCGCAGCAGGCGGCCCCGGCGTCCGGAGCCGTCCACGAAGATCGCCGCCGTCATGTCGGGCGACTGGAGCAGCGCGGTGGCCCCGTCGACCGGCTCGTCGACGGCGGCCGGCTCAACCGGGGCGGCCCCGCCGTGCCGCCCGGGCGACTCCACCGGAGCGGCACTGTCGGGCCCGACGGCCGGCTCGGTAGGCGCGGCCCCGCCAGGGACGACGGCCGGCCCGGTCGGCGCGGCCGCGCGACGGACGACGGTCCGTCCGGTCGGGGCCGCGACGCCGCGGACGGTGCCGGGACCGGCGGACCGGCCCGGCCCCCGCGCCGGCAGAACCCTGGCCACCTTTCCATCGGCGGGGGCCGGTTCGGCCGGCGGCACGCGCCCGACGTAACGCTTGCTCATCTTCTCCACGGTGGAAAGAGGTACCCACAGCCCCCTGATCTACTAACCCTGACCTGCGAGGTTCACTGAATGAGCCATCAGTGGCGGCCGGACGGCGGCGACCGGGGGCGGGTCAGAACGCGATCAACAGGAGGGTCAGCACGAGCAGGGAGCAGCCGATCTCGATCATTCCGACCTGGACCGGACGCAATCGCCGACCCGGCAGGATCACGGCGCGGGCCAGCAGCACCACGAAAGCCGGCACGAGCAGCAGATCCAGCCAGGGCGTCACGACCAGTGCGACTGCGTGGAAGCCGATGGAGAGGCGCAGGTAGCCGGGGTGCCCGCGTTCCCGGATCATGGTCTTGACGTACAGGACGGTGCCGACGAGGTAGAGCAGCAGGGCCAGGAAGGCGGGGGCCACGTCGACGAGGGGCACCCCGGCGATGGTGGCCACGACGAAGACCAGCAGGCAGCTCTGCGCCACCGAGGCGAGGTCGTTGAGCAGGGCCCGCTCCCGCCGTCGCCAGGCGTACCCGGCGTTGACGGCCAGCAGCAGGGCGTAGACCGGGGCGTACCGGAGCACCGCCGGCCGGGCGAACAGCACGGCCGCCGCCAGCGGCGCCGTGACGAGGCCGTAGGCCAGCAGCTGGTCGGCGAACCGGCCCGGTCGGCGGGTCTTGACGGCCTGGAAGACGTAGTACGACAGCAGGTAGCCGGCCAGCCAGGCGCCCAGCAGCGGCAGGTGCGGCCAACGCGGGCCGACCAGCACGACCCCGACGGTGTACGGCAGCAGCAGCATCGCCCAGGCGCCGTGCTGCGGCGGCAGGAAACGGCGGATCCGGCGACGGGACCCGACCGGTCGCGGGGTCGTGACGGCGGTGGACATGGCGTCACCTCACCTCGAAGAGGCCACGGGCGCCGCGTTCGGCGTCGACCATGGCGTGGCTGACGAAGGGGTAGTGGCCGGGCTCGGGGAAGACCATCTCGACGAAGCCACCGGCGGCCGGACCGAGCCCGAGCACCTGGGCCCCACCCGGGTCGGCCGGTCGGTTCTCCCAGCGTCCCTCCCGGTAGACGGTGTCGAACTGGGTGCCGACGACGTGGAAGGAGCTGTCCCTGCTGGGACCGGCGTCGAGCAGCCAGACGCGGACCCGTTCGCCGGCGCGGGCGGGCAGCGGCCGGTGGGCGTACTGGGCGACGTAGCCGTTGAAGACGACGGCGTCCGGGCGCTCCGCCTGCATCTTGGCGAGGTCGCCGGGCTCGCCGTCCGGGCCGAGGTACAGCTCGGACTGCACGAGGACGTACTCGCGGTCGACCCGGGGCAGGTCGGGCGGCTCGATGATGACCGCGCCGTACATGCCGTTGCCGATGTGGTGCAGCATCGGCATGGTCGAGCAGTGGTACATCCAGATCCCGGCGCGGGTGGCGGTGAAGCGGTAGGTGAGTCGCTGACCGGGGTCGATGGGGCGCATCACCTCGTCCGGGGCGACGGCGCCGGCGTGGAAGTCGATGCCGTGGTCGACGGTGCCGTCGTTGACGAGGGTGATCTCGAAGGTGTCGCCGACCCTGCCGCGCAGCACCGGGCCGGGGACGGTGCCGTCGAAGGTCCACAGCCGCTGCCGTACGCCGGGCGCGACCTCCCGCTGGATCTCCCTGACGTGCAGCTCTCGCCGGTGCAGCCGGCCGGGCGGGGTGGCCGGCGCGACGGCGTCGCGGGCCACGAAGGCGTCGCCGGGATCGGCCATCGCATCGAGGTGCGGCGCCGCCGTGCCGTTCGCCGTCGGGTGGCCCGCGGGCGTCGATCCCGTCGGGACGATCCGCAGGGTCATGCCGGCCTGCCGGTGGCCGGGCAGTGAGCACCAGCCCTGGGTCTCGGCTCCGACCACGCCCGCGTCGAGCCGGGCGGTGCCACCCCGCGCGATCCGCGACGTCTTCGCCCCGGAGTCGAGGACGAGGTCGTGCCGGCGGTGGTCCCGGTTGGTCAGTTCGATGACCAGCCGGTCGCCCGGTGGCACGTCGATCCGGTCGGGGTGGAAGCGCATCCCGTCGGCGACCACGGTGACCGTGGTGGTGTGTCCGGTGGGTGCGACGGCGGATGCGGCGGCCGACACCGACGCGCCCTCGGAGACGCGCTGCGCGGCCACCCCGACGAGGACGGCGACGAGGACGAGGGCGAGACCGACGGCGGCCCCGCCGAGCGGGCGTGGAGCGGGGGTCTCGGGGTGCGCGGACACGGCTTACCTCCGGGCGGTGAACAGGACCCGGGCGGCCGGTACGAGGAACTGCACCAGCACGACGAGGATCAGCAGTGAGGTGGTGACGCGGACGAAGGGCGGGGTGGGCAGAACGAAGACCACCAGGGCGGCGTTGGCCGTCGCGACGCGTTGCGCACCGTGCCGCTGCAGCAGGTCGGTGCGTCGGCGTACCGGTCCGGGTCCGCCGCCGAGCACCATGGGCAGCAGGTGGCTCAGCGACCCGACGAGAACCTGCGCGACGAAACCGACGAGCAGCGGCAGCAGCACGGCGTGGAACCGGTCGGCGGCCGTGGCGGGACCGTCGGCGGACAGCAGCGTCGCGGCGTCCATGCCGAGAGCGGCCAGGAGCCAGCCGAAGGCCGCCGCGAGCGACCAGCCGGCGAAGGCGTTCGGGGGCCGGACCCGGGCGACGGCCAGCGCGGGACGCAGGGCGACCAGCGCGGCGAGGGTGAACAGGGCCAGCCCGGCTTCGGCGACCACCCGCCACCAGGCGAGCACGCCGACACCGAGCAGGGCCAGACCGGTCACCGCCAGCGGGAGCGCGACGGTGGCGGCGCGGACCGCCCCGTCGGCCATCCGGGCGCGCAGCACGGTGGGCCAGAGGGTCAGCAGCGTGCCGAGGACGGTCAGCGTCACCCAGCCGAGCAGGTTGACGTGCGCGTGGAACAGCACCAGCCGGGGGCGCAGAGCGTCGTCGACCACCAGCATCCAGGCGCCGACCGGCACGCCGACGAGCAGCGCGACGGCCGCCGCCAGGTAGTAGTGGACGGTGACGGTGAAGCGGGCCGGGAGGGCGCGCCGGAGCCGCCGGGCGAGCCCGACGAGGTGGGCGGCGACCGCGGCGAAGACCAGCGCGGCGCCGCCCACACCCAGCCACGGCCGGTCGACCGTGCCGGCGACGAGGACCGCCAGCACACCCACGTTGAGGGTGACGAGCCGAGCGGCCTGGGCGCGGCGGCGGTCCGGGGCGGGGGCGCGCAGCACCGCCGCGGCGAAGTGGGCGCTCCACACCAGGATGGCGTTGCTGACCGCGCCGAGCAGCAGCAGGTGGATGGCCGCCCAGCGCCAGGCCGGCAGGAAGGGGTGGACGAAGCCGAGCACGACGAGCGCGGCCAGGTAGGCCAGCGGCAGCGCCGCGACCCTACGGTGCCGGCCGGCGCGCCCCGTCCCCGCCGCCGCAGCCGATCCGGCGGCCGGGGCGGGACTGCCGGGCTCGACCGGGGACGGGCCGGCGGGCGCCGGGCCGGCAGGAAACAGGCCGGCGGGGAACGGTGCGGCGCCGTTCGGGGCGGGTTCGCCGAGTGCGCGGGCCATCACCGCACCGCCGCCACGGCCGGCGGGACGGCGGCCGGGCGGGTGCGCCTTCGACCCGCGCCGCGCGCGGCGGCGACGGCGCAGCCGACGAAGCCGAGCACCGCGAGGACGTTGCCCAGGCCGGCCCAGCGCCACACGGTCTGCACGCCGAGCGCGTCACCCACCAGGACCCGGACCGCCAGGGTGGCGTGCAGCAGGGCCAGCGGGGCGTACAGCCAGGGTCGGTAGGGCAGCGGGCGACGCAGCACCGCGGGCAGGATGACCGGGGCGTGCACGAAGATCATCGACATGGCGAAGCCCAGGAAGACCAGGTGCAGGGTGGCGTCGTAGCGCGGGCCGGCGGTCACCGGGCCGGCGCCGGCCCAGAGCAGGGCGGCCAGCCCCAGCCAGGCGTACCCGGTGAGCAGCCCGACCGCGACGTAGCGGGGCAGGCCGGTGGCGCGCACCGTGCGGCGGGCGACGTCGTAAACCGCCAACCAGGCCACGATCGCGAGCAGTCCGACCCCGAACAGGTACGCGCCGACGGACGGCCACAGCGCGGTGGCGGTGACCCCGGCGGTCAGCGCGCCGAGTGCGGCGAGAAACCAGCGTTCGCCGTGCCGGGGCAGGGTGAGGTGGGCGAGTTCGAGCCGCTCCCCGGCGATGGTGGCCACCACGAAGGTGGCGAGCCAGGGCACGATCTCCGGCCCGCCGAAGCCGGCGAGCCAGAGCAGGGTGGCGGCGTACCAGCTCAGCGCGCCGGTGGCCTGGGCCAGCAGGGCCGGGCCCGGTTGCCGCCGCCACAGTTGCCGATAGATCAGCAGCAACAGCACCGAGGCGGTCATGAGCAGCAGTCGGCCGGGCAGGCTCGGTCCGGTCAGCACCAGCGCCAGCCCTCCGGCACCGGAGCAGGCGGGCGCGAGCAGGGCCCAGCGGGCGCGGAGCGCCACCGCGCGTTCCAGCGCCACCAGGGTGCCGACGAAGCCGAGCACCATCAGCGGGCCGTGCACCTGCTCCAGCGGCGCGTCCGGCGCGGGCACCGGCAGGTCGAGCAGGAGCAGGGCGGCGTAGAGGCCGGCCGCCAGGGCGAATCCGCCGGCGGCGAGGGCGGGGAGCCGCCAGCGTACGGCGAGCGGCCGGGGGTTCATGCCGACTCTTCGGTGGTATTCGGCAAAGCCAGCCGCACCACGCAGGCGTCGGGCGCGCCGAACGGCTCGAGCACGGCGCCGGCCGGCGGGGCACCGGCGTGTTCGAGCGTGCCGCGGACCACGCCGACGTGCAGTGCGCAGATCGCATCGGGGTTGCGGTTGACCAGTTCCAGGAAGGGGCAGGTGTGCAGGTGGATCTCGGTCGTCCCGTCGGCCGTCTCGTGGAGGCGGGGGCTGAAGCCCAGCCCGCGCAGGACGTCGAGCAGGGTGTCGACCGGCTCCTTGCCGGACGGGGTGGCGGCGGCCAGGTGGCGTCCCCAGTCCTGGCCGGCGCGGGTGGCCTCGGCCCGGACGTCGCCGTGGCCGCGCCGGGACAGGTGGTCGAGCAGGGCGGCGGCGAGCGCCCGGTACGGCGCCGGGGCCAGGGCCTCGGCGATGGCCACCCGGTAACGCCACGCGGGCCGGCCGGGCTGGCCGCCGCTGGCCCGCGCCTTGACCAGCAGCCCGGCGTCGACCAGCCGGTCGAGGTGGGCGCGGGCCGTGGAGAGGTGCAGGCCGGTGCGCTCACCCACCTCGGCGATCGTCATGCCGGTGCCGGCGGCGCGCACCATCTCCAGGATCGAGGCCCGGCTGGCGGTGCCGAGGGCCCGGTGACGGTGGGAGTCGATCGTCTCGCCGGTCGGCCCTGTTCTCGGGGTTTCCACGTTAGATAACGTTACAACGTCGTTCACCCGCAAAACCCTGGAGGGTTCCATGTCCGCCTCACGCTCCCCGGCCGACCAGCAGGCCGCGCAGGCCGTCGTCCGGCACCACGCCCAGCTCGCCGCCGACCTCGACCGGCACGTCGGAGACGTGCTGGACGCGGCCGACCGGGGCGACGCCGCCGGGGCGCTCCGGCACCGCGACGAGCTGCTCGGGTGGCTCCGCGACGAGCTGCTGCCGCACGCGCACGCCGAGGAGGGCTCGCTCTACGCCGCCGCCGGTGAACGGACCGAGGCCGCGCTGCTGGTGCGGGGCATGCTCGACGAGCACCAGGCGATCACCGGCCTGGTCGCCGAGCTGGAGACCGGCAACCGGCCGGTGCGTCTCGCCGCCACCGCCCGCGCCCTCGCCGCCCTCTTCGCCGTTCACCTGGCCAAGGAGAACGACCTGATCGTCCCGGAGCTGGTGGATGCGGCGGACGTCTCGCTGGCGACGTTGCTGGAGGGCATGCACGATCTGCTCGGCTCCTCGGAAGGGTCGGACAAGGGCGGTTGCGGCGGGGGTGGCTGCGGCTGTGGCGGCGACCGGGCCCCGGCTGACGCGCCGGCCCCGACCCTGAGCATCGACCCCCGGCTGGACGTCCGGCTGCTGCCGCACGACCAGCGCCACGCGCGGGTGCTCGCGGCCCTGGACGCGCTGCCCGCCGGCGGCGCGCTGGTACTGGTCGCCCCGCACGCCCCCCGCCCGCTGCTGGCCGAGGTCGAGGCCCGCTACGGCGGCGGCATGACCACCGAGTGGCTGCAGGACGGACCGGAGGTGTGGCAGATCCGGCTGTCCCGCCAGCCGGTGACGGTCTGAGCAGTCTGCCGGCGCCGGGACGGTGGGGGTCAGGGCCCGCCGTCCCGGCGTACGGGGCCGTTCGGCCCTGCTGACCGGGGTTGATGGCACGCACGATGGAGTCGCCCACCCCTCGTGGTCAGGAGATGAACGCTCGTGTGCAACTACTGCGGCTGTCGGGAGTTCCCACTGATCGGTCAGCTCTCGGCCGAACACGAGGCGATCGCGAACGCGGCGGGCCGGCTCCGCACCTCGGTGCAAGCCGGCGGTGCGGACGCCCTGGCCGCGCTGGACGCGCTGCTCGCCCTACTGATGCCGCACACCGCCACCGAGGAGGACGGCCTCTTCGTGGAGCTGCGGGCCGAGGGCAGCCTGGCCGAGGCGGTGGCGAAGCTCTGCGCGGAGCACGACGACATCCACGGCGTGCTCGGCACCGTCGACCGGACCGCGCCCGACTGGCCGCCGGTGCTGGCCGCCCTCGACCGGCTGCACCGGCACATCGACAACGAGGAGCACGGCCTCTTCCCGGCCGCGGTGATCTCGCTGCCGATCCCGGCCTGGGACCGGATCACCCCGACGGCCGAAGCGGCCAGGTGAGCCGGCGCCAGCTCACCCGCCTGGTGACCGGTGTCGAGATCCACCCCGGCGCGCACGTCGGGCGACGGCTCACGTAACCGCGGGCACCTCCTGCGCGTACGGGAAGGAGCCGGGCTGGTAGCCGCAGCCGGGCTCCTCGGCGAAGACGTCGCCGGTGGTGGCGTACGCCCGGGCGCGGGATCCGCCACAGACGGCCCGGAACTCACAGGCGCCGCAGCGCCCACCGAGCAGCCCCGGGTCCCGCAGCCCGGCGAACAGCTCGGAGTCGCGGTAGATGTCCACCAGCGAGCGCTGCCGCACGTTGCCAGCGGTCACCGGCAGGAACCCGCTGGGGTGCACGTCGCCGCGGTGCGAGACGAAGACGAAGCCGTTGCCGGCGCTGACCCGCAGCGGGGGTCGGCGGGGGCGGCTCGGCCGCCCGGTCAGCCCCCGCTCGTCGAGCAGGCCGCGCAGCTCCCGGTAGAGCGGGCCCAGCCCGAGCACCCGGACGTGGTCCTCGCCGTGCCGGGCCAGCACGTCACGTTGCAGGCAGACCCGGCGGAAGTGGTGCGCCTCGGTGGTCTTGACCGGCACGGTCTCGCCGAGGTCGTAGAGGGCGTTGAGCACGTCCTCGGTCTGCGCCGCGTCGAGGCCGCGCAACGCGGCGCCCCGCCCGGTCGGCACCAGGAAGAACACGCTCCACAGCATGGCGCCCCGGTCCCGGACCTGCCCGGCGATCTCCGGCAGGTCGCGGACGTTGTCCCGGGTCACCGTGGTGTTGATCTGGACCTTCAACCCCAGTTCGGCCGAGTCCCGCCAGGCCCGCACGGTCAGGTCCCACACCCCCGGTACGCCCCGGAAGCCGTCGTGCCCGGCGGCGGTGGCGGCGTCCAGGCTCAGCGACACCGCCCGCGCGCCGGCCGCGCGCAGCCCGGCGAGCGCCTCCCGGGTGAGGGTGGGCGTCCCGGACGGGGACACCGAGACGGCCAGGCCGCGCTCCGTGCCCCGCCGGACCAGGGTCTCCAGGTCCGGGCGTTGGAACGGGTCGCCGCCGGTGATCACGAACAGCGGCGCCGGCCGACCGAAGTCGGCGACCTGCGTCATCAGCGCGACGGCTTCGTCGGTGTCCAGCTCGGCCCGGTCCCGGTCCGGGCGGGCGGAGGCCCGGCAGTGCAGGCAGGCCAGCGGGCAGGCCTGGGTGGCCTCCCAGATGACGATGAACGGGCGGTCCCCGACATCCTGCCGGGGCACCCGTACCGATCTGCCGGCTGCCTGGTCGCTCGTCTGGTTCGTCACCGCTGTCCGCGTCACGCAGCAGACGCTGGCCGGTGGCAACCGCCGGGACAAGGGACCACGGTCACCGCCGGACCGGGCCCGAAGTCCCGCCGCGAACCGCAGGTACAACGCCTGATGATCTCGGGACCTTTGGCCCGGTTTCGCGAGGTAGTACGTCGGCAGGATTGCCGCGACGCCCCCCCGCTCGCGGTTGCGCTCCGGCACGACCGCCGCGACGGTGGGGCATCACGGCTCCCCTATCGAAGGAATGAGGCGTATGTCGCGAGCGACCGAGAGTGCGGGACGGGCGCTGCTGGCGGTGGGCGGCCTGGTGCGCCGGGCCGAGGTCTCCGCCGACGGCCGGACATTGCATCAGATTGGCGGTCGGGAGGCGGACGCCTTCTACCGAGACCGCTGGTCCTACGACAAGGTCGTCCGTTCCACCCACGGCGTCAACTGCACCGGCTCGTGCTCCTGGAAGGTGTACGTCAAGGACGGCATCATCACCTGGGAGCAGCAGCAGACCGACTACCCGAGCGTCGGGCCGGACCGGCCGGAGTACGAGCCGCGCGGCTGCCCCCGCGGGGCCGCCTTCTCCTGGTACACCTACTCCCCCACCCGGGTGCGCTACCCCTACGCCCGGGGTGTGCTGGTGGAGATGTACCGGGAGGCCAAGGAGCGCCTCGGTGACCCGGTGGCCGCGTGGGCGGACATCCAGGCCGACCCGGAGCGCCGCCGCCGCTACCAGAAGGCGCGCGGCAAGGGCGGCCTGGTCCGGATCGGCTGGGACGAGGCCCAGGAGATGATCGCCGCCGCGCACGTGCACACCATCTCCGAGTACGGCCCGGACCGGGTGGCCGGCTTCTCCCCCATCCCCGCCATGTCGATGGTGTCGCACGCCGTGGGCGCCCGGTTCATGTCGCTGCTCGGCGGCTCGATGCTGTCGTTCTACGACTGGTACGCCGACCTGCCGGTGGCCTCCCCGCAGGTCTTCGGCGACCAGACCGACGTGCCGGAGTCCGGGGACTGGTGGGACGCCTCCTACTTCGTCATGTGGGGCTCCAACGTCCCGGTGACCCGTACCCCCGACGCGCACTGGATGGCCGAGGCGCGCTACCGGGGGCAGAAGGTCGTGGTGGTCAGCCCCGACTACGCCGACAACGTGAAGTTCGCCGACGAGTGGATGCCCGCCCAGCCGGGCACCGACGGCGCCCTGGCGATGGCAATGGGGCACGTCATCCTCAAGGAGTTCTTCGTCGACCGGCGTACCCCCCGCTTCGTCGACTACGTCCGCAAGTTCACCGACCTGCCGTTCCTGGTCACCCTGGAGCCCGGGGCCGACGGGGCGTACCGGCCGGGCAAGTTCCTCACCGCCGAGGACCTGGGCGATACCGGGAAGGAGGCGGCCTTCAAGACGGTGCTCTGGGACTCGGCCACCGACGGGCCCGCCGTGCCGCGGGGCAGCCTCGGCCACCGTTGGGGCGAGCAGCAGGGCCAGTGGAACCTGGACCTGGGCGACCTGGAGCCGGCGCTAACCTGCCTCGGGGCGGGCGACGCGGTCGAGGTGGAGCTGCCCCGGTTCGACACCGACACCCCGCAGGTGCTGCGCCGGGGCGTGCCGACCCGGATGGTTGAGGGTCAGCTGGTGACGAGCGTGTTCGACCTGCTGCTGGCCCAGTACGGGATCGGCCGCGACGGCCTGCCCGGCCAGTGGGCGGCCGGGTACGACGACGTCGAGGCGCCGTACACGCCGGCGTGGCAGGAGCCGATCACCGGGGTACCGGCGGCGCAGGTGGCCCGGGTGGCGCGGGAGTTCGCCGACAACGCGGACCGCTCCGGCGGCCGGTCGATGATCCTGCTCGGCGCCGGCACCAACCACTGGTTCCACTCCGACGCCACCTACCGCGCGATCCTCGCGCTGGTCACCCTCACCGGCTGCCAGGGCGTCAACGGCGGCGGCTGGGCGCACTACGTCGGGCAGGAGAAGTGCCGCCCGGCGACCGGCTGGGCGCAGCTCGCATTCGGCCTGGACTGGGTCCGCCCGCCACGGCAGATGATCGGCACCGCCTTCTGGTACGTGCACACCGACCAGTGGCGCTACGACACCTACTCCGCCGACGTGGTCTCCTCCCCCACCGGCACCGGCGCGTTCGCCGGCAAGCACACCATGGACCTGCTGGCGCAGTCCGCGCGGTCGGGCTGGATGCCGTCGATGCCGACCTTCGACCGCAGCCCGCTCGACCTGGCCGACGAGGCCCTCGCGGCCCGACCGGACGACCCGGCGGGTTGGGTGGCCGAGCGGCTCGGCCAGGGAGACGTGAAGTTCGCCTGCACCGACCCGGACGCACCGGAGAACTGGCCGCGGGTGCTGACCGTCTGGCGGGCCAACCTGCTGGGCTCGTCGGCCAAGGGCAACGAGTACTTCCTGCGCCACCTGCTCGGCACCGACGCGAACCTGCGCGCCGAGGAGGCGCCGGAGGAGCTGCGGCCGAAGGACGTGACCTGGCGGGAGGAGGCGCCGGAGGGCAAGCTCGACCTGCTGTTGTCGCTGGACTTCCGGATGACCTCCACGACGCTCTTCTCCGACATCGTGCTTCCGGCTGCCACCTGGTACGAGAAGCACGACCTGAGCAGCACGGACATGCACCCGTTCGTGCACGCTTTCACCCCGGCGATCAACCCGCCGTGGCAGACCCGCACGGACTTCGACGCCTTCCACGGCATCGCGAAGGCGTTCTCCGCGCTCGCCGGGCCGCGTCTGGGCGTACGCAAGGATCTGGTCGCGGCGCCGCTGCTGCACGACACCCCCGACGCGATGGCGACCCCGCACGGCCGGGTCCGCGACTGGGCGGTCACCGGGGAGACCCCGGTGCCGGGCCGGACCATGCCGAAGCTGGTGGTGGTCGAGCGGGACTACGGCGCGATCGCCGACAAGATGGCCGCGCTCGGACCGCTGATGGACACCCTGGGCACCACCGGCAAGGGCTTCTCGGTCGACGTCCGCCCGGAGGTGGAGTACCTGCGCCGCAAGAACGGCGAGGTGCACGGCGGCGCGGCCGACGGGCGGCCGTCGCTGGCGAAGGACGTGCACGCCTGCGAGGCGATCCTGGCGCTGTCCGGCACCACGAATGGGCGGGTGGCCACCGCCGGCTTCCAGGACGTGGAGAAGCGCACCGGGGTACGCCTGGCGGACCTGGCGGCCGAGCACGAGGGCAAGCAGATCACCTTCGCCGACACCCAGTCCCGTCCGGTGCCGGTGATCACCAGCCCGGAGTGGTCGGGCAGCGAGCACGGCGGCCGGCGCTACTCCCCGTTCACCATCAACACCGAGCGGCTCAAGCCCTGGCACACGCTCACCGGTCGGCAGCACTTCTTCCTCGACCACGACTGGATGCACGAGGCGGGCGAGGCGCTGCCGATCTTCCGGCCGCCGCTGGACATGCACAAGCTCTTCGGCGAGCCGAGACTCGGCCGCAACGGGGAGCTGGAGATCACCGTCCGGTACCTCACCCCGCACTCGAAGTGGTCCATCCACTCCGAGTACCAGGACAACCTGATCATGCTCACCCTCTCCCGGGGCGGCCCGACGATGTGGATGAGCGAGACCGACGCGGAGAAGATCGGCGTACGGGACAACGAGTGGATCGAGGCGGTCAACCGTAACGGCGTCGTGGTCTGCCGGGCCGTGGTCACCCACAAGATGCCCGAGGGGACGGTCTACATGTACCACGCCCAGGAGCGGGTCATCGACGTGCCGAAATCGGAGACCAACGGCCGCCGCGGCGGCATCCACAACTCGCTGACCCGGCTGCTGGTCAAGCCCACCCACCTGATCGGCGGGTACGCGCAGCTGTCGTTCGCGTTCAACTACCTCGGCCCCACCGGCAACCAACGCGACGAGGTCACCGTGATCCGTCGTCGCTCCCAGGAGGTGCAGTACTGATGCGGGTGATGGCGCAGATGGCGATGGTGATGAACCTCGACAAGTGCATCGGGTGTCACACCTGCTCGGTGACCTGCAAGCAGGCGTGGACCAACCGGTCCGGGGTCGAGTATGTCTGGTTCAACAACGTGGAGACCCGCCCCGGGCAGGGCTACCCCCGCACGTACGAGAACCAGGAGCGCTGGCAGGGCGGCTGGGTGCGGACCCGCTCCGGCAAGCTCAAGCCGCGCTCCGGCGGCCGGGTGAAGAAGCTGTTCAGCATCTTCGCCAACCCGAAGCTGCCGTCGATGAAGGACTACTACGAGCCGTGGACGTACGACTACGAGCACCTGATCAACGCGCCGGCCGGGGACGACACCCCGGTGGCCCGCCCGAAGTCGCTGCTCACCGGCGAGGACACGAAGATCACCTGGAGCGCGAACTGGGACGACTCGCTCGCCGGCGGCAACGAGATCGCCGCCGGTGACCCGGTGCTGGCGAAGATCTCCGGCCAGGTGAAGCAGGAGTTCGAGAAGACCTTCATGTTCTTCCTGCCGCGGATCTGCGAGCACTGCCTCAACCCGTCCTGCGCGGCCTCCTGCCCGTCGGGGGCGATCTACAAGCGGGCCGAGGACGGCATCGTCCTGGTCGACCAGGACCGCTGCCGGGGCTGGCGGATGTGCGTCACCGGCTGCCCGTACAAGAAGGTGTACTTCAACCACCGCACCGGCAAGGCCGAGAAGTGCACCTTCTGCTTCCCGCGCATCGAGATCGGCCAGCCGACCATCTGCTCCGAGACCTGCGTGGGGCGGCTGCGCTACCTCGGGCTGATGCTCTACGACGCCGACCGGGTCGCCGAGGCGGCCGCGATGAAGGACGAGCACGACCTGTACGACGCGCAGCGCTCGGTCTTCCTCGACCCGCACGACCCGCAGGTGGTGGCGGCCGCCCGGGCGGCCGGGATCGCCGACGACTGGATCGAGGCCGCGCAGCGCTCCCCGATCTGGGACCTCATCATGAAGTACGAGGTGGCGCTGCCGCTGCACCCGGAGTACCGCACCATGCCGATGGTCTGGTACATCCCGCCGCTGTCGCCGGTGGCCGACGTGCTGCGCGAGACCGGCCACGACGCGGAGGAGGCCGGCAACCTCTTCGGCGCCATCGACGCGCTGCGCATCCCGGTGGAATACCTGGCCGAGCTCTTCACCGCCGGCGACCCGGAGCCGGTGCGCGGGGTGCTGAACCGGCTCGCCGCGATGCGCGCCTACCAGCGCCGGATCAACCTGGGCGAGGAGCGCGACGAGTCCATCGCCGCCGCGGTCGGCATGACCGGCGCGGAGATGGACGAGATGTACCGGCTGCTCGCCATCGCCAAGTACGAGCAGCGCTACGTCATCCCCGCCGCGCACGCCGAGGACGCCCACCGGCTGGAGAAGATCGCCACCGAGTGCAGCCTGGACTACGAGGGCGGCCCCGGGATGGGCGGTGGCGGCCCGTACGGCCAGGGGCCGTTCGGGGAGTCGTCCGGCACCCCGGTGCCGGTGCAGGTGGAGACGTTCCACATGCTGCGCGACCGGCAGACCGCCGAGAGCTTCACCGATCCGGGCGACGAGCCGCGCCGGGTCAACCTGCTCAACTGGGACGGCAAGGGCACCCCGAAGGGGCTCTTCCCGCCCCGCCGACCGGAACCCGAACACGTCGACGGGAGCAAGCCGTGAACCAGCCGACCTGGCGGGCGGTGGCCGCCCGCGCGGCGTCCCTGCTGCTGCGTTACCCCGACGAGGAGGTTCTCGCCGCGCTGCCCACGATCCGCGCCGCGCTCGACGGCCTGCCGACCGAGGTGGCCGACCCGCTGCGGGACGTGGCCGCGCACCGGGAGAGCGGCACGCCCGCCGACCTGCGGGCCGCGTACGTGGAGCTGTTCGACTTCCGCCGCCGCTGCTGCCTACACCTGACGTACTACACCTGCGGCGACACCCGTCGGCGTGGGGAGGCGCTGGTCGGTTTCTCGGCCGCGTACCGGGCCGCCGGCCTGTCGGTGGTCGACGGCGAGCTGCCCGACTTCCTTCCCGCGGTGCTCGACCTGGCCGCCGTCGACGACTCCGGCTGGCGTCTGCTGCGGGAGAACCGCGTCGGCCTCGACCTGCTGGTCGAGGCGCTGGGACGGGAGAAGTCGGTGTACCGGCAGGCGGTGGAGGCGGTCCGCGAGATGCTGCCGCCCGCCCAGCCCGGGGACATCGCCGCCGCCGCCCGCCTGGCCCGAACCGGACCGCCGGTGGAGCAGGTCGGGCTCGAACCATTCGGACTGGTCGACACGACTGGAGGACGCCGATGAACATCCTGCTGTGGGTGGTGTACCCGTACCTGTCCATCGCGATCCTGGTCGGCGGCCTGATCTGGCGTCACCGGTACGACAAGTTCGGCTGGACGACCCGCTCCTCCCAGCTGTACGAGAGCACCATCCTGCGGTGGGGCAGCCCGCTGTTCCACTTCGGGGTGCTGATGGTCCTGATCGGACACATCGGCGGTCTGGTGGTGCCGAAGGCCTGGACCGAGGCGGTCGGCGTCACCGAGCACACCTACCACCTGATGGCCGTGTTCATCGGCACGGTGGCCGGCCTGTGCACGCTGATCGGGCTCGGCATCCTGATCGCCCGCCGCCGGTTGACCGGCCCGGTCTTCGCCGCCACCACCCGCAACGACAAGGCGATGTACGTGGTCCTCGCCGGGGTGATCGTGCTGGGGCTGCTGGCCACCGTGCGGGCCAACGTGGTCGGGGACGGCTACGACTACCGGGAGACCGTCTCCCCGTGGTTCCGGTCGCTGTTCTACCTGAGCCCCGACCCGGACATCATGGCCGGCGTGCCGGTCGGCTTCCAGATCCACATCCTGGCCGCCTTCGCGCTCTTCGCGTTCTGGCCGTTCACCCGGCTCGTCCACGCCTTCAGTGCCCCGGTCGGCTACGCCACCCGCCCCTACGTGGTCTACCGCAGCCGTGACGACCGGCCCGGGCTGCGGCCGACCCGGCCCGGCTGGGAGGGTCCGCCCCGGCTGCCCACCCGCCGCGGCGACCGCAGCCGCTCGCGACGGTGAGCACCCCGCAACTCAGGTGCTCCGGCGGCACCCGGGCCATCGAGTGGGCAACAGCGCGAGGGCTGGCGCACAGCCTGCCGGTGGCGCTGCCCGAGGAGTCGGTGCCGCTCGGGACCGCGATCGGCCGGACGCTGGCGGCTCCGCTGCGTGCGGCGGTTCCGGTGCCCGGCTTCGACAACTCGGCCATGGACGGGTACGCCGTCCGGGGTGATGGCCCGTGGCGGATCGTCGGGAGGGTTCTCGCCGGACGCACGCACCCGGTGGCGCCGCTGGCCGCGCAGTGCGCCGTCGAGATCGCCACCGGCGCGCCCGTACCGGACGGCGCGGACCGCGTCGTGCCCTACGAGGCCGCCGACCGCATCGGCGACGTCGTGCACGCGGCCCCGGGCGACCGTCGGCACATCCGCCGGGCCGGTGAGTACGCGCAGCCCGGACAGGAGGTCGCGACGGCCGGCTCGCGCGTCACCCCGGCGACGGTGGGGCTGGCCGCGAGCGTAGGGCTGGACACTCTCCCTGTCCGCGCGCGGCCCCGGGTACGGCTGGTGATCAGCGGCGACGAGCTGATCCCCACCGGTCCGCCTCGATGGGGCAGGGTCCGCGACGCCATCGGGCCGATGCTCGGTCCGCTCCTGTCGGCCTGGGGTGCGGTGTTGCTGGACTCCCGGATGGTCGGCGACGACCCCGACTGGTTCGCCGAGGCGATCCGGGACAGCACGACCGACACCGACGTGACCATCGTCTGCGGAGCGTCGTCGGTGGGGCCCGCGGACGGGCTGCACTTCGCGCTGCGACGCCTGCGCGCCGTGGTGCACGTGGATGGGGTGGCGTGCCGCCCCGGGCACCCTCAGGTCCTGGCGCAGGTCGGGCCGAGATGGATCGTCGGAGTTCCGGGCAACCCCTACGCCGCGCTGGTCGCCGCGCTCACCCTGGTCGATCCGCTGCTCGCCGCTCTCGCTGGCCGGCCCTTGGCCGAGTTGGACGCGGCGGTGCTGGCCGATCCACTGCAACCGGACGACCGGAACGCCCGCGTCATGCCCGTACGACGCCGGGACGCAGGGCTGCGGCTCGTCGATGGCGCCCACCCCGGATACCTCGGCGCCGCCGCTGCCGCTGACGCCTTCGCCGTCGTACCCCCGGGGTGGCAACCCGGCGACCACGTGGGCCTGCTCACCCTGCCATGACCGGTCCCGTCGACTGCGGGCCGGCGTTCCCGCCGATGAGGGACTTCCGGCCCTGCCCGGGCCAGATCGGCGGGCCGAGGCTCATAGCGGGCAAGGGAAATCCGGCATTCCTCCGGTCGACCCCGGCCCGACACCACGACGACCCCACGGAGAGCAGCGATGAGTATCGGCCGTGACAGCCAGGCAACCGACACCTTGCCGGCACCAGATCGGACCCCCGGCAGCACGGCCACCCCGGACCGGTCCGGAGCGACGCTCCAGCTCGCCCTGGCGACTGTCGGCTTCCTGGTCAACTTCTGGGCGTGGGCGCTGCTGGGTCCGCTCGGCCCGGGCATCAAGGAACGCCTCGACCTCAGCTTCGCCGCACAGTCGCTGCTGGTGGCCGTACCGGTGGTGGTCGGCTCGCTGGGCCGGATACCGGTCGGCGCCCTGACCGACCGGTACGGAGCGCGGGTGGTGTTCCCGCTGGTCACGCTCGCCACGATCGTGCCGGTGCTGACCCTGAGCGCGGTCTCCTCCTACGGCGCACTGATCGTCACCGGGTTCTTCCTCGGCATCGGCGGCACCGCCTTCGCCGTCGGCGTCCCACTGGTCTCCGGCTGGTACCCGCCCGCCCGGCGCGGCTTCGCCATCGGCGTGTTCGGCATCGGCATGGGCGGCACCGCGATCGCCAACTTCACCACGGTCCGGCTCGCCGACGCCTACGGCGCGCGGTCACCCTTCCTGCTCGTCGCGGCGATCCTGGCGGCGTACGCGGTCCTGTCGTTCCTGCTGCTACGTGACGCGCCGGGCCGGGCACGTCCGGCCGGTTCGGCCTGGCAGCGCCTCGCCACGGTCGGCCGGCTGACCGTGACCTGGCAGCTCTGCTTCCTGTACGCGGTGGGCTTCGGCGGGTTCGTGGCCTTCAGCGTGTACCTGCCCGCCTACCTGCGCACCGCCTACGGGCTGAGCGCCGCCGACGGCGCGTTGCGCACCGCCGGGTTCGTCGTTCTCGCCGTGGCCGCCCGCCCGGTGGGCGGCTGGCTCTCCGACCGGGTGCACCCGGTGCGGGTGCTGGTGTGGTGCTTCGGCGGGGTCGCCGCCTTCGCGGTGGTCCAGGCCTTCCAGCCCGCTTTGCTGCCGGTGGCGACGATCGCGCTGCTCGGGATGGCAGTGCTGTTGGGCGCGGCCAGCGGCGCGGTGTTCGCCCTCGTCGGCAAGGTCGCCCCCGCTGACCAGGTGGGTGCGGTCACCGGCCTGGTGGGTGCCGCCGGCGGGCTCGGTGGATTCGTCCCACCGCTGGTCATGGGCTGGGTCTACGGGTCGCAGGGCTCCTACGCCATCGGCCTCATGCTGCTCTCCGATGTCGCGCTGGCCGCCGCGGTGTTCACCGCCGTGAAGATGGGCAGCCTCGCCGAGCGCGACGCCTGACCCGAGCTTCGAGCGGCGCGCCAGCGCGCCGCTCAGGCCACGACGCGGACGCCGGGCCACCGTTCGGCGGGGCGGTGGCGGGCGAGTCGTTGCCGGGAGATCTCCGGGCTGGCCCTGGTCGGGTTGCGCCGCCACACCCCGTCGAGCAGGTCGTCGAGGCCGTGCGGCGCGCAGACGGCGACCCGGTCGTACGCGTCGAGGCGTACCGCCACGGCGGTGGCGTACTCGGGCCAGGTGGCGACCGCATCGGCGATGGTCCGCAACGGGGCCACCGGGTCGCCGCCGAACTTCGCGGCATACCAGGTGTGCACGGCCGCCTGGTTCTTCGCCTCCCACGGCGGATCGGGCCATGCCGCCACCAGTCGCCGGGTGGCACGGTGGTCGTTGTCCCGGCTGAGGTCCGTCGGGTCGAGGAAGACGACGTCGACGTCGCGCACCGACAGCGGGTCGAACCCGTCGCCGTACCGCTCGCCCCAGACGAGGTCGCGAAGCGCGCCCGCACCGATCCAGGCGTCCGGGAGGCCGGCGTCGCGGACGACGCCCAGTGCCCGGGTCAGCCACGGGCTGCGCTGGACCAGGTCCCGCAGCTCGTCTTCCCGCACGTTCCTACCCTAGGCCAACCCGCCGGCGCGGCATCGCCTCGCTGAGGCCGTTTGCTCACGGCGTGCCCGGGAAGGCGACGAGCGGAGTGGCGCGCGGAGCCGCCCGCGCCACCGCACCATGGGGAGGCCGAGATGGGCGACCGGGAACGGCTGCACGATCTTCGCCAGCAGGCCCACAACGCGGGCATCGAGGGTAATTCCAAGATGACCGAGCAGCAGTTGCGCGAGGCGCTGCGGAGGGTCAACAAGGGCGAGCAACCCGAGCTGGCCAAGCAACACGCCAGGCGATGACACGCGCGAGCGGTGCCGGCCCCCTCGAAGGGCCGCCACCGCTCGCGGTCTCAACTGAGGTAGGCCAGCAGGTCCCGGCAGATCACCTGACCGGACGCGCCCACCATGCTGGGCGAGTGCGGATCAGTAGGAGCCGACCAACTGCGTGCGCAGCTTGGCCAGCGCGCGGGCCAGCAGCCGGGACACGTGCATCTGGGATACGCCGACCTGCTCGGCGATCTCGCTCTGCGTCTGGTTGCCGTAGAAGCGCAGGGTGAGGATCTTCTGCTCACGCGCGTCGAGGGTGGCCAGCGCCGGGCCGAGAGCAACCCGCAGCTCGGCCAGGGCGAGTTCCTCGTCCTCACCGCCCAGCATGTCGCCCAGCTCGGTGGCCCGTTCGCCGTCGCCCACCGGGGTGGACAGCGACACCGCGTTGTACGCGCGGGCACCCTCCAGGCCCTCCAGCACCTCTTCCTCGGTGAGTTTGAGGTGGGCGGCGATGTCCGCGACCGTCGGCGAGCGGCCGAGGCTCTGCGACAGGGCGCCGTTGGCGTCCGAGATCGCCAACCGCAGCTCCTGCAGTCGGCGGGGCACCCGGATGTCCCAGGTGCGGTCACGGAAGTGCCGCTTCAGCTCGCCCACGATGGTGGGGATCGCGTAGCCGGCGAAGTCGACACCGCGCGACGGGTCGAACTTGTCGATCGCCTTGATCAGCCCCACCGCCGCGGTCTGGATCAGATCGCCGGTCGGCTCGCCGCGACCGCTGTAACGCCGCGCCAGGTGGTTGGCCAGCGGCAGCCAGGCCTCGATCGCACGATCACGAACCGCGGCACGCGACGGGTGGTCGGCGGGGAGCGCCGACATTGCGAGAAGGAGCTGCGTGGCCGGAGAGTCTGCCGCCGCATCGTGCCGAGCGCGAACGTCTGTCTGGGCAGGCCTGTCAGTGGTCGTCGTGATCATGCCGTTTCCTCCGCTTCGCACCGGCCGCGCTCTACCTTGCCGGCGCCAACCGTATGAGCCGAGACTAGGCCATTAGTCGCCATAAACCTAACCGAACGGCTGATGTTCACCAGGTGGCGGCGGGGCTCGGACCGGCTCTCCCAGCAAGGCGGTCCCCGTCCCGCCGCCTGGCGAGCGGTACGCCGAAAGGCGAGGATCACCATGCCTGGCGGCGCATCCCGGGCTCGTACCCGACCCGGTGGGGCTCGCCGTAGGGTGACCCGTGGTCGGCAGTCACGCCCGAGGGCATGGGCGTCACGGTGGATTGGTGCGGGATTGATGTGGGTACGGCATCAGGTGGCCCTTTTCAGGCCAGGTGAGGGGCGGCGCGGAATGGCAGAAGCGGATGCACGCTGGAGCTCCGGCGACCCTCGGAAGCTACTGGATGCCTTCGAGCAGCTCCCGGGATTCGTCTGGGTCTTCGAGGGCCCGGATCTGAAGGTGGTGGCGGCGAATCCGGAGGTGCGTGCCGCCGTCGGCAACCGCAGCGACCTCTTCGGTGAGCCGTTCAAGCAGGCGGTGCCGGAACTTGCCGGCCAACAGATCTTCGAACTCCTCGACCAGGCATTGCACGGAATCCGCACGCAGGGCTACGAGCAGCGGATCCTCACCGACCGCGACGGGGACGGGAGGTTGGAGGAGGCGTTCTACACCTTCGACATCGCCCCGTGGCAGGACCCCGAGGGCACGATTCGAGGGGTGATCGTGCAGGCGGTCGACGCCACCGACGTGGTGACCGCCCGGCGCGCCGCCGAGTCCGCCGCCACCACCTCCGAACGCCGCTACCAGCACGCGGCGCGCCTGATCCTCGAACTGCAACGCAGCCTGCTGCCCGAGGTGCTGCCCGTCCTGCCCCATGTTCAAGTCGCCGCCCACTACCTGGTCGCCGGCAGCGACCTCCTCGCCGGCGGCGACTGGTTCGACGCCGTGCCCCTGCCCGACGGCAGCATCGCGCTGGCCGTGGGCGATGTCGTCGGCCACGGCGCCCCCGCCGCTGCCGCCATGGGCCAGCTCCGCACCGTCGCGCTGCAAGCGCTGCAGGCCGGCAGTGGCCTGTCTCAGACCCTCGCCGTCCTCAACGAGTTCGCCGCCCGTTCCACTGCCACTCGCGCGGCCACCACCTGCATCGCCGTGCTCAACCCCGACACCGGCATCACGCAGGTGGCCAGCCACGCCCATCCGCCACCGCTGCTGATCAATGCCGGAGGTGATGCCACCTTCGTGCCTGTGGTTCCCGCCGCTCCACTCGGCACGGACTCCGGCCCCGCCACCGTCCACACCATGCGGCTCGCACCCGGCGAGCTCGTGCTGCTGTACACCGACGGCCTGATCGAACGACCGCACCGCAGCTTGGACGAGGGCGCGCGCACCCTGGCCGCCGCTGCGGCGGCCGCGCTGCGCGACGCCGTCAGCGACGACACCACCATTCCGGAGCGACTGCCCGAGCGGCTCTGCACCCTCGTCGCCGAACGCCTCACCCTCACCGACGGCGGTTACCGCGACGACACCACACTCCTGGCCGCGTACCTGCTGCCCGAACCGGTCCCACCCCTGCACCTCACCCTGCCCGCCGATCCCGCGGCACTGCGCTCGCTGCGCCGGGAGATCACCCATTGGCTGAGCACCCTCGGCGCGGGCGAACCAGCTGTCAGCGATCTTCTCCACGCGGTGGGAGAAGCCGCCGGCAACGCCATCGAACACGCCCACCCGGCCCACAGCAACGAGGTGTTCTCGGTGGACGCCGTCCTGGACAGCCACGGCGTCGTTCACCTCACCTGCGCCGACCGGGGGCGGTGGCGCCCCCCTGTGCCCGACCCTGGCGGACGCGGTCGCGGCCTGGCGATGATCCGCGGCCTCGTGGACCACCTGGAGGTTCACCACGCCGAGAGCGGCACCACCGTGGGCATGCGTTATCGACTCGGATATCCGACCACCGTGGCCAGCGCCGCACATCCGGTGACCCGTCGCGCCCACGGCCGCCCCGCCGAGGAGATGACGACTCACGTCGTCGACACGCCGGCTGGCAGGACGCTTGAGGTACATGGCCCGGTGGACATGGTCACCACGTCCTCGCTCCGTACCGCGATCATGCAGGCCAGCCGAGGTGGGGGCCTTCCCCTGACCCTCGACGTCACCGCCGTCAGCCACCTCGGCAGCGCCGGTGTGCAACTCGTCCACGACCTCGCGGCGGGCCTGGAGCAGCTGCCGATCGCCGCTGAACCGGGCAGCCCCGCTCGTGCGGTGTTGAGGTTGACCGGACTGGAGCACCTGATCGTGCGTCCGACGCCGCACGAGGACGGGGCCTCGACGCTGACCTGACCTGCTCTCGAATCGCCGCATGCCGGTGCCCCGGGGGCGGTAGCCCGGCGGTGGAGAGGGCAGGGGGTCAGTCGCGTTGCTGCAGCTCCTCGTTTCGTCGAAGAGCTTCTTCGAGCTGGTCCTCGAGGATGATGATCCGACAGGCGGCCTCCAGGGCCATGCCCTGATCGACCATCTCGCGGGCTCGGGCGGCCAGGCGCAGCTGGTAGCGCGAGTAGCGGCGGTGGCCACCGGCGGAGCGCTGCGGGTCGATCAGTTTCGCCTCGTCCAGGCGTCGCAGGAACTCCTGCGAGGTGCCGAGCATCTCGGCGGCCTGGCCGATGGTGTAGGCGGGGTAGTCCTCGTCGCCGAACATGTCTTCGGGGTTTTGCCCCATGTCACCTCCACGTCGAGGGCCCCGGCGCTCGCGCGCCGGGGCCCAGGGTTACGGGTCAGAACACCATGTGCCGACAGGAGCGTCGGCTTGTCGTACCCGCGCCGGCCAGATGTGACGGCGTCGGATGCGGGGATCGCATATGCGTGACCGGAGACCACCTCTCGTTCGATGGAAACTGCGGTGTCCGCCCGGCCTGAGATGACGGCCGAGGACGGGCGATCCAACGGTGTACGCCCTCCCTTTCCTCTTACTTCGCTGTCCTTGCTACGTGCTACTCGCATCGTTCCGCGCCCGTCGTCACCTCACGGCCGGGCGGTCGTCCACGTCTTTGGTTCTCTGCTCTCGACGTGAAGAACGCTACCTCGCGCAGCCGAGGATATCTAGTTCTTCAGCCATAGAATTTCTGGGCGTCAGTCCACAGGCTCAGCCCTGGGATGGGGGCGGCGCGGATTCCACCATCGCGGCGATGAGGGCGGCCACCGGTACGGTGGCGAAGCCGACCCGGGCGTCGCTGGCCCCGTACGGCAGCCACAGCTCGCCGGCGTGGACGAGCCCGCCGCAGGAGTAGACGACGTTGGGCACGTATCCCTCCCGCTCGGCCGCGTCGGGTGCTAGGAGCGCGCCGGGGAGCCGCGCGACCACCCGTTCCGGCCGGTGCAGGTCGAGCAGGAGCGCGCCGATGGCGTACCGGCGCATCGGGCCGACCCCGTGGGTGAGCACGAGCCAGCCGGCGTCGGTTTCGATGGGGGATCCGCAGTTGCCGACCTGGATGAGTTCCCAGCTGTCGCGGGGGCCGTGCAGCGGCACCGGCCCCTGCCAGCGGTTCTCGCCGTCCAGGCAGGTCAGACCGATGGTCTCGCCGTCGGCGCGGCACAGCGCCAGGTGCCGGCCGCCGACGGTACGGGGAAACAGCGCGACGCCCTTGTTGCGGGCGCCCGGCCCGCGCATCGGGGTCGCCTCGAAGCGGCGCAGGTCGGTGCTGGCCAGCGCGCGGGTGGCGATGCGCCGTCCGTCGTAGGCGGTGTAGGTGGCCCGGTACACCGGTCCGGATTCGTCGGTGAACCTGACGAACCGGGCGTCCTCCATGCCGTTGCTCTCCGCCGGGGTGGTCGGCCAGAGCACCCGTTCGTGCAGCGCCGAGTCGGTGGGAAAGGTCGTGGCGTAGCTGGCGGCGTTGGTCCGGCGCAGTTGTTCGAGGGTGCTCAGCCCGGTGCTGCGGGAGAGCAGGTCCAGTGGCAGGTTACCGAGTACCCGCTCGAAGGTGGCCTCGTCGTAGGTCTCGGGGAGGGCGTCCAGCACGGTGGCGGAGACCTCGTTGTCGCAGTCCTCCTCGGCCAGGCCGGCGGCGAGCAGGTCCCGACGGTGCCGTACGCCGACCCGCTGCCCGGCTACCAGGGGCCCGGACCGGTCCGCGACGGTGAGCCGGCTCCCGGGTCCGAGGACCGCGGTGGCGAACCCGATGGACGACACATGGCCCTCGCCGATCTGGCGCAGGCTGACCGCCACGCGTAGCTGCCCGGCGCCCAGACCGGCCTGGTCGGGGTGGGCCACCATCGACGGGTTGCAGAGGGCGGCGGACTCGACCGCGTACTCGTGGCTGAAGTAGGCGCCGACCAGGAGGCGGGTGGTGGGCGGCAGGTCCTGGGCCCGGGCGATGCGGTGCCGGACGAGGTCGTAGTGGTGGTGGAACGTGCGGTCCAGGTCGCGGTGCCGGGCGCCGAAGCGGTCGAAGGTGTCCCGCAGCAGCCGGCCCGTTTCCTCCTCGTCGAGTTGCGCGACGCGGTCGATGAGCGCCCGCGCACGGGTGCGTACCACCGCGGCGTCCTCGCCCGGGACGAAGAGCTTGACGATGACCCGGCGTGGGTCCGGGGTGAGGATGAGGCCCTGCCGGACGGCCAGGATCCCGGTCACGACCACCGCCGGGCGTGCTGCAGGGTGGAGATGAGGGCGAGGGTGGATTCGGCGCCCTGGTTGAGGTTGGGTCCGTGCGCGGTCAGGCCGTCGTAGCCGCCGCCGGTCGCCGGGTCCCACATCCGCGTGCCGACGTCGTTGTCGCCGAGGAACCACCCGACCGCCTGCCGCACGCCGGTCTCCCAGTCGGGGTCGCCGGTGATCGTGGCGGCGGTGGCGCAGGCGTCGGCGAAGGCGGCGGCCTCGATCGGCTGCTGGTCGTGGCGGAGTCGCGCCGCGCCGCGCCGCCACCCGCCGGCGGGCACCACCGAGAGCCGCCCGTCGAGGAGTTGGACGTCGCGCAGCCAGGCCAGCATGCGCAGGCCGTCGTCGAGGGGTGGGCCGCCGTGGCGGAGTTGGCTGGCGGCGATGACGACCTCGGCGAGGGCCGCGTTGGCGTAGGTCAGCTGCTCCCCTGGCCAGGGCCAGCGCGGGTCGGAGCCGGGCGCGCCGACCGTGGTGGCCGCGTCCGCCAGCAGCGCGGCCGCGGCGGCGTGGCCCGGGTGGCGGCGCAGCACCTCGACAGCGCCGAGCCCGGCAAAGGCCATCGCGTGCGGCGCTGGGGAACGCCGCGCGGCGCCCCGGCTGAAGGCGACCAGCGCCTCCTCCCGGATCCAGGCGGCGGGGCTGCGGGCGGCGGCGGTGCCCAACCCCCACAGCGCCCGGCCCCACCAGTCGCCGAGCCCGGGCTCGTCGGTCCAGCGCCGGTCGTGACCGAGCCGGTTGTGGAACGCCCCGCCGGCGTCCTGCGCGTGGGTCAGGAAGGCGAGGTAGCGCTCCGCGAGCCGGAGCACCTCCTCGTCCGGCTCCGGCTCGCGGCTGATGACGACCAGGCCGCGGGCGACGTCGTCGGTGCAGTAGCCGTGCTCGCGGCGGACGATCGCGTGCCGGGCGTGTTCGAACAGGCCGGTGTCGTCGCTCAACCGGGTCAGGTGCGCGAAGCTCGGCCGGGGTGCCGCCGACACACTGCCGCCGGCCGGCGTGCTGGGGCGGCCGGTGGTCGCGGTCACGCCGCGCTGACCGCGGGTGAGCGGGCGGCGGTGAGCCGCTCGGCGAGGGTGCCGTACCGGGTCGCCACCGCCGGCCAGCGCAGGTCCGCGGCCAGCGGTCGGATGCGGCCGGCCAGCCGGGCGGCCAGGCCCGGTTCGGTCAGGACCCGCCGGATCGCCGCGGCCAGCGCCGCCGGATCCTGATGGGGTACGACCAGACCGAGTCCGCCGGTGAGCAGCTCGACGGCGTGCGGGAACGCCGTGGCCACGACGGGCACCCCGGCGGCCACCGCCTCGACGAGCACCCCGGAGGTGACCTGTTCGCGGGAGTCGTAGGGCAGCACGACCACGTCGGCGGAGCGGATCAACCGGCCGAGGGCGAGCTGGTCGTGGTAGACGTCCTGGTAGTCCACGGCGTGCGCGACGCCGAGCTGGGCGCCGAGCCGGTGCAGTCCGGCCCGGTACACCTCGCCCTGGTGTTCGATCACCTTCGGATGGGTCCGCCCCGCCACGGTGTAGGTGGGTGTGGGGTCGAGGTCCTGCAACCGGGCGAGGGCCCGCAACGACCACTCGAGGCCCTTGCCGGGGCCGAGCAGCCCCCAGGTCAGCAGGTGTGGGCGGGTACGGCGGTCGGCGGGTACGCCGACGTGCTCGGCGGCGCCGTGCGGGATGACCGTGACCTTGTCCGGGGTCACGTGGTAGCCGACGAGCAGCCGGTCGCGGGCGGTGTCGGTCATCGTGACGACCGCTCCGGCGGTGGCGACGATCTGCTCCAACAGGGACTTCTGCCGGGCGGACGGCTGGCGGAGCACGGTGTGCAGGACCACGATGCTCGGCACGGTGAGCCGGCGCAGCAGCGGTAGGACGTCCCCGCCGTCGGCACCCGGGTAGATGCCGTACTCGTGCTGGACGACGGCCACGTCGAAGGTGTTCAGGGCGGCAGCGGCGTCCCGCCAGCCGGCCGAGGTGCCCGTCGACCAGGTGTGCACGACGCCGGGCCCGGGCCGCTGGTCGTCACCGCGGTCGGTGACCCGCACGATGCCGCCGCGGGCGCCGTCGGCGGTCAGGTGGGCGGCGAGGGTGGAGTTGAAGGTGGCCAGTCCACACCGGGTTGGTGGGTGGGTGCTGAGGAATCCATAGCTGAGCATGAGTCTCGGGCCTTCCGGTTGTCGGACGCCGCCGCGGTACGGGGCGATCCTCACGCGGTGACGGCGCACGCCGGCCAGCGTGTGTGGCCGGCGGAACGGATTCGAAGGCGAGGGACCTGCCTGGTCAGGAACCGTCGGTCGCTCAGGGTTCAGCGGTGCGGTCGACGGCTGAGCTGGTCGTAGACGGCCAGGTAGTCGGTGACCATCCGGTCCGCGCCGAAGCGCTGCCGGGCCCGCGCCCGGCAGCCGGCCCGGTCGACGTCGGCGATCCGGGTGACCGCGTCGACGGCCTGCTCGACGGTGTGTACGAGGAGTCCGGTCACCCCTTCGTCCACGACCTCCGGCATGGAACCCCGCGCGTACGCGATCACCGGGGTGCCGCAGGCCATCGACTCCACGACCGACAGCCCGAACGGCTCGTCGAAGGCGATCGGGTGCAACAGGGCGGCGCTGGCGCCCAGGACCTCCGCGCGTCGTCGAGGACCCACCGATCCGAGGAAGACGACCTGGTCGCCGTCGATGTGCGGGGCCACCTGTTCGGCGAAGTACCGCTCGTCCTGCACGATGCCGCAGATGGTCAGCGGCCGGCCGGCACGGCGGGCGATCTCGATGGCGGTGTGGGTGCCCTTGTCGGGATGGATCCGGCCGAAGGCGACCAGCCCGGGGCCGGCGTCACGGGCGAACGGCAACCCGGTGAGGTCGACCCCGTGGTGCACCGTGGCGACGTAGTCGAGCCCCTCGATCCGGTCGGCGTCGGATATCGACACGTAGGACGAGCGTGCCCTGCCGTACGCGGGGAGGATGCCCGTGCCGGAGAAGCCGTGGATGGTGGTGAGCAGCGGAGCGTGGCAGTGCTCGGCGAAGGCCAGCGGCAGCCAGTCGAGGTGGTTGTGCACCAGGTCGAACTGCCCTGAGCGGGCCAACGCGTGGGCGACGTGCATCGCCTCCCACACCCGGCCGTCCAGGTCCGGATCCTCGGCGTACCCCCGGGGGCACACACCGTCCAGGGCGGCCGAGGTGACGGAGTCCAGCGTCGCGAAGAGCGTCACGTCCACACCACGGCTGGCCAGCCCCTCGGCGAGCAGGCCGGTCACCTGCTCCCAGGGGCCGTAGTGGTGCGGGGGTGTCCGCCAGGCGATCGGTCCGAGCAGCGCCACCCTCACGGGGACGGCGCGTCGGCCAGGTCAGCCGGGTCGAGATGCAGGGTGGCGAGCAGCCCGACGTGCTTGGCCGGGTCCACCCGATCCGGCAGTTCGCGCTCGACCCAGTCGGCTCGGGCCGGCTGGCCGCGTTCGCGTAGGACGGCGACGATTCGATGCTTGGCGATCCTCATCGGGTGCTCCCTTGTGAAGTTGTCCGGGACGGTCGTGCTCACGGACGCGGTGTGGACGGGCGGGTCGGATCCCACCACCGTCGGGGCCGTGGCGAACCTGTGCCTGCGGTGACCGGGGAATCGTGCGGCCGGGACACGGTCGGCGATCAGCCCGCACGACGAGCACGGTGTCCGGATGGGGATGACGACCGTTCAACGCCCCATGCGGGCTGGTTGGCGACGGCATCTGGCGGTCACCGGGACCCGGGCGACATGTCCACCGTACGCCCCGTGGCCTGGATCGGCACCATCACCGCAGCCGGGGCCTGGCAGAAACCGGCTGCCCGGGATTGCCGGCACATTCCTGCCATCGACCGGACGCCTCCCCGGCGAGGTTCCGGGCGGGCCGTGACCGGGCGGCGCTCGGCGGGTTCCGATCCGTGCGCGAACTGTCGGCGCAAGCGGCCCCTCCCCACGACGGGGAGGGGCCGCTTCCGGATGTCGGTCGGGCACGGGCGTCGGGTTCAGCCGAGGGGCAGCGCGTCCACCCAGTCCTGCCAGGCCTGCTGGGTACGGGCCGGCTCCTGGTGGGCGGCGAAGACGTGGTGGCCGAGGACCAGGACGTCGCCCCGCTCGGCGCCGGAGTGCAGGAACCGGTAGAGCGCGTCGTCGGTGCGGACCCCAAGGTAGGTCGGCAGGCCGGCGAGGTCGACGACGCCCTCGATCGGCGGCAGGCCGTCGACGGTGAGCCGGACGGACTGCCCCTCGGTGACCGGGCCGGCGATACCGAAGGCGCCGGTCACCGCGGCCCAGGCCCGCTCCGGGCCACCGACGGCCGGCCGGAACACCGTGACCGGGGTGCCGGCCCGGCCGGGGAAGTGCGCCAGGTAGGCCGCCAGCGTCCCCAGGTACATGTCCCAACCGACCTTCATCGCCTCGTACTCGGTCTCCCAGTTGTCGCCGAGGACGCCGCTCTGGACCATCCGCAGCACGGTGCCGCCCTGGTCGCGGCCCTCGATGAGGTACTCGATGGCCATGAAGGAGCCGTCCGGGCCGGACTCGCTGCGCTGGGCGAGCCGCTTGCCGGGCTCCCACCCGGTGACCGTCGCCTCGTCGACATGGCCGGCCATCGTCAGCCGGGCCCGTCCGCCCTCGCGCGGCTCCACCTCGCTGCGCCCCATGAACCAGGAGTCGATGCCCGGTCCGGTGGCGATCGCCTCCCACACCTGCTCGGGGGTGGCGGCCAGCTCGACGTCCTTGTGCAGCTCGAAGTGGTGTCCCATGGTGGTGTCCTTCCGGTGTCTGTGGTCTGGTCGTGGTCTGTTTCTGGTCGGGTCAGCGGGCAGCGGTGGGCCGGCGCAGCATCGGCAGCAGCGCGGCGGCCACCACGAGGTGCAGCAGGCAGAGCATGATCCGGGTGTCCACGGTGGCCTGTTCGATGAAGATCGGGACGAAGGAGGCCGCCAGCACCGCGCCGGCCAGCCCGCTCCACACCACCCGGGCGTGCCGGGTGAAGCGCTCCACCAGCGCGAGGGTGCCCCAGCCGAGCAGCGCGAAGAGCAGGCTGAAGATGGCGATCTCCGGCAGGATCAGCTGGTGCGCCTCGGTGGCGCCGGGGTCGGTGAGCCGGAAGTCGGTGCCGGCCGCACGGGCGACCAGGTAGAGCAGGCTGTTCGCCGCCACGGCGGTGCCCAGGGAGCAGGCGCGCTCCCGGCGGCGCCGGGAGGTGGCGCCCAGCGGCGCGGTCCGGACGATGGTCGGGCTGTTCACGGCGGTCATCTCAGGACTCCTCGGACTCGGTGCCGGTGGTGGGGTTGACGCTGGGATGCAGGGCGAGGATCACCCGATGCTCGCGGCCGCCGGGGGCCCGCTCGTCGTGGTAGCGACCGACCAGTGCGGCGACCGTGGACGCCAGCTCCTCGGCGAATGCCGCCCGGTCCCGCGCGGAAGCGAACCGGACGGTGGCGTCGACGGCGAAGGTCGCCACCGGCTTCCTCGCCCGGTCGGCGCCGGTGATGAGCGCGCCCACGTCCTGCACGAGCCGGGCGGCGACGGCGAGCAGCCAGCGCGCCGAGAGCCGGTCGGGCGACGACGACGGATCGGGCCGTACGGCGGCGAGGGCGGCGGGCGAGATCACGTACGACGCCGCGGTGGCCCGCATGACCCGCTCGGTGACGTTGCCCTTGCGGCGCTCCTCCACCAGCTCGATCAGGCCGTGCTGCTCCAGGGCCCGGAGGTGGTAGTTGACCTTCTGCCGGGGCAGACCGACGCGGGCGGCGAGCATCGTGGCCGAGGCGGGTTCGGCGAGGGCGGCCAGCAGCCGGGCTCGCATCGGGTCCAGCGACGCCTCGGCCGCCGCCGGATCCTCGATCACTGCGATGTCGAACATGCCTTGACTCTCGCACCGACAACTTTTCTTGTCAAGACAAATCTAACTTTCGGTTTCCTCCGGGCCCGGGCCGAACCGGGCGCCCCTTGTGATGAGAAAAGTTATGGTTCGCGGGTGTACGACCGAAAGGACACCGTCGCGGCGCTCAAGGCCGACCCCGCCACGGCGGCCCTGCGCCGGTCCCTCGATCTCGCCTACGCTGATCCCGCCCGGGCGGCGGCCATGGACGCGTTCTACGCCCCGTTCGTCCGGGCCGGCGACCTGGTCCTCGACGTCGGGGCACACGTGGGCGACCGGGTCCGCAGCTTCCGTCGGCTGGGCGGGCGGGTCGTGGCCCTGGAGCCGCAACCGCTCTGCGTCCGCGCGCTGCGCGCCCTCTACGCCGGCGACGACCGGGTGAGCGTGGTCGAGGCGGCCTGTGGCGCGCGGATCGGCGTGGTGCGGCTGCACGTGAACTCCGCCAACCCCACGGTCTCCACCGCCTCGGCGCACTTCCTCCGCGCGGCCGAGGGTGCCGGCGGGTGGGAGGACGAGACCTGGGACGTCGACCTCGCCGTCACCTCGGTCACCCTCGACTCGCTGATCGAGGAGTACGGCGTACCGGCCTTCACCAAGATCGATGTCGAGGGCTTCGAGGACGAGGTGCTGGCCGGGCTCAGCCGTACCCTGCCCGCACTCTCCTTCGAGTTCACCACCATCGAGCGCACCGTGGCCCGGCGCTGCCTCGACCGGGCCGTCGCCCTCGGATTCCACCACTTCACCGTCGCGCTCGGTGACGAGATGCGCTTCGACCTCCCGGGATGGTCGTCGGCGGCGCGCGTGGCGGCGTACCTGGCCGCGCTGCCCCACGAGGTCAACTCGGGCGACGTCTACTGCCGGCCGTGACCGGCGGGGCGGCACGCCGGGGAAACGGATTCCGCGTGGTCGCCGCCGCCGCGGCTGCGTTACGATGCGACCGCAAGGCGCAGATGGGGACGAGTACCGCAGCACGCAGCCAGGAGCGACCCGGGGGCGGTGGAAGCCCGGGGGTGTTGCGCGGCGGGAAGATCACCCCGGAGCCGTCGGAGGAAAGGCCCGAGGCCGAGTAGAACCGACCGCACCTGAAACGAGAGGGCCGCACGCGGCCAAGGAGGGTGGTACCGCGGGGCCGCTGGCCTCGTCCCTCCGCCGGAGCAACCGCACATGCATCCGACGGAGGAGCGATGTACCGCAGCGTACCGACCCAGGTCGATCTGCCCGGGCTCGAGCACGACGTCCTGCACTTCTGGCACGCCAACAGCATCTTCGCGCGCAGCCTGGAACAGTCCCAGGGCCGCCCGGAGTGGGTCTTCTACGAGGGGCCGCCGACCGCCAACGGCATGCCCGGCGCCCACCACATCGAGGCGCGGGTCTTCAAGGACGTCTTCCCGCGCTACAAGACGATGAAGGGCTTCCACGTCGCCCGGAAGGCCGGCTGGGACTGCCACGGCCTGCCGGTGGAGCTCGCCGTCGAGAAGGAACTCGGCTTCGCCGGCAAGCAGGACATCGAGAAGTTCGGCATCGCGGAGTTCAACGCCCGCTGCCGCGAGTCGGTCACCCGGCACACCGACGCGTTCGCCCGGCTCACCGAGCGGATGGGCTACTGGGTCGACATGGACGACGCGTACCGGACCATGGACCCGGAGTACATCGAGTCCGTCTGGTGGTCGCTCAAGCAGATCTTCGACAAGGGCCTGCTGGTCGAGGACTTCCGGGTCGCGCCGTGGTGCCCCCGGGACGAGACCGGCCTCTCCGATCACGAGCTGGCCCAGGGGTACGAAACGGTCGTCGACCCGTCGGTGTACGTCCGGTTCCCGCTCACCTCCGGCCCGCTGGCCGGCCGCGCCGCGCTGCTGGTCTGGACCACCACCCCGTGGACCCTGCCGTCGAACGTCGCGGTCGCCGTGCACCCCGACGTGACGTACGTGGTGGCCACCGACGGCAACGAGCAGCTGGTCGTGGCGGAGCCGCTGCTGGCCCAGGCGCTCGGCGAGGGTTGGGACCTCACCGGTGAGACGTTCACCGGCAAGGAGCTGGAGCGCTGGAGCTACCGCGCTCCGTTCGACCTGGTCGAGATCGACGACGCGCACATCGTGATCCTCGCGCCGTTCGTCACCACCGACAGCGGCTCCGGCCTGGTCCACCAGGCGCCCGCCTTCGGCGCGGACGACCTGGCCAGCTGCCGGGCGTACGGGCTGCCGATGGTGAACCCGGTGCAGACCAACGGTCGGTTCGCCCCGGAGATCCCGCTGGTCGGCGGGCTGTTCTTCAAGGACGCCGACCGGCCGCTCGTCGAGGACCTCGCCGCCCGTGGGCTGCTCTTCCGCAACGTCCCGTACGAGCACAGCTACCCGCACTGCTGGCGCTGCCACACCGCGCTGATCTACTACGCGCAGCCCTCCTGGTACGTGCGGACCACCGCGGTCCGTGACGCCATGCTGCGCGAGAACGAGCGCACCAACTGGCACCCGGCCACCGTCAAGCACGGCCGGTACGGCGACTGGCTCAACAACAACGTCGACTGGGCGCTGTCCCGGCGGCGCTACTGGGGCACCCCCCTGCCGATCTGGCGCTGCCCGAACGAGCACCTGACCTGCGTCGGCTCGCTGGCCGAGCTGAGCGAGCTGACCGGCTCCGACGTGACCGGGCTCGACCCGCACCGGCCGTTCATCGACGACGTGACCTTCGCCTGCCACTGCGGCGCCCAGGCCCGCCGGGTGCCCGAGGTGATCGACGCCTGGTACGACTCGGGTTCCATGCCGTTCGCCCAGTTCGGCTACCCGTACCGCAACCAGGAGCTGTTCGTCGAGCGCTACCCGGCCCAGTTCATCTCCGAGGCGATCGACCAGACCCGGGGCTGGTTCTACACCCTGATGGCGATCGGCACGCTGGTGTTCGACCGGTCGTCGTACGAGAACGTGGTGTGCCTGGGCCACATCCTGGCCGAGGACGGCCGGAAGATGTCCAAGCACCTGGGCAACATCCTGGAGCCGATCCCGCTGATGGACCAGCACGGCGCGGACGCGGTGCGCTGGTTCATGGCCGCCGTCGGCTCCCCCTGGTCGGCCCGGCGGGTCGGGCACACCGCGCTCCAGGAGGTGGTCCGCAAGATCCTGCTGACCTACTGGAACACGGTCTCCTTCCAGACCCTGTACGGCCGGACCGCCGGCTGGACCCCGTCGGCCGAGGACCCGGCGCCGGCCGACCGGCCGGTGCTCGACCGGTGGGTGCTCTCCGAGCTGAACACGCTGGTGCAGCAGGTCGACGCCGCGATGGCCGGGTTCGACACGCACCAGGCGGGCCGGCTGCTCGCCGCCTTCATCGACGACCTGTCCAACTGGTACGTCCGGCGCAGCCGGCGGCGGTTCTGGCGGGGCGACCGGGCCGCGCTGGCCACCCTGCACGAGGCCCTGCACACCGTCACCCTGCTGCTCGCCCCGCTCACCCCGTTCATCACCGAGCGGGTCTGGCAGGACATGGTCGTGCTGGTGACCCCGGGCGCGCCGCAGTCGGTGCACCTGGCCGCGTACCCGGTCGCCGACGAGTCGCTGATCGACCCGGCGCTGTCCCGGCAGATGGCGGTCGCCCGCCGGCTGGTCGAGCTGGGCCGGGCGGCCCGGGCCGACTCGGGGATGAAGGTCCGCCAGCCGCTCGCCCGCGCGCTCGCCTCGGCCAACGGCTTCGAGGAACTGCCCGCGGATCTGCTGGCCGAGATCGCCGCCGAGCTCAACGTCGGCTCGGTCACCTCGGTCGGCGCGGCCGGCGGCTCGCTGGTGGACACCACCGCCAAGGCCAACTTCCGTACCCTCGGCAAGCGGTTCGGCAAGGCGGTGCAGCAGGTGGCCGCGGCCATCGCCGCGACGGACGCCGCCGCCCTCAAGGACTCCCTGCGGGAGTCCGGGTCCGCGACCGTGCTGGTGGGCGACGAGGCCGTCACCCTCGGCCCGGACGAGGTGGTGGTCGTCGAGACGCCCCGGGAGGGCTGGGCGGTCACCAGCGACGCCGGCGCCACCCTGGCGCTGGACCTGCACCTCACCCCCGAGCTGCGTCGGGCCGGCGTGGCCCGGGACGCCATCCGGCAGATCCAGGAGGCCCGCAAGAGCAGCGGCCTCGAGGTGACCGACCGGATCGTGCTGCGCTACCGGGCCGACCGGGAGGAGACCGCGCTGGCCCTCGCCGAGCACCGGGAACTGGTGGCCGAGGAGGTGCTGGCGGCGGACTGCGCCGACGGGGAGCCGTCGTGGGCCGACCCGGAGCCGTTCACCGACGAGTCGCTCGGCCTGACCTTCTGGATCCGCCGGGCCTGACGTGCAAGTGGCGCCCCGGCCCCGCACGGGCCGGGGCGCCACGCACAGCCAGCGGTCCGCGACCAGGCGCGCTACGCTCGGTCAACGGGCCTGTGCGCCCACGCGGGCGGCCAGCCCGACACGTACGCGGACGTCGTACCGCCCCGGCCGCCGCGATCACCTCGGAAGGCGTGTGTCACGTGACCGAACCGCCTTTCCCTCGGGCCCCGCTCACGGCGGCGGCGCGATGATGCCGGGTCACGTGGTCCCGGCGTCGGACCCGTTCGTCCACACCGCGCTGATCGTCGACTCGGACGACACGGTCCGGACCCGGCTGATCCCGTACCTGCGTCGCTCGCTCGACGCCCGGGAGCGGGTGCTCCTCGTCGTCGGCGGGCAGGTCGAGAGGCTGGTCCGGACGAGCCTCGGGGCGCTGGCCGACCGGCTGGAATGGGGCGGGCACGACACCTTCGGGGTGCGGCTGGGCCTGGCGTACGAGGGGCTTCGCCGGTATCTCGCCGCCCAGCACGCCAGCGGCAACCCGGTCCACGTGATCACCGAACCCGACGTGGTCACCGACGCCCACCCCGGCTCCCCGGACCGGGCCGCCGCGCACCTGTCGTACGAGTCGGCCTGCGCGGACACGTACGCCGGGTACGGCTGCCCGGTCACCTGTCTGTGGGACAGCCGCCGGCACCCGACGCTCGTCATCGAGGGTGTCCGGAGCCTGCACAGCCATGAACTCACCGAGACCGGTCGGGTGCCGAACGCCGCCTTCCTCGCCACCACGGACTACCTCGCGGTGCGCGCCGAGGTGCCGTTGGAGCCGGCCCCGCCGGTGGTGGATCTCGACGTCGGTCTCACCAGCCTCGACGAGCTGGCCCCGCTCCGCGGGGCGCTGCGCGCCTGGGCGGACGAGCGGTCGTTCGACGTCGAGGAGATCGGGGATCTCGTCGTCGCGGTCACCGAGGTCAGCACGAACGCCCTGGTCCACGGGGCACTTCCGGTCCGGCTGCGCTGCTGGTGCCACCGGGACACCCTGATCGCGCAGGTCGACGACGCCGGTGGACGGCGGATCCCACCGGAGGCCGGCTACCGCCACCCGGACGGGGCCGGGAAGGCGGGCGGTCGGGGTCTCTGGCTGGCCCGCCAGCTCGCCGACGTGGTCACCACACACACCGACCGGAGCCGCACCAGCGTACGGCTGCACTTCCCGCCCGCGACCACCCACAGCGGACCCGCCGCCTGACCCGGGCGGCCCCGCTCAGCTGGGCAGTTCCCGCCAGGCCGGATTGCCGCCGCGCCAGGCCCCGGCGAGGATGCTCGCCGCGCTACGGCTCGGGCACTCCTGCACCTTCGACCGGCCGTAGGTGCCGCCGATCTGGGCCTGCACCTCCCAGCGCCGCCCATCCGTGCGGATGTACACGTCGCGTCGCCCTCGGGACGACGCGTCCCCGTTCCACCAGTGTTCCTCGACGATCACAGGCCGACGGTATCTCAACTGGCCCCCGGTCGACACCGCCCGGTAGCCCAGACCAGCGTCGTCGGCCGGTCAGTCACGCTCAGTAGCCGAGCCGTTTCGGGCTCGCGGCCACTCCGAGTGACCAGGGTCACCGTTCGGCGCGCCCCTACCGCTCCCGCCAACCGTGCCGGGGTTCGTAGCCCAGCACCCGGCGGGCCTTGTCGATGGAGAGCAGCGTGGCATTGCCGGACAGCTCCCCGCGGACCGGGACGTCGGGGAAGACCTCGGCGACCAGCTCGGCGGTGGGCCGGGTCATCACGGTGTCGGCGTTGGCGATGACGAAGACGTCCATCCCGGCGGCCGGTTGCTCCAGCGCCCGGCGCACGGCCTGCGCCCCGTCCCGGGCGTCGATGTAGCCCCACAGGTTCCACATCCGCAGCCGGGGGTCGGCGTCGTAGCCGGGGAAGGCCGCGTAGTCGTCGGGCTCCATCACGTTGGAGAAGCGCAGCCCGATCGCCTTGAGCTCGGGGTCCCAGCGGCAGAACTGGGCCACCATCTGCTCTTCCAGGTGCTTGGCCAGCGCGTACGAGGTCTCCGGCCGGGCCGGGTACTCCTCGTCCACCGGCAGGTACGGCGGCGGCGTGTCGAAGGGCAGGCCCAGCAGCGTCTCGCTGGACGCCCACACCACGTTGCGGATGCCGGCCGCCCTGGCCGCCGCGAAGACGTGGTACGTCGCGGTGATGTTGTGGGTGAAGGTGGCCGCGTTCCCGGTGACCCCCGGCCCCGGGATGGCGGCCAGGTGCACCACCGCGTCGAGCCCGGTGTAGCGGCTGTCGATCCCGGTGAACGCCTCCCGCACCTGCCCGTAGTCGCCCAGGTCGATCCGGGTGAACGGGCAGCGCGGCTCGGCGGGCGGCACCTGGTCGAGGTTCACCACCTCGTACCCCTGGTCGGCCAGCTCGCCGACGACGGCCCGGCCGAGCTTGCCGCTGCCTCCGGTGACCGCGACGCGGGTCATGGGCGTACCTCCTTCATCGGGGCTGCTCCGTCCCTTACCCGATGGCCACGCCGCGTACCCGGCCCGCCGGGAGAAGTCGATCACTCGTCGAACGACGACCGGCTCTCCAGCTTCCTGCGCTTCTTCTCCAGCTTGCGCAGCCGGGCCTCCCGGTCGGACGGCCGTCGTTCGATCGACACCCCACCCCAGAACGCCAGCCCGCCGATCGTGACGGTCGGGGCGCCCGGAGCGCCGGCACCGGCCGCGGCGTGGTCGAAGCCGCCCATGATGCCCAGCCCCGTCACGTGCACCGTGGCGTCCTCCGGCACCCAGATCTCGATGCCACCCATGATCGCGATCGCCCGGATATGCACCCCGCCCGCGACGAAGACCGCATCCCGGAGGTCCACCAGCCCACCGCCCCAGAACGCGACGCAGCCGAACTCCCGCCCCACGCTCCACCGGCCGGTGCGCTCGAAGCGGCTCATCACCGCCACGCCGCCGGTCGAGACCGGGGCCAGGCCGTCGTGCGACGCCGCCATCGACACCGGGACCGGCGGCGCCCCGACCGCCGGCAGGTCGTACGTCAGGGGCTCCAGCTCGGCGTACGTCCGGGCGGCGTAGAGCCGGGCCAGCCGCTCGTCCAGCTCGTGCAGGTCCAACCGGCCCTCCCCGGCGGCCTCGCGCAGCACCGCCGCGACCCGCTCCCGGTCCGCGTTGGAGGCGCGCAGCCGCGACGGGGGCAGCGGTTCGGGAAGCAGCTCGCTCACATGGACGAGCGTAGAACAATGACGCACCGCCGGGACCCCCTGTTCGAGCCGGTCGCGGCTCCGGACGTCCGGTCCGACCCGGCACGGTCCTGCTGCCGGTGACCGGGAGCCGCTTAGGAGGGGGCTACCCAGGGTAAGGCGGGATCATGGGACAGTTGCGCACGTCGCCGCCACCGCCGCAGGCCACCGAACTGCGCCGGTGGGAGCTGTCCGATGCGGCCGACCTGCGCGGGCTGCGCGCGTCTCTGCACCAGGCGCTGACCGAGGCGGAGCCCGGCGGCCCCGACGAGCTCGCCGAGGTGCCCGAGCTGGTCCTCCTGGTCGCCACGGAGCTGGCCACCAACGCGCTGAAGCACGGCCGGCCGCCCACCATCGTCCGGCTGATGAGCGACGAGGACCGGTTCGTCCTGGACGTCGCCGACCACGACCTGAGCACCATCCCGGAGCTAGCCCACACCCGCCCCCTCGGCGCCGGCGGCCGGGGACTCCAGATCGCCATGGCGGTCTCCCTCGACGTGGGCTGGTACGCCAGCGAATGCACCAAGAACATCTGGGCCGCCTTCCCCCGCCGCTGACCGCCCACCCACCCGCCGCCCTTCCGGCCCGGCGGGTGGCCGAACAGCAACGCGAAGGCCGGAGACGGAGGCGAGATGACCGAGCGGGAAGCGCTGCACGGGCTGCTCGACCGCGCCCACCACGCCCGCCCGGAGGACCTGCCCCGGCTGGCCCGGTGGGCGGCGGTCGAGCTCGGCGCCACCGACGTGGTCATCTACCTGGTCGACCACGAGCAGCGGGAACTGCTGCCGATGCGGGACGACGAGACCCCCGAGCGGGACGTGATCGCCGTGGACGGCACGCTCGCCGGCCGGGCGTACGGGTTGATGCGGTCCTTCCCGGCCGAGGGCGAGCCGGGCGCGGCCCGGCTCTGGGTGCCCCTCCTCGACGGCCTGGAACGGATGGGCGTGGTCGAGGTGATCTCCGCGGAGCCGGTGGCGGAGGAGCACTACTCCCGGTTCGAGGCGGCCGCGTCGCTCCTCGCCGAGCTCATCGTCACCCGGGCGCTCTACAGCGACACCGTCGAACGGGTCCGTCGGCGGGCGCCGATGCGGCTGGCCGCCGAGATGCTCCGCGCCCAGCTGCCGCCACTGACCTTCTCCACCGGCCGGATGACCATCAGCGGAGTGCTCGAGCCCAGCTACGACGTCGGCGGCGACGCCTTCGACTACGCGGTCAACTCCGACACCGCCCACCTCGCGCTCTTCGACGCGGTCGGGCACGGCTCGCAGGGCGGAATGCGGGCGGTGGTGCTGGCCAGTCTGGCGCTGGCCGCGTACCGCAACGCCCGGCGGGGCGACATGGACCTGGCCGCCACCTACCACCACATCGACAACACCGTACGGGAGCACGACCGGCGCGGCCTGATCACCGGCGTGCTCGCCGAACTCGACCAGCGCACCGGCCGGCTGCGGGTAATCTCCGCCGGGCACCCGAGCGGGCTGGTGCTGCGCCGGGGAAAGGTCGCCAGTGTGCTGCCCACCCCCACGGCGCTGCCGGTCACCCTCGGCGACATCCGGGCCCCGGTGGTGATCGAGGAGGCGCTGGAGCCCGGCGACGACGTCCTCTTCTACACCGACGGGATCATCGAGGCGCGCTCCGCCGAGGGTGAACCGTTCGGCGTCGACCGGCTGGTCGACTTCACCGCGAAGGCACTCGCCGACGACCTGCCGCTGCCGGAGACCGCCCGGCGACTGGTGCACGCCATCCTCGCGTACCAGGACGACGAGCTGCGCGACGACGCGACCGTGCTGCTGGTCCGCTGGCAGGGCCCGCCGGACTGACCCTCAGCGCTCCTGGCTGGTCGCCTGCGCCGGGGTGTCACTCCAGACGGCCTTCGCGCCGGACTCGCCGACCCGGTACACCTGCACCAGGTTGGCCACCCCGATCAGCACGGCCAGCACCGCGACCACCACACCCAGCGCGCCCGGCCGGGACGACCCGGGCTGGCCGGTCGGGCGGGCGGCCCGCCGGTGCAGCCAGAACAGGGCGACCGCGACGGCCAGCAGCGGCAGGGCGAACCAGAGCACGGTGTCGCCGAGTTCGGCGTGCCGGCCCGGGTCGCCGACCCGGCGCTCCAGGGTCTCGCCGCTCTCGGTGGCCAGCGGGATCGCCGCGGTGGCCAGCGCCGCCACCAGCACCACGAGGAGACCGAAGCGTCCCCGCCAGGACGGCCGGACGGCGAGGGCGATCACGCCGAGCGCGGCCAGGGGCAGCAGTACGACCACGGCGTGGACCACGAGCGGGTGCACGGGCAGGCCGTTGACGGTGTCGGGCACGTTCTCTCCTCGGTGTCGGTCCTTGGAACTCCGCGGCCACCGTGCCCACCGTTCCTTGCGAATTTCTTGCGCCTCCCTCAGGCGGCCGGCAGCACCAGGGTGAACGTCGCGCCCTCGCCCGGCGCCCCGGCCACCTCGACCGATCCGTGGTGTGCCCGCGCGACGTGCTGCACCAACGCAAGGCCCAGCCCGAAGCGGCGACCGGCACCGGAGCGCCCGTGCGCGAAACGGTCGAAGAGCCGGTCCGTGTCGGCCGGGTCCAGCCCCACCCCGTCGTCGGCCACCTCGGCCCGCACCCGGCCGCCCTCGGCGCGCACGCTGACCCGTACGTGGCCGCCGGCGGGGACGTGGCCGACCGCGTTGTCCACCAGGGCGGTCACCGCCCGTCGCAGCGCGATACGCGTCCCGCGCACCTCGGCCGGCCCGTCGGCGGCCAGCACCAGCTCGACCTGCCGCCCCCGCGTGGACAGGGACATGCTGGTCACCACCTCGCGGGCGATCCCGGCCAGGTCCACCACGGCCTCCGGGAGCGGCTGGTGCTCGGCCGCCGCCGAGACGAGCAGATCCTCCACCACCTCGCCGAGGGCCCGGGTCTCGGTCACCAGCTGGTCCAGCTGGTCGGTGAGCCGCCCCGCCGGCTCGGTACGCCCCTTCCGGGCCAGCAGCTGCGCCCGGGTGTGCAGCACAGTCAGCGGGGTGCGCAGCTCGTGCGAGGCGTCGGCGACGAAGCGGCGCTGCAGGGTCAGCGCGGCGGCCAGCGGGGCCACCGCCCGACGGGCCAGCAACGCGGCCGCCACCAGCGCGCCGGCCAGCCCGGCCAGCTCGGCCAGGAGCAGCACGCCGACCAGCTGGTTGCGTTCCCGGCGCAGCGGTCGCAGATCGGCGGCCACGGCCCACCGGCTGCCGTCGGGGTGCCGTCCGACGAGCACCCGGACCGGCCGGTCGTCACCCGCCGTGGCGTCGAACCGGCCGGGCGGCCGGCCCAGCGCCGGAACGAGCACCCCGGCCAGGGCCCCGGGGGCGCCCGGGGTCAGCTCGGTGCCGCCGCCCGGCCGGTCCCGGGCCAGGTACTGGCCGGGCGGCGGGTCGTCGACGTCCTCCGCCGCGACGAGGACCCGGCCCAGCTCGTCGTCGAGGGCCTGGGACTGCTGACGGCTGGTCAGCACGAACATCAACGCGCCGACCAGCAGCAGGACGACGCCGATCGCGCCGGCGGTCTGGGCGACAGTGCGCCGGCGGGCCCGGATCAGCCGCGTCTCGTCCACCGGCGTCAGGCCGTACCGAGCCGGTAGCCGAGCCCGTGCACCGTACGGACGGTGTCCCGGCCGAGCTTGCGGCGCAGGTGGTGCACGCAGGCGTCGACGGTGCCCGGCGCGTCGGCGCCGGTGAACGCGGCCCGGAGCAGCTCCTCGCGGGTGAACACCCGGGTGGGCCGCCCGGCCAGCGCGCGCAGCACCGCGAACTCGCGGGCGGAGAGCGGGATCTCGTCGGCCCCGTCGAGCACCCGGCGGTTGGTGACGTCGAGGCGGCGGCTGCCCAGCGGCAGCCAGTGCGCGGCGTCGGGGTGGCGCCGGCGCAGGGCGCGCAGCCGGGCCAGCAGCTCCGGCACCTCGAACGGCTTGACCAGGTAGTCCTCCGCGCCGGCGTCGAGGCCGGCCACCCGGTCGTCGACGCCGCCCCGGGCGGTGAGCAGGAGAATCGGACAGCCCACCCCGTGCTCGCGCAGCCGGACCACGAGGTCCAGCCCGTCCAGGGCGGGCAGCCCCCGGTCGACCACCATCAGCTGGTAGTCCCGGGTCAGCCCGTGGTGCAGGCCACGGTGTCCGTCGCCGACCACGTCCACGGCGTAGCCCTCCTCGTGCAGGAGGTCGGCGAGCAGTCCGGCCAGCGCGGGATCGTCCTCGACCAGCAGGAGGCGGGGCGGGGTGCTCTCCACCCGGCCAGTATTCACCCGGCGACGGCCGCCGCCCGCGTCCGCCGCCGATCCGGGGACCCGGGGGTGACGAGCGCCCCGGATTGGCGTCCGCCGGTGGCGGGTACGGAATTGGCCAGCAACCACACCGGGAACGCCGCCGGCCTCCCGCGTAGCCAGTGGGGAGGAGATGCCGTGCCGCACGACAGCCAGTTGGACACACCTTCCGCACCGGGCGCCGAGCCGACCCTCACCTTCACCGGCCAGGTGACCCGGATCGACCCGCTCGCCGTCCGGTTGTCCCGGCTCGCCCGGGAGCTGCAGTCGGCCGGCACGGTCGAGGAGACCCTGGAGGCCGTCGCCCGGGCCGCCGCCGACACCGTGCCGGGCGCCCGGCACGCCGGCATCACCGAGCCGGCCGGACGGCGCGGCTGGCGGACCACCGCCGCCACCGACGACCTGGTACGCCAGGTGGACGACGCCCAGTACGCGACCGGCCAGGGCCCCTGCCTCACCGCCCTGGCGGAGGAGCGGCTCGTCCACCTGCCCGACACCGGCGTCGGCGGTCGGTGGCCGGAGTTCAACCCCCGGGCGTCCGGCCTCGGTGTGGGCAGCATGATGTCGGTCCGGCTCTACCTGGCCCGGGACAGCTTCGGCGCGCTCAACATGTACGCCCCGATGCCGCACGCGTTCGACGCCGAGTCGGAGGGGATCGGGCTGCTGCTCGCCACCCATGCCGCCGTCGCGATCGGCGATGCGCGCCGGGTCGCCCAGCTGAACCGGGCGCTGGACGTGCGGGACCTGATCGGCCAGGCCAAGGGGATCCTGATGGAACGGCACCGGCTCACCGGCGAGCAGGCGTTCGGGCGGCTGGTGGCGGCGAGCCAGCGGTGCAACGTGAAGCTGGTCGAGGTGGCCCACCGGCTGGTGGAGACCGGGGAGCTGCCGGCGTCCGGGTGAGGCGGGTCAGCCGGCGCCGAGCAGTGCGGTCACGCCGGTGATCTCCAGGACCCGCAGGACGCCCGGCCGCGGGTTGGTCACGACCAGCGGGCAGTCCTGCCCGGCCGCGCGGGCGTGGGCGTTGAGCAGGACGAGGATGCCGGAGGAGTCGAGGAACCGGACCTCGTCGAGGTCGACCTCGACGACGGTGCCGGTGAGCCCGTCGAGGGCGGAGTTCAGGCCGTCCCGGAACTCTCCGGCGGTGGCCAGGTCGACCTCGCCGGCGACCCGCACCCGCAGCCGCCCGGCGTCCACTCGGACCGGGATGACCTGGAGACCCGTCGTCGACGAGGGCTGAAGGTGCGGTCCATCCGCGTGCACTTCGCTGCTCCCTGCGTCGGCCGGCCTCGTTCCCTCGTAGCAGAAGGCGGAGATCGGCTCGGGCCAGCCTAACGACACTCGCGGTGAAACGCACCTACGGTCCCCGGTCAGCCCTCCGCGGGGATCGGATCGTCGTACTCGCCGGGCGGGCCGGCGTGCGGCGCGCCGTCCACCTGCGGCCAGGCGTTGGGCAGGCAGCCGTGCAGGCCGAGGGTCTGCTGCTGCATCACCGGCGCCGGGCCGCCCGCCGCCGGGCAGCGCTCGTGACCCCGGCCGAGCCGGTGCCCCACCTCGTGGTTGAGCACGTACGACCGGTAGGTGGCCAGGTCGCCGCCGAAGCCGGGCACCCCGCGCGCCCAACGGGCCACGTTGACCACCACCCGGTCGCCGTTGCGGCAGGACGTGTAGTGGTCGGCGGGGTCGCCGCACAGCTCGCCCCGGGTGACCGGGGTGGTCAGCATCACGGTGAAGTCGGCCGGGGTGTCCGGGCCGACCCGTTGCAGCCGCCACCGGCCGTCGGCCGTCCAGCCCCGCCGGTCGGCCAGCACCACGGCGACCTCCCGGCCGAACCGTTCCACGTCCACGTCGTCGATGCCGCCCTCCACCGCCACCCGGTAGCGCAGCAGCTCCCCCTCCTGGCCGGCCACCCTGCCGGTGGCGGTGGCGGTCCGCCAGGTGCCCGTACCCCGCTCGGGGTAGCGCAGCGCCGGCGGGGCGGGAGGGGCCGACGGCCCGCCGGGGACGGTGGTGGGCACGGCCGGCCCGGCGGCCGCCGCCGGGCGGCCCTTGGCCGGGTCGCGGCGGATGTCGCCGATCAGGTCGTGGACGAGGTCGCCGCCGCCCCGGCGGGCGGCCCAGGCGCCACCGGCCGCGAGGCCGACGACCAGCACCAGCGTCACGGAGAGCCCGCCGGCCCGGCGGCGCCCCCGGTGCCGGCCCCGCTCGGCCGCCCCGCTCACGGTCAGGCTCGCCACTCTCGCCTCCGTCCCGGTCGGTCGCTGCGGACAGGAGTACGGGGGCGGAGCCCGCGCGGATGAGTGATCCGGGCACCGATTCCGCACCCGGTACCGTTGGCCGGTAGACACTCCCGACGATCCGGACACCTACCGGCCGTCACCCCTCTCGGAAGGACCACCCGTGCCGGACGCCGACGCCCTCATCGCCGCCGCGATCGCGGCGGTGCGCGGCACCGACGTACGTGACGCGGAGCGGAAGCTGGACCGCCTCGTGGTCGGCACCAGCGCCACGGACGGCGCGGCGGCGATGGACGCCGCCCTGCTCGGTCGCCTGGTCGCCGCCCTGTCCCGGCTCTGGCCGCGCGGCTGGCAGCCGGTCGACGTGGCCCGGATCGTGTCTCGCCGCCTCGGCCCGCGCGCCGGCCGGCTCGTGGTGGACGCGCTCGCCGCCCAGCGTCGCGCGCAGACCGGCGAGGTGCCGCAGTGGTGGGCGGAACAGCTCGACAGCCTCGACGCCCGGATCTGGTGGGACGACGACGCCGGCTGGCTGGCCCGCTGGGCGGCCCGGGAGGGTGAGGACCGGATCACAGCGCTGCGCGACACGGTCGAGGTGCTGGCGCTGCTCGCCGGCCTGCCCCCGATCGCGGTGCTGCGCCCGCCGCCCGGCAGCGGCGCGGCGTTGGCGGTCCGGAGCGGGCCCGCCGGGCGGAGCGGGTCGCGGATGCTGGACCGGGTCCGGGCGCTGCTGGCCAAGGCCGAGTCCACCACCTTCCCCGCCGAGGCGGAGGCGCTCACCGGCAAGGCGCAGGAACTCATCGCCCGGCACAGCCTCGACCGGGCGCTGGTCGAGGCGAGCGCCGAACGCCCCGACCAGCCCGGCGGGGTCCGGCTCGGCACCGAGGCCCCGTACGCGGGGGCCAAGGCGCTGCTGGTGCAGGAGGTGGCGGCGGCGAACCGGTGCGAGGCGGTCTGGTCCGACGACCTCGGCTTCGCCACCGTGCTCGGCTTCGCGGGCGACCTGGAGGCGGTCGAGCTGCTCTACACCTCGCTGCTGCTCCAGGCCACCACCGCCATGCTGCGCGGCCGAAGCGAGCGGAAGGCGGCGGGCCGGCGCACCAAGGCGTACGACGAGTCGTTCCTCAACGCGTTCGCGCTGCGGATCGGCGAGCGGCTGCGGTCCGCGACCGAGGAGGCGAACCGGCAGGCCGCTGAGGCCGCCGGGCCGGAGCGCCTGCTCCCCGTGCTGGCCGCCCGCTCCGACGCGGTCCGCGAGCGGATGGACACCCTCTTCCCCGGGCTCACCCGGGCCCGGCTGACCGTCCGGGACGCCGAGGGCTGGCACTCCGGCACCTCCGCCGCCGACCGGGCCTCGCTCCAGGCGGGTGGGCGGCCGGCGCGGCCCGTCACCGGCCGGCGCTGAATCTGGGGGAAGATCCTCCGGTGGGGCTGTCGGATCCGCGGCGCCGGCGCCGATCCCCTCTTGAGAGGCCACGCCGTGGCCCGACCCGAGGAGCACCGTCGTGAAGTACATGTTGCTGATCTGGAACCGCCCCGGCTTCGTCGAGGGGCTCAGCGAGCAGGAGCGCACCGCCCTCTTCGGCGAGGTCGACGAGATCATGGCGGAGCTGACCGCGTCCGGGGAACTGGTCGGCGGCGAGGCGCTGGCCGACCCGGCGCAGACCCGGACGGTCCGGCTGGCCGGCGACCGGACGGAGGTAACCGACGGGCCGTTCCTGGAGAGCAAGGAGCAGTTCGCCGGCTACCTGACCGTCGACTGCGACAGCCCGGAGCGGGCCGCCGAGATCGCCGCCCGCTGGCCCGACGTCCGGATGGGCTTCGGCGTGCTGGAGGTGCGGCCGATGATGGAGCAGGCCGGGACCGAGATGTGACCAGCCGGGCGGTCGAGGACCTGCTGCGCGCCCTGGCGCCGCAGGTCCTCGGCACCCTGGTCCGCCGGCACGGCAACTTCTCCGCCTGCGAGGACGCGGTGCAGGAGGCGCTGCTCGCGGCGGCCACCCGCTGGCCGGAGCAGGGCGTGCCGGAGCACCCGCGCGGCTGGTTGCTCACCGTCGCGGGCCGGCGGCTGACCGACGAGTGGCGCAGCGAGCGGGCCCGCCGGGAGCGCGAGGCCGCGGTGGCGCTCCGCGAGCCGACGTACGCCACGGTGGCCCCGCCCGCCGACGACGCACCGTCCGGGCAGGACGACAGCCTCACCCTGCTGCTGCTCTGCTGCCATCCGGCGCTGGGCCGGTCGGCGCAGGTGGCGCTGACCCTGCGGGCGGTGGGTGGGCTGAGCACCGCGCAGATCGCCGCGGCGTACCTGGTGCCGGAGCCGACGATGAGCCAGCGGATCCGCCGCGCCAAGCAGCGGATCGAGGCGGCCGGGGCACGCTTCGCCCTGCCCTCGCCGGCCGAGCGGGACGAGCGGCTGCGCGCGGTGCTCCAGGTGCTCTACCTGATCTTCAACGAGGGCTACACCGCGTCGAGCGGCACCCAGCTGCACCGGGCCGAGCTGACCGGCGAGGCGATCCGGCTGACCCGGCAGCTGCGCCGGGCGCTGCCGGGCGACGGCGAGGTGGCCGGGCTGCTCGCGCTGATGCTCCTCACCGACGCCCACCGGGCGGCGCGAACCGGGCCGAACGGGGAGCTGGTCCCGCTGGCCGAGCAGGACCGCGGCCGGTGGGACCGGGCGGCGATCGACGAGGGGGTGGCCCTGGTGACAGAGGCGCTGACCTGGTCGCCGCCGGGGCCGTACCAGCTCCAGGCGGCGATCGCCGCGGTGCATGCCGAGGCGCCGTCGACGGCGGAGACCGACTGGCCGCAGATCGTCGCGCTCTACCGGGTGCTCGCCGCGGTCGCGCCGAACCCGGTGGTCACCCTCAACCAGGCCGCCGCGGTGGCCATGGTGGACGGCCCCCGCGCCGGGCTCGCCCTGCTCGCCCCGCTGGACGCGGACGAGCGGGTCGCCGGTCACCACCGGCTGGCCGCCGTCCGGGCCCACCTGCTGGAGCTGGCCGGGGAGGCGGACGCGGCGCGGGAGGCGTACCGGGAGGCCGCCCGGCGTACCACCAGCATGCCCGAGCGGCGGTACCTGGAACTGCGGGCCGCCCGGCTCGGTGCCGGCCGATGAGTTTCGGCGCCGCCGGAGGTCCACCCGGCATGGGAACTGTGAGCTGTCAGATCTCGATGTCGTTGGACGGGTACGTGGCCGGGCCGGAGCAGAGCCTCCAGGACCCGCTGGGTCGGGGCGGACTGCGCCTGCACGAGTGGTTCTTCCGGGTGGACAGTTGGCGGGAGCGGCACGGGCTGCCCGGCGGGGAGCGGAACGTCGACGCCGAGGTGGTCGACGAGATGACCCGGGACATCGGGGCGTACGTGATGGGCCGCGGGATGTTCGGCGGCGGTGACGGGCCGTGGGACCTGGACTGGACCGGCTGGTGGGGTGACGAACCGCCGTGGCGGACGCCGGTCTTCGTGCTCACCCACCATCCGCGCGAGCCGCTGGCCATGCGGGGCGGGACGGAGTTCCGGTTCGTCACCGACGGGGTGGAGTCGGCGCTGCGGCAGGCTCGGGAGGTGGCCGGCGACAAGGGCGTGGCGGTGGCCGGCGGGGCCAGCACGGTGCGGCAGTTCCTCGCCGCCGGCCTGCTGGACACCCTCCAGCTGCACATCGTGCCGATCATGCTCGGCTCGGGCCGGCGCCTCTTCGAGGAGGTGGGCGACCCGCGGCTGGAGCAGGTCTCGGTGGTGGCCGGCCCGACCGTCACGCACGTGACGTACCGGGTGCTCCGCCCCAGCGGCGACGGGCCGGTCAGACCCGGCAGTCGCGGCTGAGCTGCTGCGGGATGGCGACGAAGCTGGTCGCCATCCACGTCGCCGGGCTGGTCGCCTCGGCGCCCGCGTCGATCCGCTCGGCGGCGGTGGTCACCAGCTTCCTGATCCGCGGGTCCTCGGCCCGGGCGGCCTGGTCGCGGATGTCGTCGGCGAGCCGGGCCAGGGTGCCCTTGAGCTGGCCGTTGAGCTGCTCGGGGGTGAGCTGTCGGGCGTTCGCCGCCGCCGAGTCGTCGGCGATCCGCCGGCTGCCGTCGATGATCAGCTGGTCGACGGCCCGGCAGACCGAGGCGGTGTTCGCCGCGCTCACGGTGGACGGGGAGGCGCTGACGGTCGGCGCGGCGCTGGCGCTGGCGGTGGGGGTGCCGCCGGCGGTGGCGGGGGCGCTCTGCGGCTGGTCGTTCCCGGTGCTCTGGCAGCCGGCCGCGAGGGCGGCGAGGGTCACCAGGGCGAGCGTGCTGGCGGAGCTGCGGAACATCGGTTCCCCGTTCGGTGGTCGGCCGTCCGGCGGGGACGGCGTTCGTCGGCGTGGAGCGAGGCCCGGTCGCGGCCGATCACTCTCCGCTGTCCCAGCGCCGGGCGACAGCCGGGCGGGTGCCGCAGGACGGAGTGACCGGCCGGGCGCACGCCACGCCGGGCCGACGAGATGTCGGCCCGGCGTGGCGGAAAGACGTAGGTCAGCTCTTGAAGGCGTCCTTGATCTTCTCGCCGGCCTGCTTCAGGTTCGACTTGGCCTGGTCGTTACGACCCTCGGCCTCGAGGCGCTCGTCGTCGGTCGCCCGACCGAGGCCTTCCTTGACCTTGCCGGCGGTGTTCTCGGACGCGTTGTCGATCTTGTCGTCGATGCCCATGCGAACCTCCAGATAGCAGTTCCTCCGACGCCCCGGATGTACCCCCGTGCCCGATCAGGGAAACACCACCTTCGCCCACCGATCACCGAACGTGATCAGCGGAGGGTCAGGCGACCGGGCGGAACCGGCGCAGCCGCAGGCTGTTCGCCACCACAAATACCGACGAGAAGGCCATCGCCGCCCCGGCGATCATCGGGTTGAGCAACCCGCCCGCGGCCAGCGGAAGGGCGGCCACGTTGTAGGCGAAGGCCCAGAACAGGTTGCCCTTGATGATGCGCAGCGTCCGCCGGGAGAGCCGGATCGCGTCGACCGTCGCGGTCAGGTCACCCCGGACCAGGGTCAGGTCGGACGCCTCGATGGCCACATCGGTGCCGGTGCCCATGGCCAGGCCCAGGTCGGCCTGGGCGAGAGCGGCGGCGTCGTTGACCCCGTCGCCGACCATGGCCACGGTCCGCCCCTCGGCCTGGAGCCGCTTGATCACCTCCACCTTGTCGGCGGGCAGCACCTCGGCGATCACCTCGTCGATGCCCACCTCGGCGGCGACCGCCTCCGCCACGGTGGCGTTGTCGCCGGTGAGCAGCACCGGGGCCAGACCCAGCCCGCGCAGCCCGGCGATCGCCGCCCGGCTGGTCGGCTTGACCACGTCGGCGACCGCGAGGACGCCGCGGGCCCGACCGTCCCAACCGGCCACCACCGCCGTCCGGCCGGCGGCCTCCGCGCCGCTCGCCGCCCGCGCGACCTCCTCGGGTACGTCGAGACCCCGCTCCCGCAGCAGCCGGAGCCGACCGACGACCACCTCGCGGCCCTCGACGGTGCCGGCGACGCCGAGCCCCTCGACGTTGCCGAAGCCGGTGACCGGGGGCAACTCCCCCGCCTCGGCCGCGCCGGCGGCGACGGCCCGGGCGATCGGGTGCTCGGAGCCGGCCTCCAGCGCCCCGGCCAGCCGGAGCAATTCGGCGCGGTCCCCGCCGGCGGCGGGGAGCACGTCGACCAGGGCCATCCGGCCGGTGGTGACGGTGCCGGTCTTGTCCAGCACCACGGTGTCGACCTGGCGGGTGGACTCCAGCACCTCCGGCCCCTTGATCAGGATGCCGAGCTGGGCGCCGCGACCGGTACCGACCAGCAGGGCGGTCGGGGTGGCCAGGCCGAGCGCGCACGGGCAGGCGATGATCAATACGGCCACCGCGGCGGTGAACGCGGCGGTCGGGCCGGCCCCGCTCCCCAGCCACCAGCCGAGGGTGCCCACCGCCAGGGCGATCACGATCGGGACGAAGACGCCGGAGATCCGGTCGGCGAGCCGCTGCACGGCCGCCTTGCCGGTCTGCGCCTCCTCGACCAGCTTCGCCATCTGGGCGAGCTGGGTGTCGGCACCGACCCGGGTGGCGGTGACCACCAGCCGACCGCCGGCGTTCACGGTCGCGCCGACCACGGCGTCGCCCGGCCCGACCTCGACCGGCACCGACTCGCCGGTGAGCATGCTGGCGTCCACCGCCGAGGTGCCCTCGTCGACCACCCCGTCGGTGGCGATCTTCTCGCCCGGGCGGACCACGAACCGGTCCCCCACGGCGAGCTGGTCGACCGGGATCCGGACCTCGCCACCGCCGCGCAGCACCGCCACGTCCTTCGCGCCCAGTTCCAGCAGGGCGCGCAGGGCGGCGCCGGCGGTCCGCTTGGCGCGGGCCTCGAAGTAGCGGCCGGCCAGGATGAACACGGTGACCCCGGCCGCCGCCTCCAGGTAGATGTTGCCGGCGCCGTCGGTACGGGTGATGTCGAAACGGAACGGGTGGGTCATGCCGGGCATCCCGGCGTCGCCGAGGAAGAGCGCCCAGAGCGACCAGCCGAAGGCAGCCAGGGTGCCGAGCGAGACCAGGGTGTCCATGGTCGCCGCGCCGTGCCGCAGGTTGGTCCAGGCGGCCCGGTGGAACGGCAGCCCGCCGTAGCAGACGACCGGGGCGGCCAGGGTCAGCGACAGCCACTGCCAGTAGGTGAACTGCCAGGCCGGGACCATGGCCAGCAGGATCACCGGGACGGCCAGCGCGACCGACACCCACAGCCGGGTACGCAGGCCGCGCAGCTCGTCCACCGGCTCGCCGGCCGGCTGCGCCCCGGCCGCGGCGGGCGGGGGCGGCAGGACGGCGGTGTAGCCGGTCTTCTCCACCGTGGCGATCAGCTCGTCCGGGGTGACCTCGTCGGCGTACCGGACGGTGGCCTTCTCGGTGGCGTAGTTGACCGTCGCGGTCACGCCCTCCATCCGGTTGAGCTTCTTCTCGATCCGGGCGGCGCAGGACGCGCAGGTCATCCCGCCGATGGCGAGTTCGATCTGGTTCGGGGCGACCGGCAACGACTCCGCGGTCGAGGTCATCGCGTCACCTCCTGACCGGCCACCACGGTGAACTCGGCGGTGTGCACCGCGCCACCGTGGCGGAAGTCCAGGTAGAGCCGGTAGGTGCCGGCGGACGGCACCTCGGCGGAGAAGGTCACCGCCGGCCCGGCCGGGGTCCGCCCGTCGCCGGGCGCGCCCTCCGGGTGCACGTGCAGGTACGCCAGGTCGCCCTGGCGCAACGCCACCAGGTGCCCGTACGCGCCGAGGTAGGGCTCCAGGTCGGTGACGGGCCGGCCGTCCCGGCTGACGCTCAGGGTGAGCGGGCTGCTGCGCCCGGGCTGTGCGGCGCCGGCCAGGGTGACCGTGTAGCCGTCGACGGTGGTGCTGGTCGCCGCGGCCGGCAGCGGCCGGGCGTCGACCGGGCCGGGGACGGTCACGTCGACCCCGAGGGTGAGCGGCTCCCCGCCCGACGGGGTGAAGTCGGCGAAGGCCCGCCAGACGCCCGGCCCGGCCAGTGGGGAGTCGACCCGCCAGGTGCCGTCCGCGCCCAGTTCGGGGTGGACGTGCCGGAAGCCGGAGAGGTCGCGGCGGGCGACGATCAGGTGCATCCGCTTGTCGTGCGCCACGTCGTAGTGGGTGACCGGCGCGCCGTCCGGGCCGGTGACCCGGAAGGCGAACTGCCCGGTCGGGGCGGCCAGCGGTTGCAGGGTGTAGCCCCGGTCGGAGACGAGCAGGCCGCCGGGCAGGCCGACGTCGGCCGCGCCGTCGTGGCCGCCCTGGGGATCGGCGCCGTGGGAGTCGGTGGCGTGGGAGTCGGTGGCGGAGTGGGAGTCGCCGGTGGCGGGGGCGTGTCGGGTCTCGGCCGCCGGGGTGACGGGGCCGGCCAGCTGGCCGGCCCCGTACGCCGTGCCGAACACCGCCGCGAGGCCGAGCGCGAAGCCGCTCAGCTTGGTCGCCGTGTTCATCGTGGTACCTCGGTTCTCGGGTTGGTGACCCGTCACGCCTCGACGAGGTCGTACCCGGCCTCGTCGACCGCGGCGCGCACGGAGTCGGTGTCCATCGGGCTCTCGCTGCTGACGGTGACCCGGCCGGTGGCCAGGTCGACCTGGACGTCCTTGACGCCCTCGATCGCGCCCACCTCGGTGCTCACCGAGTTGACGCAGTGCCCGCAGGTCATGCCCTGCACCTGGTACGTGGTGGTGACCATGGCAGTTCTCCTCTCCCTGTAGCCGATCCTATACCCCCCAGGGGTAGCTCGCCCAGTGACCGTAGCATACCCCCCAGGGGTAGGCTATCCTTGTCGTCATGACCACACCGAGCACCCCGACCCGGGGCTACACCGCCAGCAAGGACCAGCTGCTCGCACGGCTGCGCCGCGTCGAGGGGCAGGTCCGCGGCATCGAGAAGATGGTCGAGGACGACCGGTACTGCATCGACGTACTCACCCAGATCTCGGCCATCCAGGCCGCCCTGGACAAGGTCGCCCTCGGCCTGCTCGACGGGCACGCCCGGCACTGCATGCGCGAGGGCGCCGCGGAGGGCCGCCCCGACGAGATGGCCAGCGAGATGATGGCCGCCGTCGGCCGCCTGATGAAGCGCGGCTGACCGGTCGGGGGCACCCGGCGGCACCCCCGACCGGGCGCTCAGAGCCGGGCGAGGATCTTGTTCATCGTCTCGATCTCGCCCTGCTGGGCGGTGACGATCTGCTGGGCCATGGCCTTCGCGTCGGCGTTGACGCCGTTCGCGATCTCCTCCTTCGCCATGGTGATCGCCCCCTGGTGGTGAGCGATCATCATGGTCAGGAACTGACGGTCGAACTCCCGACCGGAGGCGCCCGCCAGCTTCGCCATGTCGGCCTCGGACATCATCCCGGGCATGCCGTGGTCCATGCCCGGCATGTGCCCGCCCGCCGGGCTCGCCGACGGGACCGGACGCCCCCAGGCGGTGAGCCAGCCGGTCATCGTGGCGATCTCCGGCGCCTGGGCGGCCTTGATCTGCGCCGCGAGCTGCTTGACCTCAGGGTCCTGCGCCCTGGTCCCGGCCAGCTCCGACATCTGCACCGCCTGCTGGTGGTGCGGGATCATCATCTGGGCGAACATCGCGTCGGCGTCGCCGAAGCCGACGGACGCGCTCGCCGACGGGGCGCCGGTGGTCCCCATCCCCGGCATGTCGTGGCCGGAACCGGCCTGGTGGTCGTCGCCGCCGCAAGCGGCCAGGGCGAGAGCGGCGGTCAGGGTGACGCCGGCCAGAGCGGCACGACGCGCGTTGGTACGGGTGAACACGATCAGGTCCTTTCGGTGTCGACAGCTACGCAACGGACGGCGGACGCGGCACAGCCGCGTCGGGCCCTCCTACGTGCGCAGCACCGACACCGTGGCGAGCCGGAGCCCGAGCGGGCGGCCCGGCGGGGCGCGCGGCCCCGGCGAGGGCCGGAACGGGCGGCGGTCCCCGACGGCGGGCCGGGTCCAGCCGAGCAGCAGCGCCGCCAGCAGCATCGTCACCGCGAGAGCGCCGATCACCGCCAGGCAGACGGTCCACAGGTCCGGGTGACCGCCGGCGTCACCGGCCGGTGACGCCACCGCCCCGGCGCAGTGGTCACCGACGCAGTCGCCGACCGCAGTCGCGCCCTCGGCGCTCGCGCCGCGGCTGACCAGGTGGTCCTCATCGGCGTGCGCGCCGTAGACCGACGGGTAGCCCCCATCGGCGTGCGCGACGTGGGCCACCGGGTAGGCGCCATCGGCGTGCGCGACGTGGGCCATTGGGTGGGCGCCCTCGGCGTGCGTGCCATGGCCGATGGTGTGCATGGCGGCCAGGCCGAGCAGGGTGCAGGCGAGCAGCAGCAGCCGGGCCCACCACCCGGTCTCCGCCAGCGTCGCCGTCCGCACCCCACCACGCTAGCCGACGCCTCCTCCGGCAGCGGCGGACCCGGACGGGACCGGTCCGAGTCGAGCCACCCGCGACGGTCCTGGCTACCATTCGGCGACGATGACCCGCCGCCCACCGCCACCGTCGCCCCGCGCACCGCGCCGGGGCGGGCGCCCGTGGGCGGCGTCCCGCGGGCGGCCGCGGCGCCGCTCGCCGTACGTGGCGACGCCGGCACGACAAGGCGACACTCCGGTACGTGTCCCGGTGTACGGGTCCCGCCGTTGAACCGACCGGCTGGCTGACACGTACCCCGCCCCGGACCGTCAGGAGACTCGCCATGGGCGCCGACCACACCCGTCCCGCTCCGTCCACCCCACCCCGGGTGCGACGGATCCTCGTCGCGACGGTGGTACCGCTCTTCGTCATCACGGTCGTCGCCGCGCTGGCGCTCTGGCCACGGGACGTCCGGGAGCAGGACCGGGGTGGTGACGTGCCGCGCTACCACGGCACGGTGGCCCGGGTGGTGAGCGAGCCGTGCCCACCGACCCCGGAGGTCCCTGAGGGGACGCCGGGGATGGCCACCGGGCCGTGCGGCACGGTGACCGTCAGCGTCGAGCAGGGCCCGGACGCCGGGAAACTGGTCCAGACCCCGATGCCGGCCGGGCCGGGGGCCCCCACGGTGGCGGTCGGCGACGAGATCGTGCTGGTCAAGCTCACCGATCCGGCGGACCCGACGGCCAGCAGCTACAACATCGCCGAGCACCAGCGGGGCAAGCCGCTGCTCTGGCTGGTGGCGCTCTTCGCGGCGGCGATCGTGGCGTTCGGCCGGCTGCGCGGGCTGGCGGCGCTGGCCGGCCTGGCCGCCAGCTTCGCGATCCTGCTGGCCTTCGTCGTCCCCGGCATCTCGGCGGGCGGTTCACCGCTGCTGATCGCGATCACCGGCTCCGCGCTGATCATGTTCGTGGTGCTGTACCTGACCCACGGGATCACCGCGCAGACCTCGGTCGCGGTGCTCGGCACGCTGGGCAGTCTGGTGCTGACCGGCGTGCTCGGCAGCCTCGCCACCGCCGCCACCCACCTGACCGGGTTCGGCAGCGAGGAGGCCACCACGCTGTCGATGTACCAGCGCGACGTGGACCTGCACGGCCTGCTCCTCGCCGGCATCATCATCGGCTCGCTGGGCGTGCTGGACGACGTCACCGTCACCCAGGCGGCCACCGTGACCGAGCTGGCCCACGCCAACCCGGGGTTGTCGCGGTTGCAGCTCTACCGGGCGGCCACCCGCGTCGGTCGCGCGCACATCGCCTCCACGGTCAACACCATCGTGCTGGCGTACGCCGGCGCCTCGCTGCCGCTGCTGCTCCTGCTGACCGTGGACAGCCGGTCGGTGAGTGAGATCCTCACCAGCGAGTTCCTGGCTCAGGAGATCGTCCGCAGTGCGGTGGCGACGCTCGGCCTGGTGGCCGCCGTACCGCTGACCACCGGCCTGGCCGCGCTCGTCACCACCGCCGGCCGCGGGCCCGCCGGGGACACCGCGGCGGCGAGTGGCCCGGCGCCCACCCCTCGTCCCCCGGCCGACCGTGACTCGGCGCTCGAGGCGCTGAGCGCGCCACGGCACGCCGGCCCGTCCACCCCGGCCCCGGCTCGGTGGCCCGACCCGGAAAGGAGCACGGACACCGCATGGTGAGACTCCGCTGCGTGACCAACGACGACCCCCCGGCTGATAACCGCGTCACTGGTCACGGAACGCCATTGCGAAATAACGCTTTTAGTCGGGTTCTGGACGTAGCTCCCCGGTACTCCTCTCGGGTAACCTCGCTGCCGGTCACCGCCGAAGGCGCGCACCGGCGCCTGCGGGACCACCGCCCAATCGCCGCAAGGCGAGCCGGGGAACCAGGTACCTGGGGTGCATCCGCGACAGCGGTAGGGGCCACTTCCGTCCCGAACCCGTCAGCTAACCCGGTCGGCGGTCGACGGAAGGGAACACTGTGACGGCACCTCTGCGCCGCTGGTTGACACCGGCGGTGGCCGTGCTCGCCGCCCTGGCCATCCTCGCCGGGCCGGCCGCCCCCGCGCTGGCCGCACCCTCGACCCCGACCCCGTCGGGGCACGAGGAGGACGCCGAGCCGAAGTTGCTGACCGACGTCATCGAGCTGCGCAACCGTGAGTACACCAAGGCGAAGTCGCAGCTGGAGAAGTCGAAGAAGCGCCAACTCCAGCTCGCGCTCGAGGTACGCCGCGCCGAGGACGAGCTGACGGCGCTGCGGCCGCAGGTGAGCCAGATCGCCGCGCAGTCCTACCGGACCGGCCGGATCGGCGCGGTGGCGATGCTGCTGGAGAGCGACGCCCCGGACTCGTTCGTCAGGCGCGCGTCCGCGCTGGACGAGCTGAACATGGTCAACGCGGAGAAGCTCAGCAGGGTCACCGCCGCCAGGAACCGTGCCCAGCAGGCCAAGCTGGCGCTCGACGGTGAGGTGCGCGAGCAGCAGAGGCTCGCCAACGCCATGGCCCGGGAGAGCCGGGAGGCGGAGAAGGCACTGGCGCTGGTCGGTGGCGAGGGCTTCACCGGCGGCCTGGTCGACGCGAAGTCGCCGGTGGCCCGGATCGGGCCGGGCCGGACGTCGGACGGCGGCTGGCTGCCCGAGTCGCGCACCGAGAACGACCCGACCACCTCGGGCATGATCACGCCGCGCACCCTGCACGCCTACAACGAGGTCCGTCGGGCGGGCTTCAAGCGGTTCGCCGGCTGCTACCGGCCGGGCGGGCCGTGGGAGCACCCCAAGGGCCGGGCCTGCGACTGGTCGCTGCAGAACAGCGGGTTCGCCCCCTGGCACAACAACGACACCCGGATGTACGGCAACAACCTCGCCGCGTTCCTGATCCGCAACGCGGACCGGCTCGGCATCTACTACGTCATCTGGAACCGGCAGATCTGGTTCCCGGCGACCGGGTGGAGGTCGTACAGCGGGCCGTCGAACCACACCGACCACGTGCACATGTCGCTGCTGTAGGCGCGCCGGGTGTCACCGAGGGCCGTCCCGCCGGGTGCGGGGCGGCCCTCGTCGCGTACCCCGGGTCGGTCAGTGGGCGACGGCGGCCGCGCGGCCGCCGCGGCCGGTCTGGGCGGGGGCCGTGGCGGCCGGCACCGCGGCCACCGTGCGCACCTCGCCCGCGGACAACCGGTACGACATGCCGACCACCGCGCACCGCCCGGCGGCCACCTCGGTGGCCAGCGCCGCGGAGCTGGCGAGCAAATTCTCCACGGTGTGCGCGATGTGGATGTCGACGATCCCGTCGATGTCGTCGACGCCCTCGCGGGCCGCCCGGAGCAGGCTGGGCGCGACGGCGTCCACCACCGCCCGGAGGTGACCCGCCGGCGATGAGCCGGTACGGGCGGCGTCCCGGGCGGCCTGGACCGCGCCGCAGGAGTCGTGCCCGAGCACCACCACGAGCGGCGTGCCGAGGATGGTCACCGCGTACTCGACGCTGCCCAGCACCTCGGGGCCGGCGGTGTGCCCAGCGGTGCGGACCACGAAGAGGTCGCCGAGCCCGCGGTCGAAGATGATCTCGGCGGCGAGCCGGGAGTCGGAGCAGCCGACGATCACGGCGAACGGGTCCTGCCCGTCCGCGACCGCCGTCCGGTGACCGGCGTCCTGGTTGGGGTGGCGCGGCGCACCGGTGACGAAGCGGCGGTTTCCGGCGTGCAACTCGGCGAGCGCCTGGGTCGGAGTGGTCGGGGCCATTGCCTCACCTCGGTCCGTGATCGGCCTGGTCAACCCGGCCGGCGACGGAGGCGGCCGAACACCCACGGTCACACGCACTCCAACCTACGTCAAGATATACGTGATTAAGATTTCTGCCTTTCGTCGGGATCGGCCCGCTGCGGGGCAACGGCCGTACCTCGGGCGGAGGCCAGGGCCGAAAACCCGAACGGCAGGTCATACGATGTCGGGCATGGCGACCACAGCGAACCAGAACGGGAGCACCCGCACCTGGACGTTCCTCACCAACCACGGGCACGTGCTGCTCGCCATCGCGCGTAACCCCACCGCCCGGCTGCGCGACGTCGCCGACGAGGTGGGGGTGACCGAGCGGGCCGCCCAGGCGATCGTCGCCGACCTGGAGGCCGGCGGCTACCTGCACCGCACCCGGGTCGGCCGGCGCAACGAATACACGGTCAACCCCAGCGGCCACTTCAGACACCCGGCCGAGGCGGACCGCCAGGTCGGCGACCTCCTCTCCCTCTTCACCAGCGCGCCGACCGACGCCGACTCCTGAGCGCCCGCCACATCCGGGCCCGCCCGTCACCCCGGCACCGGGCCCGCGACGGTAATCTCACCGCGTGCGTAAGAGCTTCCGGCCGGGCGGGACGGCGGTGACCGGGCCCGCCGGGCGTACCACTCGGACGGTCCTCGGTGGAATGCTGGCGGCCCTGCTCGCCACCCCCCTCGTTCCCGGCCCGCCCGCCGGCGCGGCACCGGCCTGCGCCCCCCGGCCCGGCGGGGCCGCCCCCACCGAGACGCCGTGGGCGCTGCGCCGGCTCGACCCCGCCTCGGCCTGGCGGATCAGCCACGGCGAGCGGGTCACCGTGGCCGTCATCGACTCCGGCGTGTCGCCGGACCACCCGCTCCTCGCCGGCCAGGTCGCCGAGGGGCGCGACTTCAACGGCCTGCCCGCGATGAAGGGCCGGTGCGACCTCGCCGGCCACGGCACGGTCGTCGCCGGCATCATCGCCGGCCGGGAGGGCACCGGCGCGCCGTACAGCGGCATCGCCCCCGCCGCCCGGATCCTGCCGGTCCGGGTGCTGCCGGACGCGAAGGAGTCCACCGACCGCGCACTGCCGGTGCAGATCGGCCAGGCGATCCGCTGGGCGGTCGACCAGGACGTCCAGGTGATCAACCTGTCGCTGGCCACGTTCAACCGACCGGAACTGGCCGAGGCCGTCGACTACGCCCTGGCCAAGGGCGTGGTCGTGGTGGCCGCCGCCGGCAACCGCGACCAGGAGGGCTCGGACCGGCCCCGCTACCCGGCCGCGTACCCGGGGGTCATCGCCGTCGCCGGGGTCGACGTGCAGGGCGGCCACGTGGGCAGCTCGGTCAGCGGCGACTACGTCGATGTCGCCGCCCCCGGGCTGGACATCGTCGGCCCCGCCCCGAGCGGGTCCGGCTACCTCGCCGAACCGCAGGGCGGCACCAGCTTCGCCGCCGCGTACGTCTCCGGGGTGGTGGCGCTGCTCCGCTCCGCCCGCCCCGACCTCACCCCGGAACAGGTGGCCTACCGGATCACCCGGACGGCCGACAACCCGCCCGAGGGGCGTAACTCCGAGGTCGGGTACGGCGTGGTCAACCCGTACCGGGCGCTGACCAGCCTGCTCGGTACGCGCACCGACCCGCCCGCCGGGGCGATGACGGCGCCCGCACCGGCCCGGGACCCGCTGGCCGGGCAGCGCACCGTGGCGCTCTGGGCCGCCGGGATCGGCGCCGTGCTCACCGCGGCGCTGCTCGCCGCCCGGCCGATCCTGATCCGCGGCCGGCGGCGCGGCTGGCGCCCCGGACGCCGCACCGAACCCGCCTGACCCGCCTGGAGACGGACGAGCGTCGCCCACCACTGTGGACGGCGCCCGTCGACGCTCAGCGCAGGACGCCCGCCGAGCCGCCGCCGTCGGCGCCCCAGACGTCCTCGTCCTCCTCCAGCCAGCTGTTCCGGGGGAGTTCCTCCTCCTCGCCGTAACCCGCGCCGGCACCGTGACCCGCGCCGGCCATCCCGCCACGCAGACCGGATCCCCGGGCACCCGCGCCGGCGCCCTTGCCGGCGGCCCCGCCGCGGCCGCCGCCGGCCATGCCGGGGCCCATCGCCGCGCCGCCCATGCCCGGCCGGCCACCGGCACCGAGCCGGCCGCCGCCGCGGCCCGCGCCGGCACCCGCCCCGGCCGCGCCGCCCATCATCGGCGGCAGGCCCGGCCTGACCGGCCGGCCCAACGCGCCACCGCCGGGAATCATGCCGCCGGCCACCCCTGCGCCGCCGCCGGCCCCCAGGCCCGTCGTACCGGGCAGGCCGCCACCGCCACCGCCGAAGCCGGTACCCACCCCGGGCAGGGTGCCGGTACCCGCGCCGGCCAGGCCGGTGCCGTAGTCCTCGTCCAGGCCGGTGCCGCCCGGGCTGTAACCAGTGCCGGTGCCCGGGGTCCAGCCACTGCCGGAGCCGTCGTACCCGCCGCCGGTGGAGAGGTCAGGGTGGGCGCCCGAGCCGAAGGAGGCGCCGCCGGAGCCGGTACCGGGCAGGCCACCGGTGCCCAGCGAGGGGCCACCGCCGAGGCCGCCCGTCGACGGCATGCCGCCGAGCCCGGGCACCTTTCCGGCACCTCCGGTGCCCGGAGCGCCACCCAGATCGGGCCGGGTCGTCGTCTCGCCGCCCCACGGCGAGGCGCCCGCGCCGCCGGGCGTCTCGCGCTCCCGGTCCCGGTAGTCGTCGCTGACCTGGTCGTACGCCTGGCGCGCCTTCTCGGTGTTGTCGTTGAAGAACTCGCCGACCCAGTCGTTGAACTGGCCGATCTTCTCCACCGGCCAGCTGCCCATGAAGTCGGCCCGGACGCTCGCCTCGAACAGCCCGGTGTCGAGGACCATGTCGCCGTTGCGGGCCGCCACCAGGTCACCGACGCAGCCCTGCGGGATCGGCATCGCGTGCTGCGCCCGCTCCAGATCGCTCGCGGCCGTCTGCAGCACGGTCACGATGCTCTGCTGACCGTGCCCCGGCTTCCGGGCCCCGTCCACGATCGCCTCGGCCTGCTTGGTGAGCCCCTCCATGTGCGTGCGGAACGCCTCGTACGCCGGGCCCTTCCAGCTCTCGCCGAGGCCCTTGACGTCGGCCTCCACCAGCCGCTTCACCTCGTCGATGTTGCCCAGCAGCGCCTGCCAGCCCAGCGCGGCGCCGGTGACGTCGCTCGGCCGGCCGGCGACGAGCACCTGCCGTGCCATGTCCTCCCAGCTCGGACCACCCATGTCAGTCCCCTTTCCCCGGTCAGACCGCGGGCCCGCCGGCCCCGAAGGCCCGCTGCATCTCCTGCGCCGACATCTTGTTGGCGCCCTCGGCGGTGTCGTACTTCCGCTTCACCTCACGCAGCGCGTCGGCGGCCTTGTAGAGGTCGGCGGAGAGCTTCTTCAGCCCCTCCGACGTCGTCTTGTGCAGCCCGTGATGCACGCCGGCCAGGTTCAGCGCCTTCGGGAACCCGCCGAGGGCGCCACCCGGGTCACGCAACGCCGCGTCACCGCCGAGCAGGTCCTTGATCTCCTCCATGTCGAACGCGAGTCGGCGGAGGTAGCCGGCCTGCTGCTCCAGGTTGTCGGCGGCCGCCTCCAGGCGGTCCGCCTCCCACTCGGTGACGTCCCGCTTGCCGGGCCCGCCCACCAGCGCGGAGGGCGCCGATCCCGCGCCCGCGCTCACGTCGTCACGGCGGACGCCGAACGCCGGCCCGTGCGCGGCCACCGTGGCGATGGGCCGCAGCGGGCTCCCCGCCGGCAGCATGTCGGCGGCGCCGGGCGGCACCCGCACCCAACCTTCCACCTGCGGTGGGCTGTTGCCGTCGTCGGTCATCTCTGTCCTCCCCGTTGGTCGTCGGCGGTGCGTCAGCGCTGCTGCGGAGCCACCCCCGGCTGGCCGAACCCGTCAGGCTGGCCGGGCGACGGCGTGGGCGGGTGGTGCGGAACCGGCTGGGCGAGCGGTCTCGGCTGGTACGGGTGCGGCTGCGGCGGCGCGCCGAACCCGGCGGGCGGTGGCCCGTACCCGGGCGGAGTCGGCGCTGCCGCGGGGCCGTACCCGGCGGGCGGCGGTCCGTGGCCGGGCGGGCCGGCCGGCGGGCCGTACCCGGGCGGGGGGACGGCCCCCGGCGGCGGAAAGCCCGGACCGCCCATCGGCGTGCCGGGACCCGACCCGGGGCCGAACGGCGGCGCCGCCCGGCGGCGGCTCCGGCGGCGGGCGACCAGCGCCAGCACGACCGCGCCGACCACCACGGCCAGGCAGAACACTCCCGCGATCACCGTGCCGGCCTTGTTCTTCACCTTGAACGCGACGGCGGGACGTCCGTCGTCCGCCTCCGGGGAGGCCGTCGCCCCACCCGGCTGCGCGCCCGCCGCGAGCAGCGGATTGGCGTCCACGGCGGGCACCTGGCGCTGCAAGGCGGCCAGCACGTCGACCGCGCCGAAGCCGAACTGTGGATCCCGGCCCGGCGCCCCCGCGTCCCGGGCCGTCCGGATCAGCCGGTTGATCACGTTGGCCGGATCCAGATCCGGGTAACGGGCCCGCACCAGCGCGACCACCCCGGCCATGATCGCGGTGGCCTGGCTGGTGCCCGAGCTGACCCCGTAGCCGTTCGAGGAGACCACCGTCGGCACCGGAGCGATGATGTCGTCGCCCGGCGCGGCGACCACCACCTCGGGACCGGGCACCGAAACGCGGGACAGGCCGCCCGACCGGTCCATCGCGTTGACCGCGATCACCCCGGGGGCGTTCGCCGGCGAGGAGACCGTCCGGCTGCCCTTCGTCCGGGCGCCGGTGGCCGCCACGAGCACCACGTTCTTGTCGAGGGCGTAGCGGACCGCCTCGACGACCCGGATGCTGGAGGTCTGCTCCAAGCCGATGGACATGCTGATCACGTCCGCGCCGGCGTCGGCGGCCCAGCGGATGTCCTCGGCGATTTCCCCGTCGCTACGGGCACTGCTCAGCGCGATCGGCAGGACCTTCGCCTCCGGCGCGATGCCGAGCTGGCGGTTCCGGTCGCCGCCCCGCCCGACGATGAGGCCCGCCATCGCCGTGCCGTGCCCCTCCTCGGCGTCCCGGTCGACCCAGCCGTCCGGGGAACCCACCGGGCCGGTGCCCGGCCGGCCGGCCAGTTGCCCGGCGAGCGCCGGGTGGTTCCCGTCGACGCCGCTGTCGATGACGGCGACGGTCACCCCGCGCCCCTTGGTGATCTGGTGCGCCTGCGGGATCCGCATCGCGTCGAGGTACCACTGCAGGCCGCGCACGGTGTCGGCGGCGCGCGCCGGGGTCGGTGCACCCACCACCCCGGACCCGACCACCGCGCCGGCCAGCAGCACGGCGACGGCGGATCTCAACACCGGTCGACGACGTTCGCCCGTACCCATGACACTCCCCGGACCTCGGTGGCTGGCAACGCAGTGCGGCTCCGGTCCGGTCGAACCGGACCGGAGCCGCGACGGCTGGATTATCTCAGCCCCACACCTTGGCGTTGCTCATCTCGGTGGAGACGTAGTTCTCACGCGCGACGCCGACGGCGCCGCCGATCTCGTTCAGGATCCGGTTGATGTCCCGAACGGCGGTGTCCCACTGCGCCTGGTGCTGCTCGTAGGCGGCCCGGTCCTGCCCGTCCCACTGGAGCTTCGACAGCATCGACCGCAGCGTGTCCAGCTTCTCGTCGATCGTCCGCGAGATGCCCTGCATCTGCTGGTTGGCGCTCTCGAGGACCGCGTAGTCAACCTTGATCGTCATGATTCCTCCCCTGCTCTTCTCAGTGGATCACGGGTTGAGAGCAGAGTGGAACTTGTCCAGCATCTGCTGCTGCTCTTCGTCGTTGACCTGGTGCGTCGTACCCGACTTGTCGAGCAGGTCGGCGATGCTGTCCATCGCCGTCAGCAGCTTGACCGTGTCCTCGTTCCAGCGCTGCATGAGCGACTGGAAGCCCGTGGACGCCTGACCCTTCCAGGCGATGGCCAGGTCGTCGACCACGTTCCACAGCTTCTTCAGCTCGCCGTCAACCTCGCTGCGCGTGGACCGCACGTCACTCGCGGCGGTATGCAGAGTCGCTGCTTCGACCTCGAACGCCATGCTTCACACCCTTCCGTCATGTTGTGGCGGCGCACCTGCCGCGCCCCTCCCCCGCGGCAAGGCCAACACCCCACCGACGGACACTCCGCATGAGACGGTAGCGGACCGCGTCAAGGCTCCGCAGCCCTGTGTGACCGGACGGCTTCGCGCCACAGTGGATGACCAGCGGATCAGCCGGTGTAGGAAGAGGCCATCCGCTGGGCGGTTCCGTCGTCCGGCGGGCCGAGCACGATCCACGAGCCGTCGGCGAAGAGCAGCGCGAGGCGCCCGATGGTGCCACCGGGCAGGGCGTCGACCCGGACCACCGACTCCCGGCCCACCTGCCAGGCCACCTCCAGTGGGGCGTCACGGTCCACCGGACCGGACCCCTGCCAGGCCGCGCGTACCTGGCGGGCCGCCGCCGACAGGCGGTCCCGGAGCCCGCCGCCGGACGGCTCGGTGACGGCCGGGCGACCACCCTGCCGGCGCAGCACCAGCATCCGGCGGTCCGTCAGCGCCAACACCTGGGCGACCGTGGGCTCCGGCAGCTGCTCGTCCAGCCCGACCCCAACCGAACCCGGTGGGCCGCCGAGCACCCCGTTACGGGCCGCCTGGTACCACTCGACCCCGGGCCCGGTGGACGCGGTGACCCCGGCGGCATCCCAGGCCAGCCCCTCCGCCACCCGCAGCGGGTTCAGCTCGGCACGGAACACCTCGCCGGCCGAACGCCGGCCCGGGACGCGGGTGAACCAGCACGCCTCCCGCAACGTCTCGCCCGGGGCCAACAGGACCCCCACCCGACCGAGCAGCTCCGCCCGACGCGCCGCCGGCTCGTCCATCGACCCTCCCCGAGTCACGGCACCCGGTCGGCTGCCGGGTCCGTCCAGGAGCTCACCGTACGCCGCCAGCGGCTGCCGTCACCGTCGTCGCCGCGCCGCCGGTCCTCGTACTCGTCGGCGGAGGAGTCGATGACCAGATCGCCGATCGACTCCAACCCCTCGCCGACGATCGACCCGTCCAGCGGGGTGGCGAGCTTGATGCCCATCTTGAGCCAGTGCTTCGGGCCGTACAGCTTGTTGATGGTCCAGGCGGCGATCTTGCCGACGGTGCCCATCGCCTTGAGGGCCTCCATCACCGCCTTGTACGCCTCCAGCGCCCGGTGCAGCTGCGCCATGATCCGGGTGGCCCGGCTCACCGCGACGCCGGTCTCGGCCGCCGAGGCGACGGCGGCGGCCGCCTCGGACGCCCCGGCGGTGATGATCGCCAGTGCCTGGGCGGCGAGCCAGGTGATCACCAGCCACTCAACCAGCTCCCGGATGATGGTCCGGATGATCTCCTCGCAGTCGCGCAGGTCCATCGCGGTGTCGCCGAGACTGTCCGCCGTCCGGGCCATCTCCCCGGCCGCCGCCTCCAGCCCCTCGACCAGCGCGGCGATCCGCCGGGCGTAGGCGTCGGCCGCCGGGCCGGTCCACTCCGGGCGGAGCGCGTCCAGGCCCTGCCGTTCCTGCTCGGCGAGCTGACGCAGCTGGGTGGCGGCGTTGCGCCAGGCGCCCGCGTGCGCGTCGAGCTGGTCGGGATCCCCGACGCAGAGCTCGAGCAGCTGCAGCAGCGGCCAGACGAACGGGTAGAGCAGCGCGTCCAGTCCGGTGTTGAGCGCCTCGGACGCCGGACTGGTCACCTGGTTCCAGGTGTCCCGGACCTGCTGGTAGCCCTTGGCGACGTCGACGGCGTTCGGCTGGGTCATGACCGCTCCCGGTACCGGCTCGCCAGGTGTTCGGCGTTGCCCGAGTCGGTGTACTCGTACGCCTCGGCGTTGGCGCGCAACCCGTCGGCCAGGTCGCGCAGGTGCTGGGCGAGCCCGTCCAGCGAGGCGACCTCGTCGGCCACCCAGCCGCGGTAGCCGGCGTCCATGCCGGCCATCTGCCCGATCACGCCGAAGAGGTTGCCCTGCACGGTGGCCGACTCGACGGTGCGGGCGGTGGACTCGGCGACCCCGGCCGCGGCCTCCTGACCGCCGGCCGCCGCGCGCAGCGCCTCCGGCTGGACGGTGAAACCGTCGCCGCTCACCGGGCCCGCCCTCCGGGCCGCAGCGCGGGTCGGCGCCGCCGCGCGCTCACCGGCGCCCGCCGAACTGTTCGTCCGCCGAGTCCAGCCGCTCCGCGGCCTCGCGGAACCGGCCCCGGTCCACCGCCCGGTCGACCATCGCCCGCACGTCCACCGCCCCGCCGGTGGCCGGGCCGATCAGCTCCTGGACCGCCTCGGCCTGCCGCCGGCCGGCCTCGGCCGCGGCCTCCCGCTGGGTCGCCACGATGCGCTCCGCCAGCTCCTCCGGCCCCAACCGCAACGCGGAAGTGCTCAGGGTGAGCCGGACCGGCATCCCGCCGGGCGCCACCACCGCGACGACGCCGTCCGGGGACTCCGCCTCGCCGTACAGCCGCTCCGGGTCGTCGCCGAGCTCGGCCAGCCCGGCGAACCGCTCCCGAGTGTCGGCCACCAGGCGCCCGAACCAGGCCCGGGTCTCGTCACTCACACTCACCGTCGCCCCCTGCTCCAGACCGTACGAGCGCCGAGCGTACCGATTCCGGTCCACCCTGGATGCCCCGTCACGACGGCTCGGCCCAGGCCGTCTGGATGAGCTGCTGGCCGTCCCGGCGGCGCACCAGCGTGCCCCGGCCCGGCGGCTGCGGGCTGGGCCGCAGGGTGCCGAAGACGGCACCCTCCTCCCGGCTGCCGGACATCAGCAGGCCCGGCGAGTCCAGCTCGCGCAGGCGTTGCAGCACCGGCTCGTAGAGGGCCCGGGCCACCCCGCCGATCCGACGCGTGACGATGAGGTGCAGGCCGATGTCCCGGGCCTGCGGCAGCAGCTCGTGCAGCGCGCTGAGCGGGTTGCCGCCGCCGGAGGCGACCAGGTCGTAGTCGTCGACCAGGATGTAGAGATCCGGCCCCTTCCACCAGCTGCGGTCGCGCAGCTGCGCGGTGGTGACGTCCGGGCCCGGCAGCCGGTTCTGCAGGGCGCTGCGGATCGAGCCGAGACCCTGGCTGAACGCCTGGTTGGACGGGGCGTAGTCGAGCAGGTGGTCGCCCTCGACCGCGCCGAGCAGGCCCCGCCGGTAGTCGGCGATCACGATCCGGGCCTCCGCCGGGGTGTACCGCTCGACGATGCCCCGGGCGATCACCCGCAGCACGTTGGTCTTGCCGCACTCGGCGTCGCCGAAGACCGTCAGGTGCGGCTCACTGGCCAGGTCCAGGTGCACCGGGGCGAGCGCCGCCTCGTTGACGCCGATCGGCAGGCCGGGCACCGACCGGTCGATCACCCGGACCAGCTCGGCCAGCGGCAGTCGGCGCGGCAGCAGCCGTACCTTCGGGGCCGGGCGGCCCGGCCAGGCGTCCGCGACGTGCCGGGCCAGCGCCACCGACGCCTCGGTCAGGTCGTCGATGTCGCGCTTGCCGTCGATCCGCGACACCGCGGTGAGGAAGTGCAGCTTGTCGCGGGTGAGGCCGCGCCCGGGAGCCCCGGTCGGCACATTTGCCGCCCCGCGCCGGTCGATCTCCGACTCGTTGGCGTCGCCCAGGCGCAGCTCCAGCTTGGTGCCGAGCAGGTCCCGCATGTTGATCCGGATCTCCGCCCAGCGCACCGCGGTCAGCACCACGTGCACGCCGAAACCCAGGCCCCGGTTGGCCAGGTTGGTGATGGTCTGCTCCAGCTCCTCGTACTCCTGGCGCAGGGTGTTCCAGCCGTCGACCACGAGGAAGACGTCACCGAACGGGTCGTCGGCGAACTCGCCGGCGGCCCGTCGCCGCCGGTACGCGGCCACCGAGTCGATGCCGTGCTGGGCGAAGCGGGTCTCCCGGTCGTCCAGGATCGCCGTCACCTCGGCCACCGTGCGGCGGACCGCCTCGGTGTCCCGGCGACCGGCCACCCCGCAGACGTGCGGCAGCCCCTCCAGGCTGCGCAGCGCGCCGCCGCCGAAGTCCAGGCAGAAGAACTGCGCCTCACGCGGGGTGTGGGTGAGCACGAGCGAGGCGATCATCGAGCGGAGCAGGGTGCTCTTGCCGCTCAGCGAGGCACCGACGATCACCACGTTGCCGCCCGCGCCGGCCAGCTCCACCATCATCGGGTCGCGGCGCTGCTCGTACGGGCGGTCGACCACGCCGACCGGCACGGTGAGCCGGCCCCGGCCGGGCCAGTTCGCGGTGGTCAGCCCGAAGGTCGGGTGCGCGGTCAGCGGGCCGAGCAGCTCGCCGAGGCTCGGCGGCTCGGCCAGCGGCGGCAGCCACACCTGGTGGGCCGGGGCGCCCCGGCCCCTGAGCCGGTCGATGAGCACGTCGAGCATCGCCACGGCCTTGCCGTCGGCCGGCTGCTCGGGCGTCTCCGCCTCGACCGGCTCCCGGGGCACCTGCACGGGCACGAAGTTCACCCCGTACGGCACGATCCGGCGCTGCACCAGCGCCCGCGAGGACCGCTCGCCCTGCCCCGGCGCCCGGTACGGCCCGGACACGTACGCCGCCCGGAACCGCAGCATGGTGCTGGTGTCGGTCTTCAGGTAGCCGTGGCCGGGCGCGTTCGGCAGCTCGTACGCGTCGGGCACGCCGAGCACGATCCGGCTCTCCACCGCCGAGAAGGTCCGCAGGCCGATCCGGTACGACAGGTGGGTGTCGAGTCCCCGCAGCTTCCCCTCCTCCAGGCGCTGACTCGCGAGCAGCAGGTGCACGCCGAGCGACCGGCCCAGCCGGCCGATCATCACGAAGAGGTCGATGAAGTCGGGCTTCGCGGCGAGCAGCTCGCTGAACTCGTCGCAGATGATCAGCAGGCTCGGCATCGGGGGGAGCGGTTCCCCGGCCGCCCGGGCCTTCTCGTAGTCGTACCGGGAGACGTAGTTGCCGGCCGCCCGGAGCACCTCCTGCCGCCGGGTCATCTCACCGGCGAGCGCGTCCCGCATCCGGTCGACCAGCGGCAACTCGTCGGCCAGGTTGGTGATCACCGCGCTGGTGTGCGGCAGCGCCTCCAGCGAGGCGAAGGTCGCGCCGCCCTTGAAGTCGACCAGGACGAAGTTGAGCTCCTCGGAGGAGTGGGTCACCGCCAGCGCGCCGACGATCGTGCGCAGCAGCTCGCTCTTGCCGGAACCGGTCGCGCCGATCACCAGGCCGTGCGGTCCCATGCCTTCGTGCGCGGACTCCTTGAAGTCCAGCTCCACCAGGTTGCCGTCGGGCCCGAGACCGAGCGGGATGCGCAGCCGGTCCCGGTGCCCGCGGGGCCGCCAGGTCTGCGCCACGTCGACCGTCGCCGCGTCGCCGACGCCGAGCAGGTCGGGCAGCTCGGTGCTGCGGGCCAGCGGCTCGTCCGAGGCGCTCTGCTGCTGGGAGAGCCGGTAGGGGGCGATCTGCCGGGCCAGCCCCTCGGCGGCCTCGGCGCTGAGCCGGTCCGGCCGGCCGAGCCGGGAGGTGGAGGTGCCGCGGACCAGCTCCAGCGTGCTGCCGTCCCCGGCGTCGAGGCAGAGCAGCCAGCGGCCGGCGTCCCGGGGCACCGTGCCGGAGAGGTCGACGACGGTCGCGCCGAGCAGGCCGGGCCCCATCAGCTGGCAGGTCGCTGAAACCTCGCCGCCGTCGACCAGCACCACCACGTGCGGGGCGGTGGTCAGCGGCTTGGCCTCCGGCGCGAAGCGGGGCCGCCCGGCCAGCTCGGCGGCGAGCGACTCCTCGGCCTCGGCCAGGCTGGCGAAGACCAGCCGCCGGGCGCCCGCCGCGTCGGTCCGCGCGGCGTGGTGGGCGTGCGGCAGCCACTTCACCCAGTCCCACGCCGCCTGCCGGTCCGGCGCGGCCACCACCGCGAGGATCAGGTCCTCCGGGGCGTGGAAGGTGACCAGCTGGGCCAGCGCGGCCCGGGCCAGGTCGAGCAGCGGCTCCCGCTCGCCGCGCAGCACGATCCGGCTGAACGCCCGCAGCGAGAGCGCGGTGGGCAGGTCCGGCACCGTGGAGTGGGCCCGGACGAAGCGGCGCAGCGCGATCGCGCTCATCGGCTCCAGGTCCTCCACCGGCTTGGTCTCCGGCGGGACGATCTCCACGGCGAGCCGCTGCGGACCGGTCGCGATCCGGGCCTCGCCGAAGTCGTCCTCGGTGATCCGCCGCTCCCACATCCGGCGGGACGCCGCGATCGACCAGAGCGCGTCCGGCTCCGGGTGCCGCCAGGCCATCGCGGCCCGCTGCTGCTCGGCGGCACGCCGGGTGCGCTTGCGCATCTGCGCCAGGTAGCGCATGTAGTCGCGGCGCTCGGCGTTCAGCTCCGCCTTGTCGTTCCCGCTGCCGCTGCTCATCGTTCCGATCGCCATGCCCAGCATGGACACACCGAAGAGACCACCGGCGATGTACGTCACCATGCCGCCGCCCTTGCCGGCGTACAGGAAGGCCATGGCGCCGACGCCGCAGAGCATCGGCAGCACCATCAGCAGCTGCCCCATGCTCCGGGGAGTCTGCTCGGGCAGCTCGGGCGGTGACTCCAGCAGCACCTCGCCGCGCGGCAGCGCGGGCCCCGGTTGACGCGGAAGCCGGCGGAACACCACCGTGCTCACGGCTGTCTCCTCCCCCAGAAGCGGCCCTGCTGCGGTCTGCGACCGACCGGAGTCGTCGGGTGGGCATCGTACGTGCCCGCCATCGTAGGTAATCTCCCGTGGGCGTCGTGGACCCCCGGGGGCGATGCCACCGGCCGAGGTGGATCGAGAGCACGAGGAGGCCACAATGGCGACGAAGACCGCGACCGGCGGGTTGAGCCGGATCACCATCGTGGCGCCGCGGACCCGGATGGATCTCGCGCTCCCCTCCGACGTGCCGCTGGCCGACCTGCTCCCCACCCTGCTCCGCTATGCCGGCGAGGACCTCGCCGACGAGGGCGTACGGCACGGCGGGTGGTCCCTCTCCCGGCTCGGCGGCGCGCCGCTGGACGGCGGCCGAACCGCGACGCAGCTCGGGGTCCGCGACGGTGAGGTCCTCTACTTCAACCCGCGCGCGGCGGCGGCCCCGGAGATCGTCTTCGACGACGTGGTGGACGCGGTGGCGACCGCCACCAACCAGCGCCAGGGCACCTGGCAGGTCGGCACCACCCGCTCCTTCGCGGTGCTGCTGGCGACGCTGACCCTGGCGGCCGGGGCGGCGGTGACGCTGTTCGCCGGGCCGCCGCAGCTGCCCGGCGCGCTCGCGGCCCTGCTGGTCGCGGTGCTGCTGGTGGTGACGGCGGCGGTGCTCTCCCGGGCGGCCGGCGACACCCGGACCGGCGTGGTGCTGGCCGTCGCCGGGATCGGGTACGCCGCGATCGGCGGCCTGCTGGTGCTCGCCGGCGACCGCGCCCTGGACGGGCTGGCCGGCCCGCACGTCCTGCTGGCCGGGACCGCGGTGCTGCTGGCCGGCGCGGTCGCCGCGCTGGCGGTCGGCGACCGGATGCCGCTCTTCTTCGGCGCCGTGGCGATCGGCGCCGCCGTCGCGGGCGCGGCGCTGCTCAACCTGCTCTTCGGCCTGACCGCGGCGGGAGCCGCCGCCGTGGTCGCCGCGGTCGCCTTCGCGACGCTGCCGATACTGCCGATGACCGCCTACCGGCTGGCCCGGCTGCCCGTGCCGTCCATCCCCACCGGCCCGGACGACCTGAAGACCGACACCGAGAACGTCGACGGGCGACGGGTGCTGCGGCTCTCCGAGCGGGCCGACCAGTTCCTCACCGGTCTGCTGTGGACGGTGTCGCTGCTGGTGCTCGGCAGCCAGGCCGTGCTGGCCACCGACGGACGGCTGCCGGCGGTGCTGCTCTGCCTGGTGCTGGCGCTGCTGTCGCTGCTGCGGGCCCGGCCGTTCATCGGGCGGTCCCAGCGCGTCCCGGTGCTGGTCGCCGGCACCGCCGGGCTGGCGTGCACGGCGGCGGCCACCTTCGGCGACGCGGGGCTGCCGGTACGGCTCGGGCTGGTCCTCGGCGGCCTGCTGCTGACCGCGGTGGTCAGCCTGGTCCACGGGCTGACCGTGGCCGGCAGGCGGATCTCGCCGGTCTGGGGCCGGCTCCTCGACATCGTGGAGATCCTGCTGATCGTGGCGCTGGTGCCGCTGGCCGTCTGGGTGTGCGGCCTCTACGGCTGGATCGTCAACCTCCGACCCTGATCGTCCCCGCCGCGGTGGCCACCGGCGTGGTGGCGTATACGCCCGGGCCGTGCTGGCCGTCGAGCGGGCGGGCCGGCATGCCGCAGCGGCCGGCCACGTTCCGGACGGCCGAGACGAGGGCCTCGACGTGGTCGTCCATCGCCGCCACCCGCAGCAGCGGCGGCACCGACCGGCCGCCCCGCGTCACCACCGCGGCGACCGTGTGCGACGGGGCCGAGGTGGCGGTCACCGCATCCACCAGCGCGCCGAGCGGCGCCCCGGGCCGGCGGCGCAGGGTCAGGCAGCGCTGGGCCCAGCCGCCGCCGCGCAGGCCGGTCCAGCTCTCCGCAGGGGGCTCCGGGGCCAGGTCGAGACCGGCCGCGGCGACCACCGCGGCGCGCAGCTCGTCCCGACCCAGCACCCGGTGGTGCAGGCCGGCCGCGGTGAGCGCCTTGCCGAGCCGGCCGACGCCGGCGGCCATCGCCCGGTGCACGCCGGGCATCCCGCCGCCCCGGGTCACCGCCTCGGTGCGGGCGTCCGGCACCGACAGCCGCAGCGCCACCCAGACCGTACGGTGGGCGGCCGGCGGCGCGCCCGGCGCCGGGTACCAGACCAGGGTGTGCGAGACGACCTGGGTGAGGGTGACCGGGCCGGCGAAGTCCGCCAGCACCGCCAGCGCCCGGTCCATCACGGCCGCCTCGACCGAGCCGACCGGCGCGCCCACCGGGCCGGTCAGCGCCAGCGCGGCGAACCAGCCCCGGCCGTCCTGGCCGATGCCGAGCCGGGTGCCCCGCTCGGTCAGCTCGGTGATGCTCAGCTCGGGGGTGAGCGCGGCCAGCCGGGCGTCCACCACGGCACCCGTCGCCACCGCCGCCCGGGCGTGCTCGCGTCGCGTCCGCAGCCGGCGGCGCAGCAGCAGGTCCTCGTACCACCAGCGGCCGCCGCGCCGGACGAAGGTGGCCAGCGCGACGGGGACGGCCACCGCGGCCACCACCCCGACCAGCCAGCTCGGCCCGGCCGTCGCCGCCCAGACGGCGAGCGCGCAGAGCTCGACCACGACGAGCTGGCCGACGGCCACCGGGCCGATCCGGCCCCGACCGCGCTCCGGGACCGGCGACACCGGGCGGTCGGCGGGGACGGTGGGCGTACGACCGGGTGGCGCCTGGAGCTGCGTCATCGGTGGGCGTCCCTTCTGGACATCGCGGGCGTCCGGTCGCGGTGGCGCGACCGGAGTACGGGCGGGGGTCCCGGTGACCCGCCGACGGCCCCTTATCGTAGGGAAGCCCGCGACGGAGTTCGGACCTGATCGTCGCGGACCAACCCCGCCGGAGGTCAACCATGCGGACCCGCCGCGATCAGGTGCAGGCGTACCGCTTCGTCACCCGCCGCATCGTCTCGGCGCTGCTCTCCGGCGACCCGGAGACCACCAACCTGCCAATGCGCCGGCTCGGCATGGCGGTGGCGGGCAGCGTGGTCGCCGCCGCCGTGGTGCTCGGTGGTGCCGGGGCCTACGGCCAGCTGACCGGGAACACCGCTCCGCTGGAGGAGAACAGCCTGGTCATCGAGCGGGAGACCGGTGCGACCTACGTCTTCGCCGCCGGGGTGCTGCACCCGACGCTCAACTACGCCTCCGCCCGGCTGATCGTCAACGAGCCGGACCCGGAGGTCCGCACGGTGTCGCAGGCGTCGATCAAGGACCGCCCCCGGGGCCGTACGGTCGGCATCGTCGGCGCCCCTGACGCCCTGCCCGACCGCACCGCCCTGGTCGGCCTCCCCTGGTCGGTCTGCGACGTGCCGGACCCGGCGGACTCGCGCCGCTCCGGCGCCAAGGTGCTGGTCGGCCGGGCGCTCACCGGTGGCGCCCCGCTGACCGGTCGGGCGGTGCTGGTCGAGTCCGGCTCGCAGCGCTACCTGCTCACCGGCGGTTCGCGGCTGCAGGTGGTCGGCGGCGAACGGGCGCTGGCGGCGTTGAAGATGGCCGCCGCGGACACCCTGGAGGTGGGCCAGCAGTTGCTCAACGCGGTGCCGGCCGGGCCGGCCCTGCGGGAGCCGGCGATCCCGGGCGACGACGCGTTGAGCGGCCGTCCGGTGGCCGGCCGGCCGGCCCGGATCGGCCAGGTGTTCCGGGCCGCCGGCGAGCACTACGTGCTCACCCGGGACGGCCTGGTCTCGATCGGCGAGGTCACCGCGCTGCTCCTGGTCAGCGACGGGGGTCAGATAACCGACATCACCCCGGACCAGGCCGGCGAACTGCTGACCGATCAGCGGCTGGAGGCCGAGGGCGCGCTGCAGTCCCTGCCCGCGCTGTACCCGGTCCGTCCCGGCCGGACGGTGGTCTGCGCGACCTACCGGGCGGGCGCGGCGGGCGGGCCCCCGACCACCACGCTGGAGGCCTTCGACCAGGTGCCGGCCGAGCTGGCGGACGCCGGGAACCCGGTCCGGCAAGGCCCGCGCGACGCGGTCCGCACCGCGCAGGAGGTGGTGCTGCCGGGCGGCAAGGGCGTGCTGGTCCAGGCCGCTCCCGGAGCCGGCGAGGGTACCGAGCCGGCGGCCGGCGCCACGGTCTACCTGATCAGCTCGCAGGGCGTGCGCCACCCGCTGGGCCGGCGCGGCGGGGACGCGGTCGCCGCGCTCGGGTACGCCGGGGTGGCGCCGCTGGTCGTACCGGCGTCGCTGCTCTCGCTGATCCCGACCGGGCCGGCGCTGGACCGCCAGGACGCGCTGGACCACTTCGCCCCGGACGACCGGCGCGAGGACGAGCGGCCCAGCCCTTCGGGTACGCCCGACGCCGTGCCTGCCCAGGGGGGCTGACCGGGCCGGTGGCCGTCGCACGGGGTCGCCCGGGATGGCGCGGGTCGACTAACCTGGGCCTGGCCCTTGGATCGACTATGGACAACGGGGATGCTGCCATGACCGGGCGCACGACAGTGGACGTACTGTCCTTGGAGGACTTCCACCAGCGGTTGGCGGATCGACTGACCCAGGCCGAGACGGCGCTGCGGAAGCTGAACAGCGAGATGCAGTGCCGGCCGCCCGCGCTCGGCTCCTTCGCCGACGCCACCGGCAACGCCCGCCGCTACAGCGACGTCCAGGCCGACTACGCGGAGCGGGTCGCGCAGCTGCGCCGCGCGGTCGCGGCGGCCCGGGCCGCGACCCACACGGTCATGACGAACTACCGCACCACCGAGGCGCGCAACGCGGCGAACGCCGCCGACATCGAGACCGCCCTCAACGGGGTCGACAAGGTGCTCGAGGAGCGGGAGGACGGGCGTGTCTGAATACACCCAGCGTTACCAGCACGTCAGCCACAAGGAGCTCTACGACGCCGTTCGGGCGGGCGACCCGGGTCAGATCGACGGCCTCGCCAGCCAGTGGAGTTCCCTCAAGGACACCCTGAGCGGCCTGGCGCGCGACCTCGACGGTGACCTCGACCGGCTGGCCGGCAGCTGGACGGGCGACGCGGCGCACGAGTTCCAGGAGCGGCTGTCGCTCGTGTCGCGCTTTTCGGCCGAGCTCGCCGACGGGATGTCCGACGTCGGGCAGGCGCTGACCATGATGGCCGGCCAGCTGCGCGTCGCCCAGCAGCAGGCGGAGAGCCCGGAGGAGACCGACGACCACGACAAGATGCTCGGCAACGCCGCCAAGGGCGCGGTGTTCGGCGTGGGTGGCATGGTGGTCGGCGGGCTGATCGGCCACGAGCAGGACAAGGCCGAGCAGGAGAAGGCCCACCAGCGGATGGTGCTGCTGGTGGCGGAGCTCTCCGCCGGCTACGACGTCTCGGCGTACGGGCGGGTGGTGGAAGCCCCGCCGCCGGACGGCCGGCTGCCGGGCGGCACCCGGCCGAGCGACTCGACGCCGAGGTCCGGTCCGGTGTCCAGCACCCCGGCCGCCGCCCCGACCACCGGTGTCGCGGGCCCGCGCGGCGACGCCACCGTGGCCACCCCGACCGGCCCGGCGCACGGCCCGACGACCGGATCGGGCAGCACCGACCCGGGCGACACCTCGGGCACCGGCCCGGGCGGCGTGGGTGCCGGCCCGGGCAGCGCCGGCGTCGACGACCTGGCCGGCGGCACCTCGCTGGCCGGCGCGGACCCGCTGGTCGGCGGGGCGGTGCTGGGCGGCGGTGCGCTCGGCGCGGTCGGCCTGGCCGGCTCGGGCGGCACTCCGTCGAGCACCTTCGGCGCCCTGGGCGGGTTGCCCGCCGGCGGCGTGGTGGGCGGGGCCGGTTCGCTGGCCTCCTCCGGCCGGGCGGCGACCCTGCCGGGGCGTACCGGCGTCGGGCCGACCGGCGCGGAGAACCGGTCGGCGACCGGCACGGGCCGGCTGACCTCCGGGCAGTCGGGCGGCGCGAACGGCGGTGGCCGCTCCGGCGGGGCTGCCAACCGGGCCGCCACGGCCGGCGGCGCCAGCCGCAACGGCGTGCTGGGTGGCCGCGGCCAGCAGGGTGACGACGAGTCCGACGAGCGGCTCACCTGGCTGACCGAGGACGAGATGGTCTGGCAGGACGCCGACTCGGTCGCGCCGCCGGTGCTCGGCGGCGACCGCTAGGCGAGGGGTTCGTCCGCTGAGGACGGAGTGGCCCGGGTCACCTCCCGGCACGCCGTCGCACCGCTGCGCGCGGTGACCGGAGGCATTAGGTTGGGTGAATGCTGCCCGTAGCGACGATCCGCCCCGCCTGGGTGGCGACGCTGCGCGTGATGCGTGATCTCGCCCGGCTGGCGATGACCGCCCTGGTGCTCGCCGTCGGCCTCGGCGCCGCGGTCGCCGGCCCGAGCGGTCCGGCCGCCGCCGCGTCCGCCCCGCTCCGGCCCAGCGTGGTGGCCTCCCGGGTGGCCGAGCTGCCGGCCACCACCCCGCCGGCCGACGTGCGGGTCGACGACAGCTCCGCCGGGCCGCTCCCGGCCCGACCGGCCGCCACCTCCGCCCACCCGGCCCCGCCGGCGACGACGGTGCGGACGCCGGCGACGGACCCGCTCCGGGACGCCACCGGCCGGCGCGGTCCGCCCCGGCACTGAGCCCGCGCGGCACCCGTCCGGGTGCCGGGCCCGACGCGCCTTCCCGGCCGCGGGTCCGTTCCCACGGGTACGACCGCCGGCTCCCGCCGTCCCCGCTCGTCCCTCCACATCGTTCCCACCGTGAGGTGCTGGTGATGCAGACCGTCTTCTCCGCCGTCCTGCCCGACGTCCCCGCCGCCGCCCTGATCTGGCTGATCCTGCTCGCCGTCGCGGCCGTCGCCGTCGCGGGCCTGTTCGTCCGCCCCGACGTGTTCCGGCTCGCCCTCGCCGGCCGGTTCCGCCAGGCGGCCCTCCCCACTCACCTGGAGCTGGCCGACGAGCAGCGCGAACGCGCCCGGTACGCCGAGGAGGTGGCGGTGGCGGCCGAGCGGGCCGCGGCCACGGCGGAGCGCCGCCGGACGGCCTGGCTCGCCGTCCAGGAGGAGGTCGAGGCGGCCTGGCGGGAGTACGAGACCGCCGAGGCGGACGTCCGCCGGCTCTCCGCCGCCGCGGCGATGCCGCTGCCCCAGACGGTCCGCACCCCGGCCGAGTACGCCGACCGGGAGCGATACCTGCACCGGGCGGCCCTGGACGCGTACTGGCGCAAGGAGCTCTCCGTCGAGCAGCTCAGCGATGTCTTCGGTCACCGCGGCGGCTGGGACCCGCGGCGGCACCCGGTGGAGCAGGAACTGCTGCTGCGCCGGGCGACGCGGGACAACCTGGCCGCCCGGCACCGCACGGCGGTGGAGCGGGAGCGGGCGGCGTGGCGGGACGCGGACCTCGCCGCCGCGGCGGCGCGGAGCCTGCGGGAGGAGGCGTTCGCCGCGCTGGACCGCCGGCCGGAGGAGGCACAGTCGGTGGTGCCGATGCCGGAGACCCGGCACCCGGTGGTGGAGCCGGCCCGGGAGGCGCCGACCGTGGCGCACGGCCGGGCGGCGGTCGCCGCGTACTGATCGCGAGGCCGCAGCGGCCGGGTGACCGGCGCGCGAGCCCGGCGGTGCGGGCGCGGTTCGGTTAGCGTGACGGCATGTCCCGACAGACGTGGGTCCTCGTGGTGGTCGGCGGCATCCTGGCGCTCGCCGCGCTGGTCGGCGCGATCGTGCTGGCGGTCCGGGTGGTACGCACCCGGCGGCTGCTGGGGGCGCTCGGTGTGGGCGGCAAGGTGGCCTTCTACGGCGCGCTGATCTACACGATCTCCCCCGTCGATCTGCTCCCCGACCCGATCTACCTGGACGACCTCGGGGTGCTCGCCGGGGCGCTGATCTACCTGACCCGGCTGGTCAACCAGCGCCGGGCGGCGACCCGGTCGTTGCCCGGCCGGCCGGGTACTCCCCCTGATCAGGAACGGGTACGCCGCACCGTGCCATGATCGGGGCGGACCGGGACGACGCCGGCCACGAGACGGGGGAGCGGACATGGCCGGCGATCACCGCCTGGACCCGTGGGACGAGCGGGTGCTCACCTTCTGCCGGGAGCGGCACCTCGCGACGCTGACCACCCTGCGCGCCGACGGCACCCCGCACGTGGTCCCGGTCGGGGTCACCTTCGACCCGGACGCCGGACTGGCCCGGGTGATCACCTCGGCCACGTCGGCGAAGGCCCGGCACGTCGCCGCGGCCGGTCCCGCCGGCACCCCGGTGGCGGTCTGCCACGTCGACGGCCGGTGTTGGCTCACGATCGAGGGTCGGGCGGTGCTCCGGTCCGATCCGGCGTCGGTGGCCGAGGCCGAGCGCCGGTACGCCGAGCGCTACCGGCAGCCCCGCCCCAATCCGGAGCGCGTGGTCATCGAGATCGGGGTGACCCGCCTGCTCGGCAGCCTGCCCCCGGCGTCCGGTTCCTGACCCTTCCGGGTTCGAGCGGGAGCGGACGTCTCATCCCGCCGGGCCGCCTTTCGGACGCTACGAACTTGATGTCGTCAGAGAATCGGATGTCCGTTTCGGGCGGCGAGGCGTGACCACCATCCGCGATTCGTTCGCGTCATCAAGTTTGTAGGCCCGAGTCCGGCCCGGGCCTGCCGGCCACACTGGGCGGGGGCGTGCACGGATGTCCGGTTCGTGATGACCGGCGTCAGCCGCCCGGCGGAATCGCGACCCGCCGCCGGTCGTTACACCCTCCGTACGACCGAGCAGGACGAGCGCAGCGGCTGGAATGGCCGGCCGCCCGCGGTCGTTACCTAGCCGGTGGGCGAGCGGGCCGAGCGCCCGGGCCACCGATCCCCGATCCGAGCGCCCCTCCCGGTGCTTGCGTCCGCGTCCCCGACGCGCGACGTCAACCCCCGAACGGAGCTTCGACCATGAACACGATCTTCCGGAACAGCATGCTCTCCGTCGCCGGCCTGATCATGACCGGTGGCGCCATCGCCGGCCCGGCCGTGGCGGCGCACGCCGCGCCGGCTGGCAAGCCGGCCGCCTCGGTGGTGGCCGACAAGCCGGACAAGGGCAAGGCCGACAAGAGCAAGGGCGGCAAGGCCGAGCGGCGCGCCGGCTACGAGTACCAGGCGCAGCCGAACTTCTACTACTGCGGCCCGGCGTCCACCCGGATCGCCCTGTCGGCCGAGGGCAAGACGATCAGTCAGGACGAGCTGGCGAAGAAGCTCGGCACGACCGAGAACGGCACCGACTCGGCCATCGACATCACCCGGGTGCTCAACGAGTACACCGGCGGCAAGTACAAGACCACCGAGATCAGCTCGGACACCGCCTCGAAGGAGCAGGTTGAGCGGCTGCGGGCGGACATCAAGGCCTCGGTGGACGCCGGTGACCCGGTCGTCGCCAACATCCTCGGCGGCGCGCTGGACGTCGACGGCATCGAGCACAACTACCCGGGCCACTACCTGACGGTGGTGGAGTACAAGGACGACGGCAACACGGTGAAGATCGCCGACCCGGCGGCGCCGGACATCCAGGAGTACTGGATGGACGTCACCGAGCTGGCCAACTGGATCGCGGGCCGCGGTTACAGCTCCTGATCCCGCACGCCTGAAGATCGAGGGCCGGTCTCCCCACCCGGGGAGACCGGCCCTCGCGTCGTCCTAGCGCCGGCCGACCTCGTCGATCAGGCCGGCGAGCAGCGCGACCCGGGGCACCACCGAGTCCAGGTCCAGCCACTCGGTCGGGCTGTGATCGTCGCCGCCGACCGGGCCGAGCCCGTCGAGCACCGTCGCCCCGGCCTCGGCGAGCAGGTTCGCGTCAGCGCAGCCACCGGTGGCGGTGTGCGACACCGGCACCCCGAGACCCGCCCCGACCTTGGCGGCCAGCTCGGTCAGCCAGCGCTCCTCCGCGCCGGGCTCCCAGGGCGGGGTGGGCGCGTGCACGGCCAGCTCGGCGCGTACCCCGGCGACGGTCGGCTCGTCGACCAGCCGGCGGATCTCGGCGAGCGCCGCGGCGTACTCTCCGGTTCGCCAGGCCCGCAGGTCGACCAGCATTCGGGCCCGATCGGCCACCACGTTGGGCCGGCCGCCGGACTCCAGCACCCCGACGTTGACCGTGACCCCCGGCCAGCGGCCGTTGAGCGCGTCCAGCGCGACGGTCAGCCGCGCGGCGGCGAGCAGCGCGTTCGCCCCACGTTCCGGCTCGATGCCGGCGTGCGCGGCCCGGCCGCGCAGCACGATCTCCAGGTCGGCCACGCCCTTGCGGGCCGACACCAGATCACCGTTGTCGCGGGCGCATTCCAGGCAGAGCGCCACGTCCGCCTCCGCGCCGAGGGTACGCAGCAGCGGGCGGCTGCCCGGCGAGCCGATCTCCTCGTCCGGGGTGCAGACCAGCACCAGCTCGCCGTACTCCTCCCGGCCCAGCGCGTCGAGCACCTCGACGGCGGCGAGCCCGGCGAGCAGGCCGCCCTTGTCGTCGCTGACCCCCGGCCCGTACGCCCGGCCGTCGTGCACCCGGAACGGCCGGGTGGCCGCGGTGCCGGCCGGGAAGACCGTGTCGAGGTGAGCGGCGAGCAGGACGCGCCGCTCGCCCCGGCCGCGCCTGCGGGCGACCAGCACGTCGCCGAGCGGGGCGCCGGACGGGTCTGCCACCGGTTCCCGCTCGACCGACAGCCCGGCGGCGAGGCACCAGGTCTGCACCAGGTCGGCGGCCTCGCGCAGGCCGTCCACCTGCCCGGAGCCGGAGTCGACGCCGACCAGCCGGGCCAACCGCTCGTGGTACGCCCCGAGCCGGTCACCGGCCGCCGTGAGCAGAGGATCCATCAGAGCACCTTGTCCAGGAACGCGCGGGTGCGTTCGTGACGGGGATTGCCGAGCACCTCGGCCGGGGTGCCGGCCTCGACCACCACGCCGCCGTCGAGGAAGGCGACGCTGTCGGCGACCTCGCGGGCGAAGCCCATCTCGTGGGTCACCACCACCATGGTCATCCCGTCCGCGGCCAGCCCCTTCATCACGTCCAGCACGTCGCCGACGAGTTCCGGATCGAGCGCCGAGGTGGGCTCGTCGAAGAGCATCAGCTTCGGGTGCATGGCCAGTGCCCGGGCGATTGCCACCCGCTGCTGCTGGCCGCCGGAGAGCTGGCCCGGGTAGTTGCCCGCCTTCTCGGCCAGGCCGACCCGTTCCAGCAGCCGCAGCGCCTCGGCGCGGGCCTTCTCGCGCGGGGTGCCGAGCACCCGCACGGGCGCCTCGACGACGTTGCCGAGCGCGGTGAGGTGAGGGAAGAGGTTGAACCGCTGGAACACCATGCCGATGTCCCGGCGCCGGCGGGCCACCTCGCGCGCCTTGAGCTCGTACAGCCTGTCGCCCTGCCGGCGGTAGCCGACCAGGTCGCCGTCCACCCAGAGTTGACCGCCGTCGATCCGCTCCAGGTGGTTGATGCAGCGCAGGAAGGTGGACTTGCCGGAGCCGGACGGGCCGAGCAGGCAGGTCACCTCACCGGGGGCGACGGTCAGGTCGATGCCCTTGAGCACCTCGACCGGTCCGAACCGCTTGGTCACGCCGTCGGCGCGCACCATCGGCCTGGTCGCGGTCGCCACCGGACCGGTCTGCGTCTCGTCGGTCACGGTCATCGGACACCTACCCGGGAGAAGCCGCGGCCGAACCGCCGCTCGATCAGCCACTGGCCCGCCGAGAGCAGGCTGACCAGGGCGAGGTACCAGATGGCGGCCACCACCAGCAGCGGGATGACCTTGTAGTTGTTCTGGTAGACGGTCTGCACGGCGGTCATCAGGTCCCGCCCGGCGATCACGGAGACCAGCGCGGTCGACTTCAGCATGGTGATGGTCTCGTTGCCCATCGGCGGGATGATCACTCGCATCGCCTGCGGCAGCACCACCCGGCGCAGGGTCAGCGTCGGGCTCATGCCCAGCGCGGCGGCGGCCTCGGTCTGCCCCTCGTCGACGGCGAGGATGCCGCCCCGGATGACCTCGGCGGCGTACGCCATCTCGTTGAGCGACAGGGCCAGCACGGCGGCCACCGTCCCGGTCACCACCACGCTGGTGGGCTTGTCGAACAGGATGGTGCCGGTGAACGGCACGGTCAGGCTGATCCGGGGGAAGAGCGCCCCGAGGAAGCCGAAGAAGATGATCTGGACCAGCAGCGGGGTGCCCCGGAAGACCCAGATGAACGCCCAGGAGACGCCGCGCAGCACGGGGTTCTCCGACAACCGCATCACGGCGAGCAGTACGCCGCCGACGGTGCCGAGCACCATCGCCAGCAGGGTGAGCCAGAGCGTGGTGACCACGCCGTCGAGGACGTAGTCCTTGAACAGGTAGGTGGCGATGGTGCCGGGTTCCAGGTTGGGGCTGTCGAACAGCGCCCGGAGGAACAGGGCGGTCAGGCCGACCACGAGCAGCGCGGTCGCCCAGCGTCCGTAGTGGCGTACGGGCACCACCCGTACGGTCTCGGTGTCGCTCGTCATGTGCGGTGCCTCCTGCGGCGGAAGGGTGCGGCGGTCGCCGGACGCCCCCGGGCCCGCCCTCACGGAATCGAGGACGCCCGGCGACCGCGGTCCTAGGGAGTGGTGGTCCGCCGGGTCAGTCGATGGCCTGGTCGATGGTGGCCTGCTTGACGGCGATCGGCTCCTGCTTCCACTGCGCGAGGATCTTGCCGTAGGTGCCGTCGTCGATCAGGGACTGCACGGCCGCCTGGTACGCCTGCGCCAGCTCCTTGTTGGCCTTCAGGAAGCCGAAGCCGTTGGGGCTGGCCAGCCAGCCGTTCGGGGCGGACTTGTCATCGACCAGCTCAGCCTTGCCGGCGAGCGAGCTGGCGGTGTCGACCAGGTTCACCTTGGTCGCGGCGACCACCTCGACGTTGCCGGCGAGCATGGCCTGCACCGCCTGCGGGTTCTCCGGGTACTCCTTGACGTCGATGGCCTTGCCGGCGCAGCTGTCCTTGGAGTACGTGGTCAGGTTCTTCGCCTGGTTGCTGGCCTTCTGCACGGCGACCTTGCGCCCGCAGAGGTCGGCCACGGTCTGCACGCCCAGCGGGTTGCCGGTCCTGACCAGGAAGCCGGTGCCGGAGGCGGAGTAGTCGACGAAGGTGGCGACCTGCTGGCGCTCCTTCTTGTCGGTGATGCCGCCGGCGATGGCGTCGTACTTGCCGGCCTGCAGGCCGGGGACGAGGCCGTCGAAGGGCTGCTGGCTGAAGGTGGCCTTCAGGCCGAGCCGGGCCGAGGCGGCCTGGAACAGGTCGTAGTCGAGGCCCTTGAACTCGTCGTTCTTGCCCTCGACCTTGAAGTCGATGAACGGCTGGTAGGGGGCGTTGGTGGCGACGGTCAGGGTGCCGCGGCCGCGCACGTCGGTCGGGACCTTCTTGGCCAGCGCGGTGTCGGTGTTGACCGCGCCGACCCCGTCGATGGTGACCGAGACCTGCTTGACGTCGTCGCCGGAGCCGGCGGCGTCGGTGGTGCCGCCACAGGCGGCGGTGGCGGCGAGAAGGGCCGTGGTCGCGCCGACCAGGGCCAACTGACGGATGCGCATGAGGTGTCCTTCCGGGGGCCAGAACGAACCAGCCCCCGGACTGTAACGCACGTTACGATTTCGGTGGGGTTACAATTTTCTGTAACGCGCCGTTCAGTCGCTGCCGAACGTCTGCTGGGCCGCCTCCATCGCCTTCAGCCGGCCGCCGGCGACCGGTCCGAGCCGGTCGATCAGGGCCGCCACCAGCGTCTCCACCAGCGCCAACGCCGGCACGAAGCTGTCGTACGGCGAGGGCGACTCGACCCGGCTGGGCAGTACCACCTCGGCCAGACCGGCGACCGGCGACAACCACCGGTCGGTGAAGAGCACCACCTTGGCCCCCCGCGAGGTCACCTCCCGGGCCAGCGCCAGCGTGGGCTCCTCGTACCGGCGGAAGTCGAACAGGGCGAACAGGTCCCGGCGGCCGACGTCGACCAGCATGTCGGTCCGCTCCACCGGGGTGCGGGGCAGCAGCCGGCTGCCGCCGCGCACCTGCATCAGGTGCAGCACCAGGTAGTGGGCGAGCAGCCCGGAGAACCGGCCACCGGCGGCGGTGACCCGCAGCTGCTGGTCGGCGAAGAGGCGTACCGCCGCGTCCAGCTCGCCCTGCGGCAGCTCGGCGAGGGTGCCGGCGACCGCGTCCGGCAGGGTGGCCGCCGACCGGGCCAGAGCGCCCTCCGGCGGTGCGCCGGTCCGCTCCGCCGCCCGGTACGCCGACAGCGGTGAGGTCTCCCGCTCGGCCAGCTCCTCCCGCAGCGCCCGCTGGAACTCCGGGTACCCGCCGAAGCCGAGCCGGGACAGGAAGCGCAGCACCGTCGGCCCGCTCACCTCGGCCCGCTCGGCCAGCGCGGCGACGGTGCCCAGTCCGGCGGCCGGGTACGAGGCGAGCAGCGCCCGGGCCACCCGGCGCTCGGCCGGGCTGCACTCGCCGAGCCGCTGCCGGATCAGCGCGGCGACGCCGACCGCGTGCGGCTCTTCGACATGATCGGGATTCGACACGCGCTGAGCGTAACCGGGCGCGGAGCGGGGTCCCGCCCGCTCCGCGCCCGGCTTCGGGGTGGGAATCAGGACTTGGTGACCGTGCAGGTGTAGTCGGCGGCGCCGGAGCCGGAGTACGCCTCCAGGTCCAGGTAGTAGGTCGCCGACCCGGAGGTGGTCCGGGTGAGGGTGACCGACTCGTGGGCGCCGGCGCCGTCGTTCACCGACCGGGTCAGCGTGCTCCCGGTGGAGCTGAGCAGGTAGAGGTCGGCGTCGTACGCGGTCGGGACGTCACAGTTCGCGGTCAGCGTCTGTCCACTGCCGAGGGTGAGCGCGAAGTAGTCCCGGTCGGTGGTGCTCTTCATGTCACCGGTGAGGGTGAGCGGGTAGGACCTGGCGGAGATGTCGTTGGCCGCGGTCCGCGAGTCGTTCGGCTCCACCTCGGCGTAGCTCGACCCGCCCGACGGCGGCGGGGTGGTCGAGCAGTCGGTGACCGGGGTGCCGCTGTAGAGGCTGCTGCTCGGCACGCCGGCGTTCACGCTCTTGAGGTAGTAGCCACAGGTCGGCCGGTTGGCGAAGTGGTAGGTCTGGCCGCTGGTCAGCTTCCAGATCTTGAAGTTCGAGTAGGTCAGCGGCTGCCCGGAGACGGCCACCTCCGGCTGGTGGTCGCCGAGGACGATGTACGCGCTCGGTCCGCTGAGCGTGGCCAGCCCGAACTTGTCGATGTAGAGCGACGCGCCCTCCTCGACCCCGACCCCCCACGCTTTGCCGCCGCTGGCCAGCCCGTCCTTGATCGCCCGCGCCACGAAGGCCATTGTCCGGCCCATCCGGTCCCGGGTGACGAAGTGCGAGTCGTTGATGGTGTTGGCGTAGTTGGGCCAGCGGAACATCCCGGTGGTGAACGTCAGCGACCGGTCGTACGGGTTGGCCAGGGCGGTCGCGGAGGTGGCGCTCGCGGTGCAGGCGTCGTACACGATGTCGCTGTTGATGTGGTGCCCGGCGCTGCCGCCGCCGACCCCGCCGCCCTTGGCCACCACGGACTCCACGGAGGCCTCCAGCGCGGTGCCCTTCCAGGCCACGTAGTTGCACTGGTTGCCGCCGGCGAAGTAGACGAACTCGGCGTTGCGGATGTCGGTGTTGACCTGGGCGTCGTCACCGTCCCGGGCGGCGGTCAGGGTGAGCGTGGTGCAGGAGTTGACCCCGGCCAGTGTGCTGATCACGTCGCACTCGGGGGTGGTGGTGCCGGAGCCGGCGATGACGACCACGTCGATGGAGCCGGTGCCGCCGCGGATCGCGTTGATCGCCTGGTTCATGGTGGCGGCGATGATCCCGCCCGAGCCGTTCATGGTGTACGCCGGGCCGGACCAGGCGGTCCGGCTGACGTCGGTGGCGCTGCCCTGGCGGACACGGGTGACCTGGGCCTGGGCTGCGGTCACCCCGACCGGGGCGATGGTGAGCAGGGCAGCGGCGGCGGCCACCACCGTCAGTCGGCGGGGGTTGCGGGCAGGGAACATGGGCACCTCCGAGGGGCCACGGATCGATGAAACAGAAGTTACATCCATTAAGTTCCATGCTCAATACGTAACTTCTGTTACAGCCCGGTGACGGTCCTTCGCCGGAGTGTCCGGATAGGATGCGGCGATGCCGCGGGCCGTGATCCTCGACCTGTTCCACACCCTCGTCCAAGGCGCCGACGCCGAGCGCGACCGCGTCGTCGCCGAGATGGGCGCACTGGTCGGGGTGGAACCCGCCGCGCTGGTCGCCGCGTACCACGCGACCTGGCGGGACCGGCTGGTCCGGTGGGACGTGGAGGAGACGATTGACATCCTCGCCCGACGGCTCGGCGGCGCCCCCACGCCCGACGCCGTGTCCCGGGCGGGATCGCTCCGCCGCGAGCTGGCCCGGCGGGTGCTGGACTCCGTACCGCCCGCCACCCTGGACGCCCTCGACGCGCTCCGGGCCGCCGGCCACCGACTCGGACTGGTCAGCAACGCCACCTCGGAGACGGCGGAGGCGTGGCCGCGCAGCCGTCTCGCCGCCCGCCTCGACGTCGCGGTCTTCTCCTGCGAGATCGGCGTGGCGAAGCCGGATCCGGCGAGCTACCTGACGGCCGCCGACCGGCTCGGCGTGGCGGCCGGCGACTGCGTGTTCGTCGGCGACGGCTCGGACGGCGAACTCGCCGGGGCCGCGGCGGTCGGCATGACCGTCCTGCGCACCACCGAGCACAACGACACCGATCCGACCTGGGGCGGTCCGGTGATCGCCTCCTTCACCGAGCTACCCGCCCTGCTCGGGCCACCGCCGACCTGAGCTGCCGGCACCCCGCCCGGCAGGCAACGAACGCACGAGCGGTATGACTCCGAGTCATATTCATGACGCAGAGTCATACCGCTCGTTGTCGAACCCGCCCGGGCAGACCGACCCGCCCGGGCCGACCGTCAGACCGGACGGATGCCGACCACCGCGTCGACGAACGACGTCCTCGACCCGTCCCGGTACCCGGCGAAGCCAGGGCCCCGGGTCACCTCGGCGGCGAACTGCGGGTCCTTCTCGTACGACGTGCCCGACGTCGACGCGCAACCGGCCTGGTCGACCAGCCCCTCGGCGAGCCCGACCAGCGCGTAGTCGTAGAAGACGTCCTCCGAGGCGGGCACCGTGCACGGGCCGGCGGCCGGGGCCACCCGCTCCTTGCCGGCGGCGATCACCGGCTGCCAGCGCTCGGCCCGGTAGCGGTCACCCTCGGTCAGCCGGTTCCACCGCACGCCCTCGATGCCCCACACCCCATCGGTGCTGGTCACCTCGGCGCGGCGCAGGTCGAGCACGCTCACCCCACGCTGGCCGATCACCTTGAGCGACCGGTGCCGCGAGCCGACCCCGGTCACCTCCAGCGCGGTGTTCTCGTCCAGCCCGAAGACCCGGTCGTTGCCGGTGTCCGAGGCCAGCCGGATCGAGCGCGCCTCCCGGCCACGCCGGGAGAAGTGGGTGTCCAGCAGCCCCTCGGTGAAGAAGCCGAAGCCCCCCTTGGGCAGGTAGCCGAGCACGCCCGGGTCGTCGAAGTAGCCCACCTTCGCGCCGTCGCGCAGCCCCGGCTCGGTCGAGCCACCAGTGATCATGTCCTTGCCGGCCATGATCTGCGCGCCGGCGCTGGTGCCCGCGACCACCGCGCCGGAGCGCAGCTTGCGCCGAACGGCGGCCAGCGCGGCCGAGTCCCGCTGCGCGCTGCCCCGGGTCATCGTGGTGACGTACCGGTACTGGTCGCCACCGCCGAAGAAGAAGCCGGTCATCGAGTTGATCTGCTGCACCACCGCCGGGTCGTCGGCGGCCTGCGGGTGGTCCAGGTCGATCGGAATCCACTGCGCGTCCGCGACGCCGTAGGTCTTGAAGAGCTTCGCGTAGTAGTCGCCGTTGCAGACGCTGTTGTTGCAGTCCGGGGTGTCGGCGTCCGGGTCCTCGGACGGCACCGGGGCCGCCGCGGTGAAGATGCCGATCCGGGCCTTGCCGGTGCCACCGGCCAGCCGGACGATGTCGCCGTAGATGGTCGCGTTGTCGTCGGCGAGACCACCACCGACCAGCACCAGGCTGCCGCCGGCGGGGTGGTGCGGGGACGGGGCGGCCGAGGCCGGCGCGGCGACCGCCGGCACGCTCAGCACGACCGCCGTACCCGCGCTGAGCCCAAGGGCCAGCAGGCGGTTCAAGGGCATGACTGCTCCTCACTGGAAACCGTGAGGGCGGGCCGAGGAGAAGCGTACGGCAGGGTGACCGGCGCGACAACGCCCGCACGCGTACGCCCCCTACCGATCCGTCCGCCGGGCTGACATCGTGTGACGGTGACCGGACGACCGGCCCCCGGCCAGCGGCCGTCGACCAGCCTGGGAGCGGGCCGGCGACTCTTCGCCGCCGTCGCGGTGGTCACCCTCGCGCTCGGCTCGACCGGTGCGCTGATCGCGGTGGACACCTGGCGCGCCGAGCGGGCCGCCGCCGTGGAGGAGGTCCGGCTGCGCAGCCAGACCGTCGCCGCCAACGTGTACGGCAGCCGCCTCTCACTCGTCCGGCTGCTCCAGGCGGTGGCGTCGGGGCGTACCTTCACCGGCGGCGACCCGGCCGCGATCCAGCGGCGGCTCGAATCGATCCGGGTCGACCAGCTCGGCCTCACCGGCGGCCTGGCCTGGCTCGGCACCACCGGGACGGTCCGCGCGGCCGACCGGGGCACGGTGGGCGCCCCGGCCGGCGGCGACTGGTGGTCCGAGGTGGCGGGCGGGCGCGCGGAGTGGACCACCAGCGCCGCGCTCACCTCCCCCGCGTTCGCCGGGGAGGTGATGGTCTTCGCGGTGCCCACCAGCGGGCCGGACGGCGCGGTGAACGGGGTGCTGGCCGGCGGCTGGAGCATGTCGTGGATCCGCGCGGTGGCCGCCCGGCAGGCGGCCGAGATCGGGCCGGAGTTCTACGGGCCGGAGACCGACCTGCTGGTGGTGGACCGGGCCGGGCAGCTCATCGTCGGCCCCAACGTCGACCGCACCCGGGACATCTCCGACACCGACCTCTACCGGCGGCTGGTGGCCGGCGGGGACGCCTTCGCGAGCGGCGCCCGGGCCGAACGCACCGGTCTCAGCGGCCGCCCCGACGAGATCGTCGGCTGGAGCAGGATCGGCGGGTTCGGCGAGTACGTCGCGCTGGAACGGCCGGTGGCGGACGCGACCGCCGGGCCGGACCGGCAGCTGGCCGGCTGGCTGGCCGGGATCCTGCTGCTGGCCGGCCTGGCGCTGGTCAGCGGCGGGCTGGCCGGCCGCCGGATCGACCGGCTCACCGCGGAGCGGGACCGGCTGCACCAGGACGAGCACGACGCGGTGGTGGACCTGCAACGCTGGCTGCTCACCGAGGACCTGCCGGCCGGCACGGTCGGCCGCTACCTGCCGGCGCCGTCGGTGCTCAACGCCGGCGGCGACTGGTACGACGTGATCCCGCTCGGCGGCCACCGGCACGCCCTGCTGGTCGGCGACGTGGTCGGGCACGGCGTCAAGGCGGCGCTGGCGATGGGTCAGCTGCGGACGGCTGCCCGGGCGCTCGCCGGGCGGGTCGCCGGCCCGGGCGCGCTCCTGACCGAACTGGACCGTTTCGTCGTCGCGCTGCCCGACGTGGTCTTCGCGACGGCCGCCTGCGTGTTCGTCGACCCGGCCACCGGCACCCTCCGGTACGCCTCCGCTGGCCACCCACCACCGCTGCTGCGGCTGGCCGACGGCACGGTGCGCCGGCTGGCGGCCACCGCCCGCCCGCTCGGGGTCGGCGGCGGGGTTCGGGCCGACGAGGAGCTGACGGCGCCGGCCGGCGCGATGGTGGTGCTCTACTCCGACGGCCTGGTCGAGTCACCCGACGAGGTCATCGACGAGGGCATCGACCGGCTCGCCGGCGCGATCGGCGCGGACGGCGCCGGCGACGACGACTGGACGGATCAGCTGATCGCGGCGGCCCGCGGCGGCCGACCGGCCGCCGACGACATCGCCCTGCTCTGCTTCCCGCTGCCCGCGGCCCCACCGCCCGACGTGGCGCGGGAAACCGCCACCGCGCAGGGCGCGGCCCAGGGGGCGGAGGGTGCGGCCGCCGTCCGGGATCCGTCCACTCGGGTGGGTTCGGCCGACGGATGACGGGTACCAGCCCCCCATCCGACCGACCGCACCGGTAAGGGGCATCGAACATGACTCATCACGACACCGCGCACCAGGACGTCGTCGACGTGCTGGTCGCCGACCACCGCGAGGTCGAGGCGATCTTCGTCGAGTTGGAGAGCCGGCAGGGCACTCCGGAGCACCGCCGCCAACTGGCCGACGTGGTGATCGCCGAGCTGGTCCGCCACTCGGTCGCCGAGGAGGCGTACGTCTACCCGACCGCCCGCAAGGCGCTGCCGGACGGCGAGCAGCTGGCCGAGCACGAGATCTCCGAGCACGCCGACGCGGAACGCACCATGAAGGAGCTGGAGTCGCTCGACCCGTCCGAGCCCCGCTTCGACGAGCTGCTGGCCCATCTGACCAGCACGATCCGGCACCACGTGCAGGACGAGGAGACCGACCTGTTCCCCCGGCTGCGCGCCGCGGTGGCCCGCGAGGAGCTGGTCGAGCTGGCCGGCAAGGTGCGGGCGGCGAAGAAGGCCGCCCCGACCCGGCCGCACCCGGCCGCCCCGGACCACCCGCCGGCGAACAAGATGCTCGCCCCCGGCACCGGCCTGGTCGACCGGATGCGCGACGCGCTGAGCGGCCGGCCCACCTCGATGGCGGAGCTGCGGGAGAAGCAGCACAGCTGACCGGACCCCGGACGGCCACGCCCCGGCAAGGGCCGAGTGCGTGGCCGTCCGTCGTCCGACCGAGAGCGGTCGATGGTGGCCAGGGGGTGTCCGCTCCGGACACAGCGCTGCCGGGTCACCCGTATCGGGCGACCCGGCAGCGGCAGGGCGGGTCAACGATCCTGGTCGCCCTCACCGGTGCGCTGCTGCGCCATGTCGACGCCCTTGTCGATCTGCTCGTCGTACTTGCCGCCGGAGCGCTTGTCCGCGTAGTCGCCGGCCTTGTCGAGGCCCTGGTCGACCTGCTTGTCGTGCTTGTCGGCGAAATCCTGGGCCTTGTCCATGAAGTCACTCATGATGGTCCTCCTAGGTCGGTGTCCTCTGCGTTCCCTCGGGTTTTGGCCGCAAACACCCGTGGTCCTCGACGGGTGAGCGGAGTCCCCGACCGGGCCGGGCGTCGGGTCACCGGGTGTCGCGGCACGGCCGGTCGGGTATCGACCCCGCTGAGACGAGGAGGGTCGACGTGGTCGATGACGGATACGGGCGGACGCCCGAGCCCATTGCGAGGGCTGCCCGCCCGGGCCCGCGCCAGGCCTGGGCTGCCCTGCCCTGGCTGGTCCGTACGGCGGTGGTGTGGAGTGCCTGCCTCATCGTCGTGGTGTTCGGGCTGTACCTGCTGGGCAAGGTCGCGGTGCTGCTGGCGCCGCTGGCGATCGCGCTGGCGGTCACCCTCTTCCTCACCGCGCTGCTCGACCCGGTGCTGCTGGCCCTGCGCCGGCTGCGGGTGCCGGCCGCGCCGGCCGCCCTGCTGACCATCCTGCTGCTGCTCGGCATTCTGTGCGGCGTCGGCGCGCTGGTGTGGAACCTGACCGCCGCCCAGTTCGGCGAGTTGAGCCAGCAGCTCGACCAGGGCCTCCAGCGCAGCCGGGACTTCGTCACCGAGACCCTGCCGGTCAGCGACGCCCAGCTCGACAAGCTGATCCGCCAGGTCCGCGACGGCGTGGGCAGCGGCACCCCCGACCCGGTGGGCGGGGCGCGGACCGCGGCCGAGGTGGCCGGCTCCGCGCTGCTCGCCCTGGTGCTGCTCTTCTTCCTGCTCAAGGACGGCCGGTCGATGTGGCACTGGGTGCTGCGCCGGATGACCGGCCCGAACCGGGAGGTGACCGCCGAGGCGGGCCGGGTCGGCTGGCGGACCCTCGGCGCGTACAGCCGGGGCACCATGGTGATCGCGGCGATCGACGCGATCGGCATCGGGCTGGCGCTGGTGCTGCTCCGCGTACCGCTTGCCCTGCCGCTGGCGCTGATCACCTTCTTCGGCGGCTTCGTGCCGATCATCGGGGCCACGGTGGCCGGCGCGGTCGCGGTGCTGGTGGCCCTGGCGGCGAACGGCCCGACCACGGCGCTGCTGGTGCTGGCCGCGGTGATCGCCGTCCAGCAGATCGAGGGCAACCTGCTGGAACCGCTGATCATGAAGCGGCAGGTGCAGCTGCACCCCGCGGTGATCCTGGTCGTGGTCACCGCCGGCACGCTGATCGCCGGCATCGCCGGCGCGTTCGTGTCGGTCCCGATCGCCGCGGTCACCTACCGCGTGGTCGACACCATCCAACGCCACCGCCACCCCACCACCCCCTGACCCCCACCCCACTCAGGCGGGGACGCGGAGGTTGGTGGCGAACCAGCCGGCGGCGGCGTCGGCGACCTGGTCGAGGGTGCCCGGCTCCTCGAAGAGGTGCGTCGCACCGGGCACGATCCGCAGCTCGTACGGGGCGTGCAGCTGCGCCGCGGCCTGCTCGTTCAGCGTGATGACCTGCTCGTCCAGGCCGCCGACCAGCATCAGCGTCGGCGCGCGCACCCCGGACAGCGCGGCGCCGGCCAGGTCGGGGCGGCCACCCCGGGACACCACCGCCGCCACCCGATCCGGCCGCTCGGACGCCGCGACCAGGGCCGCCGCCGCGCCGGTGCTCGCCCCGAACAGGCCGACGGGCAGCCGTCCGAGGGTGGGCTCGGCGCCGAGCCAGTCGACGATCCCGGCGAGCCGGTCGGCGAGCATCTTGATGTCGAAACGCAGCTCGGCCGTGACGGCGTCGACCGCGTCCTCCTCGGGGGTGAGCAGGTCGACCAGTACGGTGGCGAGGCCGGCGCGCTGGAGCACCCCGGCCACCGCCACGTTGCGGGGGCTGTGCCGGGAGCTGCCGCTGCCGTGCGCGAAGAGCACCACGCCGGTCGCGTCGTCCGGCCCGTCGATGTCGGCCGGCAGCCCGGCTGCCCCGACCGGGATGGTCACCGCTGCGCGCGTACCCATGTTGCCTCCTCACCTAGTGTCCAGTCGGCCGCGTACCCGCCGGACGGCCGTCCTCACCCGTTGCCTTGACACCGGCGACAAGGTCTAGCGTGACCGGCAGGAGCGGCCGAGGAGGTCGGATGCTGATCGGTGAGCTGGCGGAACGCGCCGGCACGAGCACCCGCACGCTGCGGTACTACGAGACGCGGGGGCTGGTGCGGCCCCAGCGCTCGGCCAACGGCTACCGGGTCTACGACGAGGCGGAGCTGCGCGTCGTCCACGAGATCCGGACGCTGCTGGCGATCGGCTTCGACCTGGACGACATCCGCCCCTTCGTGGCGTGCCTGCGGGCCGGCCACGCCTCGGGCGACGTCTGCCCCGACTCGGTCGCCGTGCTGCGCCGCAAGCTCGCCGAGGTGGACGCGTACCTCGACCGGCTGGGCGCGGTCCGGCGGCAGCTGCACCACCAACTCGCCCAGGCCATCGCAGACCGGGAGGAAACATGCTTCAGGAGACGGCAGACGGAGCGTTGACCGTCGTCACGGACGCCACCTTCGCCGACACGGTGCTGGCCGCCGACCGTCCGGTGGTGGTCGACTTCTGGGCCGACTGGTGCCCGCCCTGCGTGGCGGTCTCCCGGAGCCTCGCCGAGCTGGCCGGGGAGTTCGGCGACCGGCTGCTGGTGGCCACCCTGAACGCCGACGAGAATCCGGCCACCACCCGGGCGTACCAGGTGATGTCGATGCCGACCCTGCTGGTGTTCCGCGCCGGCGAGGTGGTCGGCTCGATCGTCGGTTCGCGGCCGAAGAACCACCTGCGGCTGAGCTTCGCCCGACACCTGGAGGGGTGACGTCGTTTGCGTCCGGGGCGATCGGGAAGGCGCGGGGTGACCTCAGCACCGGCGCAGCCGCGCCCCGACGGATCGCGAGGATCGCCATGGCCGAGCGGAAGACGTCCCAGCAGACCCAGACCGCCGAGCAGGAACGCCGCGAACAGGACGCCGAGCGCGGCCGGGACTGGGCGGACGAGGCGGCGGAGGCGCGTACGCCGGAGGACCCGCGCGCGGTCAGCCCGCGCGACGCCGCGGGCCGGCCCTCCAACGGCCCCCAGTTCTGACCGGACGGTCCCTTCTTGGTCGATCACGAGGTCGGCGGCGGTCGCCGCCGACCTCGTGATCGTCAGGGGCGGTTCTCCGGGAGGCGCAGCAGCGGCGCGCGGCCGGGCGGTTGCTCCGGGGACGGCCCCGTCGCCTGCGCCGGCGGCACCGGGACGGTGACCGGCAGGGCGGACGTCACCTTGATCCTCTCCCCGTGGTGGCGCAGCTCGAGGACCGTGTCCGACCCGCCGTTGCGCAGCGAGTACGTGGTCTGGTGCGGCCGGACGTCCACCCGCAGCCGCAGGCCCCGCCACTGCAACGAGAACTCCAACCGGCTGAGCCGGCTGGACAGCCGCGGCGAGAACGACAGCGTCCCGTCATGGTCGCGCAGCCCGCCGAAGCCCGCCACCAGCGCGATCCAGGCACCCGCGAGCGAGGCCATGTGCACGCCGTCGCGGGTGTTCTCGTTCAGGTCGTGCAGGTCCATCAGCGCGGCCTCGCGCAGGTAGCTGTGGGCCAGCTCCGGGTGGCCCACCTCGGCCGCCATCACCGCCTGGGTGCAGGCGGAGAGGGAGGAGTCCCGGACGGTGCGGCGCTCGTAGTAGAGGAAGTTGCGGACCTTCTCGGCACCGGTGAACGCGTCACCCCGCCAGTGCATGGCGAGCACCAGGTCCGCCTGCTTGACCACCTGCTTGCGGTACAGGTCGAAGTACGGGTAGTGCAGCAGCAGCGGGTACTTCTCCGGCGGGGTGTGCTCGAAGTCCCACTCCTGCAACCGGGTGAAGCCCTCCACCTGCTCGTGGACGTCCAGCCCCTCGTCGTACGGGACGTGCATGTCGTTCGCCGCGTCCCGCCACTCGGCGGCCTCCTCCTCGGTCACCCCGAGGTCGCGCGCCTCGTCCCGGTGGCGCATCGCGCAGTCAGCGGCGGTGATCAGGTTCCGCTGCGCCATCAGGTTGGTGTAGATGTTGTCGTTCTTGACCGCGGTGTACTCGTCCGGGCCGGTCACCCCGTCGATGTGGAACCGGCCGCGCCGGTCGTGGTGCCCCAGCGAGCGCCAGAGCCGGGCGGTCTCCACCAGCAGTTCCAGGCCGATGTCCCGTTCCAGCTGCTCGTCCCCGGTGGCCAGCACGTACCGGCGCAGCGCGTCGGCGACGTCGGCGGCGATGTGGAAGGCGGCGGTGCCGGCCGGCCAGTACGCCGAGGATTCCGGGCCCTCGATGGTCCGCCACGGGAAGGCGGCGCCCTGGAGGTTCAGGGTGCGGGCCCGCTCCCGCGCCTGCTCCAGCGTCGAGTGCCGCCAGTGCAGCGCGTCCCGGACGGCGGTCGGCTGGGTGTACGTGAGCACTGGCAGCACGAACATCTCGGTGTCCCAGAAGGCGTGCCCGTCGTACCCGGGCCCGGTCAGCCCCTTCGCGGAGATCGGCCGCCGCTCGGTCCGCGCGCCGGCCTGGAGCACGTGGAACAGCCCGAACCGGACCGCCTGCTGCACCTCCGGGTCGCCCTCCACGCGCACGTCGGCGGCGTCCCAGAACTCGTCGAGGTAGGTCCGCTGCTCCCGGTGCAGCCCCTCCCAGCCGTCCAGCCGGGCCGCGGCCAGCGCCGCGCCGACCTGGTCGCGCAGCGCCGGCAGCGACCGGCGGCTGGACCAGCCGTACGTCAGGTACTTGACCACCCGCAGCGTCTGGCCGGGCTTGAGCACGCACCCGACGGTGGTCCGCACCCAGTCCTCGTACCCCTCGGACTCGACGGTGGCCTTGTCCGGGGCGTACACGTCGTGCCCCATGATCGCGGCCACCCGCAGCCCGCTGACCTTGGTGCGGTGGATGAGCAGCCCGCCGTCGTCGGTGGTCAGCTCCTCCTCGGCCTGCAACGGGGACTCCAGCACCGCCGCGACCCGCGGGTCGCGGCTCTGCGCCGGCAGGGTCTCGTTGGCGACCAGCTCGGACTGGAGGATCAGCCGCAGCGGCCCGTTGACCGCCTCCACCTCGTAGTGGATCGCGGCGACCGCCCGCTGGGTGAAGGAGACCAGCCGGGTGCTGCGCACCTTGACCTCGCGGCCGGCCGGGGAGCGCCAGTGCATCTCCCGGTGCAGGGTGCCGGCCCGCAGGTCGAGGATCCGCTCGTGGGACAGCAGTTCGCCGTACCGGACGTCGAGCGGTTCGTCGTCGACCAGCAGCCGGATCAGCTTGCCGTTGGTGACGTTGACGATGGTCTGGCCCGACTCGGGGAAGCCGAAGCCGGCCTCCGCGTACGGCAGCGGGCGCAGCTCGTAGAAGGAGTTGAGGTAGGTGCCGGGCAGGCCGTGCGGCTCCCCCTCGTCGAGGTTGCCGCGCAGCCCGACGTGGCCGTTGGAGAGCGCGAAGACCGACTCCGACTGGGCGAGGACATCCATGTCGAGCCGGGTCTCCCGGACGTGCCAGGGCTCGACCGGATAGGCGCGTTCGCGGATCATGAGGTCGACCCCTTCAACAGGTCGGCGAGGTCGGTGACCACGACGTCCGCGCCGTGCGCGCGCAGCTCGTCGGCCTGACCGACCCGGTCGACGCCGATCACGTACCCGAATCCGCCGGCCCGGCCGGCCTCGACGCCGGCGAGGGCGTCCTCGAAGACGGCGGCGTTCGCCGGCTCGACGCCGAGCAGCTTCGCCCCGGCCAGGAAGGTGTCCGGGTGGGGCTTGCCGCGCAGCCCCTCGGCCCGGGCCAGCAGGCCGTCGACCCGTGCCTCCAGCAGCGGTTCCAGCCCGGCGGAGGCCACCACGTCCCGGCAGTTGGCGCTGGCCGAGACCACCGCCCGGCGCAGCCCGCCGGCGACCGCCGCCCGCAGGTAGCTCACCGAGCCGGGGTAGACCTCGACGCCGTCGCGGTGGATCCGCTCCAGCAGGACGACGTTCTTGCGGTTGCCGACGCCGTTGACGGTGTCCGCGTCCGGCGGGTCGTCGTGGCTCCCCTCGGGCAGGACGATGCCGCGCGAGGCGAGGAAGGTGCGCACCCCGTCGGCCCGGGGCCGGCCGTCGACGTACCGGTTGTAGTCCGGCCCGGGGTCGAACGGCCGGAACGGCTCACCGGTGGCCGCGGCACGCCGGCGCAGGAAGTCGTCGAAGGTCTGCTTCCAGGCGGCGTTGTGCACCCTGGCGGTCTGCGTCAGCACACCGTCCAGATCGAAGAGACACGCGGTCACATGAGCGGGTAGACCCAGCACGGTACGAATCTATCCATCGGACCGGCCGGGCAAACCGGATTCGGCTGCGGCGCGTGTGTCAGCGGTTGAAGCGCAGCGTCCAGACCACGGTCATCGTGCCGGTGACGGTGCCGTCCTCGGTGCCGATCTCGACCTCGACCGGGAACTCGGGCCGCTGGCCGGCGTCCAGCTCGGCGATCACCTCGGCGGGGGCGCGACCGAGCCGCGCGGTGGCCCGTACCGGCCCCATGGCCAGCTTCCGGTAGGCGATGTCGGCCCGGACGGCGAGCGGGACGGCCCGGTCGAGCAGATGCCCGAACGCGGCCATCACCACCGTGCCGGACGCCGTCTCGCCCAGGGTGAACATGGCGCCGGCGTGCGGGCCGCCGACGTGGTTGTGGGTGGCCGGGGTGTCGGGCAGCCGGACGACCGCCCGGACGCCGCCTTCCGCCTCCGGCGCGACCTCGACGAACTCGAAGCCGAGAGTACGGGCGAACGGGACGGCCTGGAGCATTCCGGCCGCCACCTGGCGCGAGTCGATGGACATGCCCTGACGTTACTAGTCGGTAACTACCCGGGCAAGGACTAGCCGGGGCACGTCCGACCTGCTCAGCGCCAGCCGACGTCGATCCGGTCGCCGCGCTCGTCGAAGAAGTGCAGCGCGTCCATCCGCACCGCCACGGACATCGGGTGGCCCGCCGAGATCGCCGGGTACGGAGCCAGCCGGACCGCCAGCTCGGCCGGGCGGCGGTGGTGCCGGCCCGGGTCGCTCAGCACGCTCGTCCGGTTGCCGCCGCCGGACGCCACCTGCTCCGCCGCGGCCTCGCCGGCCCGCCCGGTCAGCCGCTGCATCACCTGTCCGAAGCGGCCGATGCCCCGCTGGCCGGTGCCGGCGCCCTCCGCCGGGGCGCCCATCTCGTCCACCACGATCGCGGTGGCGCCGATGTCGAGGAAGGCCAGCGACTCGTGCCCGTGGTGCTCCAGATAGCGGACCCGGCCCTGGAGCACGTCGCCCTGGGTGTCCGGGGCCACCGGGGTCAACGCCTCGGCCCGCATCCCGACCACGATCCGCTCGCCGTGGTAGTGCGCCACCGCCCGGGTACGGATGTCGTCCCAGGGCAGGTAGAGCGCCTGCTCGCCGAGGGTCAGCGTGACGTACCGGTCGAGGTGGACGTAGACCGACGCCTCCAGCAGGTTCATCCGGGGACTGCCGAGGAACGCGGCAACGTAGAGGGTGGCCGGCCGGCCGTACACCTGGGTGGGAGTGCCCACGTCCTGGAGCACGCCCTTGCGCATGATGGCGACCCGGTCGGCCATGGTCAGCGCCTCGGCCTGGTCGTGCGTGACGTAGATGGTGGTGACACCCAGCTCCCGGGTCAGCCCGGAGATCTCCGCGCGCAACTCGGCGCGCAGGCCGCTGTCCAGGTTGGAGAGGGGCTCGTCCATCAGGAACAGGCCGGGCCGGCGCACTATCGCCCGGCCCATCGCCACCCGCTGCCGCTGGCCGCCGGAGAGCTGGCTCGGCTTGCGCGCCAGCACGTCCCCTATCCCCAGCGCGCTGGCCACGTCCTGGACCCGCTCGCCGCGCGGGGCCGGCTCGACGCCGGCCAGCCGCAGCGGAAAGGCGATGTTGTCGCCGACGCTCATGTGCGGGTAGAGCGCGAAGTCCTGGAAGACCATGGCGATCTTCCGCTCGCGCGGCGGCAGGTCGTTGGACACCTCGCCGTCGAGCATCACCGCGCCCGAGGTCGGATCCTCCAGGCCGGCCACCATCCGCAGCACGGTGGACTTCCCGCAGCCGGACGGCCCGAGCAGCACCATGAACTCGCCGTCGTTGACGTCCAGATTGACGCTGTCGACCGCGAGCGTCCCGTCCTGGAACACCTTGGTGACATCCTTGAGTGCGACGGTGGTCACCGTCTCCTCCCCCAGCTCGCCGAAACCCCGCTTGACTGTGACGAGCATCATCCGGTTAGCACATCGGGTAAACGTGCCATGTTCGACTCGTGACAGCGCTATTACGGCCCAGCGTGGCCGCGGCGGTCAGCTCGGGTCGTCGAGGAAGATCCGGCGGACCACCCGCTCCGCGGCGTGCCCGTCGTCCAGGGCGCAGAACCGCTCCCGGAACAGCCGCCGCCGCAGCGCCGCCGGTTCCCCGTCGACCTCCCCGCTGCGGAAGACCTCGCACAGCTCGTCGAAGGTGACCGCCACCGCGCCCGGCGGCTCGGCGGTCACGTCGAAGTAGACGCCCCTGGCCAGCTGGTACGCGTCCCGGTCCGGGGCGTAGACCACGATCGGCCGGTCCAGCACCGCGTAGTCGAACATCGCGGACGAGTAGTCGGTGACCAGTACGTCCGCGGCGAGGTAGAGGTCCTCCACGCTGGGATGGTCGCTGACGTCCACGGTCCGCCCGAGCGTACGCCGCAGCATCCGGCCGCTCCGGTCGTGGAAGTAGTGGCTGCGCACCAGCAGCCGACCGGTCGGCCCGAGCGCCGCCAGCAGCCGTTCCGGCACGAACGGCGGCCGGTAGTGCGGCAGGTGCTCCCGGTGCGTCGGCGCGTACAGCACCACCCGATCGTCTCCGGCGATGCCGAGCCGGTCCCGCACCGCCCGGACCTCCTCGGCGGTGGCGGTGGCCAACCGGTCGTTGCGCGGATAGCCCACCTCCAGCCGGACGTAGTCCGCCGGGTACGCCCGGTCCCACATCTGTGTCGAGAAGCTGTTCGAGGTGATGCTGTAGTCCCAGCGGTCCACCCGGCGCAGCAGCCCGGCGAAGTCCATCCCGTCCGCACCCAGCGGATAGCGCTGCTGGTCCAACCCCATCACCTTGACCGGCGTGCCGTGGTGGGTCTGCACGTGCGTCGAGCCGGACCGCTTCCGAACGAAGTCCGGGAAGTTCACGTTGTTGACCAACCAACGCGCCCGGGCCAGGGCGCGGTAGTAGGCGCGGGTGCCGGCCACCACGTACTCGACACCGGGCGGCAGCGTGTCGACCCTGTCCCGGCGGACGATCCACACCCCGCGTACCTGGGGGGCGAGCCGGCGGGCCGCCTCGTGGATGGCGGCCGGGTTGCAGGCGTACCCCCGGTACCAGTACGCGGCGTAGACCGCCAGCGTCGGGTCCAGCGGGCGACGCAGCTCGGCCAGGTAGTACTCCCGCAGCACCGCCTCCCGGCCCAGCCGGGCGGCCCGCCGGACGACCGGCCGGACCCGTCGGGCCGCCTTCCGGGCCGTGTTCCGGGCCCGACTCGCGTCGTGCAGCGCGTTGAAGGCGCGCCAGCGGCCCGCCCCGACCAGCCGGTGCTTGAGCCCCTCCAGCCCGGGTGGGGCGGGATAGCCACCGGGCGGCAGGAAGCGCCGGTAGTCGGCGGTGATCCGTTCGAAGAAGGCCGGGCGCAGCTCCGGGGCGAGCCGCTCGCCGTTGCCGAGGACCGTGAGGTAGTGCCAGATCATCCGCTCGAAGACGGCGGGACGCAGCTCCTCCGCCCGGCCGTCCCACTCGTCCAGCAGCCGGAACACCCGGTGCCACTGCTCGAAGACCTCGAAGTGCCGGTCGCCGCGGGTCCGGGTGATCGCCCCGTGCCGTCGCTGCCGGTAGTTGACGCAGACCCGGTCCAGCACGCCGATCCGCTCGGCCGCCAGCATCACCGGATAGCTGAACGAGACGTCCTCGTACCAGCCGGGGGCGAAGCGCAGCCCGAGGTCGACCAGGAACTCCCGACGGACCACCCGGTTCCACGCGGTGTGCAGCAGGCGCATCACCTCGGGCCGCTCGCGCAGGCCGAACGTGACCTCACCCGGTTGCTCCGGGAAGACCTGGCGCATGACGCTGCGGGTGGGGCGGTCGTCCCAGTGCCGACGGACGTGGTCGACGACCAGCACGTCGGGGCGGGTGACGAGGAGGCGGTCCGCCACCTCGGCCAGACAGTCCGGCGCCAGCCAGTCGTCACCGTCGACGAACCAGACGTACTCGCCGGCGGCCAGGTCGAGGCCGGCGTTGCGGGCCGCGCCGAGCCCGACGTTCTCGGCCAGCCGCAGCGACCGGACCCGGGCGTCGCGGGCCGCGTACTCGTCGAGGATCTCGCCGCAGTCGTCCGGCGAGGCGTCGTCGACGCCGATCACCTCGATGTCGCCGAACGACTGGTCGAGCAGGGAGTCCAGGCATTCGCGCAGGTAGCCCTGCACGCCGTAGGCGGGCACGACGAAGCTGATCAGCGTCATCCCCACCGCCTGTCCGCCGACCGGGCCGGCAGGACGACCCAGGCCAGGACGACACTCGCCACGAAAACCGCCAGAAGGTACGCACCGAGTGTAGCCATCCCGACACCCGTGGCACCGGCTATCGCCGCCAGAGCCAGCAGCGCGGAACGCCCCTCCCACCCCGCGGTCCCCCGGTGCAGCGGCGGGGCGGCCTGCCGCTTCTCCAGCCGGGCGGTCAGGTCGTAGTGGTGCAGGGCGAGCACGAGGAGGTATCCGAAGACCAGCCACGGCGGCACGCCGCCGACCACCCCCACGGCGATCGCGAAGAGGTACTCCCCGGCCCGCAGCACCGCCGGCACCAGCCAATCCAGCGGCCCGCGATGCGCCGCGCCGGCCCCGAGGCCGGCGGCCAGCAGCACCAGCAGCGCCACCGGCACCCCCGGGCGCAGCCCACCCGGATCGCCGCCGCCGCGCCGGAGCAGCGCCAAGACCAGCAGCGCCGCCGCGCCGAGCGCCCCGATCGCGGCCAGCGCGAGCGGCCCCGGCCGCCGGAGCGCCGGCAGCCGGGCGGCCAGCGGACCGTCGTCGCGGTGCAGCGTCGCGTCGACCGTCTCCAGCACCGGCACCCGCAGCCAGCGGGCCCGCAGGGTACGCAACCCGGCCGTGTACGCGAAGGCCAGCGTCCCCCAGACCAGCACCGCGACCAGGGCGACCCGCTGGTCGAAGAGCGCCACGGTCAGCGCGATCAACGCCCACCGCTCGCCGATCGGGAAGACCACCGTCCGCTTCAACCAGTACGACGGCGACCCGGGCGCCGCCTGCACCCGGGTCGACGCCGCGTCCAGCCGCACCCCGACCCGACCTTCGGCGCGTTCGCGCCGGGGTCGGCGGACCGCCTCGTCGTGCAGCGCGCCGTACCAGGTGTCGGTCATGTGCCGGGTCGTCTGGAGGGTCAGCGCGGCAATGGCCAGCGCCCAGCCGTACCGGACCCCGGCGTGGGTGGCGCCGACGGCCAGGCCGGCGTAGACCAGATACTCCTTGGCCCGGTCGGCCATGGTGTCCAGCCAGCCGCCCCAGGCGCTGAAGTGCCGGGTGTAGCGGGCCAGCTGGCCGTCCACGCAGTCCAGCACGAAGCCGAGGTAGAGCAGGACCGCCCCGACCACCAGCGCGGGCCGCCCGCCGAGGGCGAAGAGCACCGCCGCGCCGACCGCCAGCAGCACCGAGAGCAGGGTGACCGTGGACGGGCCGAGCCCGAGCCGGGCCGCCGCCCGGGTCAGCTGGACCGACCAGGTGCTGACGGCGTACGTCGCGAAGAGGTCGTCCCGCTCCTTGACCGCGAGGCGCAGCTCCGCCCGGTCCTCGTCGACCGCGGCCACCGCCGCCTCGGCCTCGGCCAGCTCGTCGGGGTCGGCGACCCGGCGCGCGACGAGCAGGCGTACCCGCTGGGCGGAGACCGGGGTGCCGCGGGCGGTGAGGGCGGCGACCAGCCGGTCCACGGCGGGCCCGACCGCCGGCCCCCCGGCGACCGCGGACGCGGCGGCCGGTCCGGCGGCGGGCGCCGACCCGGCGGTCGGCGAGGCGGCGGCGCGGGCGGCGGCGGCGAGGGCCGGCCGGTCCGCCGCGCCCACCCGCAGCGCCCCGCCGAAGACGCCGGTGGCGTCGGGCAGTTCCGGGCCGGCGTCGGCGAGCTGCCCGCGTTCCTCGCGGACGGCCGCCCGGCCGGCGACCGGCGGATCGGCGAGCACCAGGGCCACCGTCGGCCCGGCCGGGCTGGTCGCCAGGTGCCGCAGTACGGCGGTGTGCGCCACCAGATCGGCCCCGCTGACCAGCACCGGGCCGGGGGCGGCGTCGACGAGGGCGGCCAGCTCGGCCAGGTCGCCGGCCCGGCGGACCCGGTCCGCCCCGGCCCGGCGCCACTGGGCGGCGAGCCGGTCCGCGACCGGCCCACCGGCGGCAGGGGCCCCGGCGGTGAGCACGATCGCGAGGGTCACCGCCGCACCGCGGCGTGGTACGCCGCCAGCGCCTCGTCCACCGTCCCGTCGACGGTCAACCGGCCGGCGTCCAGATAGAGGCCCCGCCGGCAGAAGCGGGTCAGGTCCTTCTCGTTGTGCGACACCAGCACCAGGGTCCGGCCCTCGGCGAGCAGGCGGTCGATGGTCGCGTAGCACTTCTCCCGGAATTCCGCGTCGCCCACCGCGGTCACCTCGTCCATCAGCAGGACCGGGTGCGGCAGGTGCGAGATGATCGCGAATCCCAGCCGGACCTTCATCCCCGACGAGTAGTGCCGGACCGACGTGTCGATGGCCCGTTCCACCTGCTCGCCGGCGAAGGTCACGATGTCGTCGAAGTGCCGCTTCAGGTAGCCCGGGGAGAGCCCGTGCAGGCCGCCGACCAGGTGCAGGTTCTCCCGTCCGGTCAGCTCGTTGGAGAAGCCGGCGGAGAGTTCCAGCAGCGGCGCGACGTCGCCCCGGACCCGGATCCGCCCCTCGTCGGGGATGAGCACGCCGGCGATCAGCCGCAGCAGGGTGCTCTTGCCGGTGCCGTTGCGGCCGATCACCCCGACGGTGTCCCCGGCCTCGACGGTGAAGGAGACGTCGCGCAGCGGCCAGAACTGGCCGGCCGCGGCGGAGCGCCCGCCCCGGTGGATGAAGAGTTCGCGCAGCCGCAGCTGCCGCCGGCGGTTGCGGACGAACCGGATGCCGAGCCCCTCGGCCTCGATGATCGGGGCCACCCTCAGAGTTCTTTCAGCACGGCCGGTTCGAGCCGGCGGAACGCCCACCAGCCGGCGGCCAGTACGACCAGGCTGCCGACGACGGTGGTCAGCAGCAGCCGGGCGTCGGGGAACTCGTCGGGGTACCAGATGGCGTGCTGGAGCTGGAAGATGCCGACCAGCGGGTTGAGCTCGTACGCCACCTTCAGCCAGCGCGGCAGGTCGGACTCCCGGACCAGGCTCAGCGGGTAGATGATCGGCGTCGCGTAGAAGAGCACCCGGATGATCAGCCGCATGATCCGCTCCACGTCGCGCATCAGCACGTTGAGCGCCGACAGCAGCAACGACATGCCGATCAGCAGGATCGCCTGCACCAGCACGGCCAGCGGCAGGGCGAGCAGGGACCAGCCGGGGTGGATCCGGCCGTGCGCGGCGTAGACGGCGGCGATGGCGGCCAGGATCGGCAGGCCGGCGACGTACTCGGCGAAGCGGCCGGTGACCCGGCCGATCGGGAAGACCTGCCGGGGCACGTTCATCGTGGTGATCAGCCGGGACTGCCCGGTCAGCGCGTTGGTCGCCTCGCTGAGCGCGGAGCTGGTCCACGCCCAGGCGAAGATGCCGGTGATCAGGAAGAGCGGGTACGACGCGCCGGCCTCGCCGAGGTGCCGGCTGGTGTCACCGGCGTAGAGGACGCCGAAGACGAAGAAGTAGATCGCGCCCATGCCGAGCGGCTCGATCAGCGACCAGAGATAGCCGAGCACGGACTGCTGGTACTTGACCGCCAGGTCCCGCTTGACCAGGATCCGCAGCGAGTTGCGGTGCGACCACAACGCCCCGACCGCAGAGCTCACCGCCGCCTCCCACCTGGACGGCGACCGGTGACCGTCAGCTCAGCACTCGATCACGTTGACGGCCAGGCCGCCCCGCGCCGTCTCCTTGTACTTGACCTTCATGTCGGCGCCCGTCTCCCGCATGGTCTTGATGACCTTGTCCAGCGAGACGGCGTGCACCCCGTCACCGCGCAGCGCGAGCCGGGCGGCCGTGATCGCCTTGATGCTAGCCACGGCGTTCCGCTCGATGCACGGGATCTGCACCAGCCCCCCGACCGGGTCGCAGGTCAGCCCCAGGTTGTGCTCCATGCCGATCTCCGCGGCGTTCTCCACCTGCTCGGGGGTGCCGCCCATCGCCTCGGCCAGCCCGGCGGCCGCCATCGAGCAGGCCGAACCGACCTCTCCCTGGCAGCCCACCTCGGCGCCGGAGATCGACGCGTTCTCCTTGAACAGCACGCCGATCGCGCCGGCCGCCAGCAGGAACCGCACGACACCCTCGTCGGACGCGCCGGGAACGAACCGGGTGTAGTAGTGCAGCACCGCCGGGATGATCCCAGCCGCGCCGTTGGTCGGGGCGGTGACCACCCGGCCGCCGGCCGCGTTCTCCTCGTTGACCGCGAGCGCGAAGAGGGTCACCCAGTCCATCGTGCGCAGCGGATCGGTCGAGTCGGTCTCCGCCTCCAGACTCTTGCGCAGCTCAGCGGCCCGGCGGCGGACCTTCAGCCCGCCCGGGAGGACGCCGTCGCGCGCGCAGCCCCGCTCGACGCACTCGCCCATCACCCGCCAGATCTCCAGCAGGCCGGCCCGGACGTCGGCCTCGCCCCGCCAGGAGAGCTCGTTGGCCAGCATCACGTCGCTGATCGACAGCCCGGTGGCGGTGGTGACGCCGAGCAGCTCGGCACCGGTGTAGAACGGGTGGCGTACCCGGGTGGTGTCCGGTTTGATCCGGTCGGCCCCGGCCGCGGCCTCGTCCACCACGAAGCCGCCGCCCACCGAGTAGTAGCTGCGGGCCCGCACCTCGGCGCCCGCGGCGTCGTACGCCACGAACGTCATCCCGTTCGGGTGGTACGGCAGGGACCGGCGGCGGTGCAGCACCAGGTCCCGGTCCGGGTCGAAGTCGATCTCCTGGGTGCCGAGCAGGCTGAGCCGCCGCTCGGCGCGGAGCCGGGCGACCCGGGGCGCCACCGTGTCGGTGTCGACCGTCTCCGGGGCCTCGCCCTCCAGCCCGAGCAGCACGGCCCGGTCGCTGCCGTGCCCGTGCCCGGTGGCGCCGAGCGAGCCGAAGAGCTCCGCCTGCACCCGGGCGACGTCGCTGAGCAGCCCGTCGGCCTTCAGCCCGCCGACGAACGTCCGGGCGGCCCGCATCGGGCCCACGGTGTGCGAGCTGGACGGCCCGATGCCGACACTGAAGAGGTCGAAAACACTGATCATGGCTGCACTTCCTCGCCGTCGTCCCCGGTGGTGCGGGGTCCGGTTCGGGTCGCGGTCGCCCGGGTCCCCGGCGGCCGTGCGGAACCGCCCGGGGTGTGGGCGGTGCCGATCGGCGAGCCTACCCGCCCAGCTCACCCTCCGTCGCCGCCGGCTTCCCGCGGCCCGTGCGTCGGCTGACACCGACACGGGTAACCACCTACGGGTACGGGGCCACCGGATCCCCCTCACGACCGAGGGCGCGGTGGCCGACCGTTCCTACCGTGGATGTCAGAGCGGCGGATCGCCGCAGAGTGGAGTACGACGATGAGTCGCAAACTGGTCCGGCCCCGCGAGGGGCGCATGCTCGCCGGCGTCTGCGCCGGCCTGGCCCGCCGGTTCAACACCTCGGCCGGCCTGATCCGGCTGCTGTTCCTGCTGTCACTACTGCTCCCCGGCACCCAGGTGATCGTCTATCTGGTGCTCTGGGTGCTGATGCCGAACGAGGACCGCTACGCCGCCACCCGCTACTGACCGGCTCCCCCGTCGCGCGGCCCCCGCCCCCCGGGCCCCCGCGACGCGGTCAGGGGGCCGTGTAGGTGATGGTGACCTTCTCGTAGCCGAGCGACCGGAGCAGACCCTCCAGCATCTTGCGGGTGTTCTCCTCGGCGCGCTGGGTCAGCCCGCTGTCGCGGGCAGCGGCGGTGATCCGCTCCTCGGCGAGCTGGTAGACCTGCTGCTGCCGGTTGGGGTCACCGTTGACCAGCTCGCTGAGCCGGTTGAGCAGGCCGCGCTCCTCGGCGAAGACGTAGCTCTTCTCCAGGTCGAGGTTGGTCTTGCCGAGCTGGGGCGCCGGCAGCTTGATCTCCACCGACTTGCCGTCGGCGGACTCGACCACCGCCCCCTCGGAGATCTTCGCGAAGTCGACGTACGCCTCGACGCTGCCCGCCCCGACGAAGAGGGTGCGCTGGTTGAGCAGGAACTCGGGCACGTTGCTGCGGTCGTTCTGCAGGTCGACCACGACCTGGAAGTTGCCCTCGGCCGCGACGTACCGGCTGAGGTCCTGGATCGACTTGAGCAGCGGCGGCTGGCTGCGGTCGGTCTGCTCCTTGGCGAACGGGTTGCGGAACTCGGGGAAGATCCCGGTGGCCTGGGCGCCGAGCAGCACCACCACGGCCAGTGCCGCCGCGCCGAGCACCGCGAAGAGACCCCGGGTCGCCCCGCGCCCGGCGGGCGGCGGCGTTCCGGTCGGCGGCTCCGGTGTGGCGTCGGACCGCCCGGGCAGGGTGTCGGCGGTCGGGAAGCCGGGGAACTCCCTCGTCGGTTCGTTGCTGTCACCGCTGCGGGCCATCGCCCTCACCGTCCTCGTCCGACACGTCGTCTGTCGATGACGTTACGTGCCCGGTGCGACACCCGCTCGGCGAGCCACCCGGACGGGTGACGGCCTCGCCCAGGTCAGGAGAACGCGGAGATCCCGGTGAGCTTCTGCCCGATGACCAGCTGGTGGATCTCCGAGGTGCCCTCGTAGGTGAGCACGCTCTCCAGGTTGTTGGCGTGCCGCATGACCGGGTACTCGCCGGAGACGCCGTTGGCGCCGAGGATCGTGCGGCACTGCCGGGCGATCGCCAGGGCCTCCCGGACGTTGTTCAGCTTGCCCACGCTGACCTGCTCGGGGCGGAGCTTGCCGGCGTCGGCGAGCCGGCCCAGGTGCAGCGCGAGCAGCAGGCCCTTGTTCCACTCGACGGCCATGTCGGCGAGCTTGGCCTGGGTGAGCTGGAAACCGGCCAGCGGCCGGCCGAACTGGGTCCGGGTGGTCGCGTACGACAGGGCCGTCTCCAGACAGTCGCGGGCCGCGCCGAGCGCCCCCCAGACGATGCCGTGCCGGGCCTCGGTGAGGCAGCTCAGCGGCGCCTTCAAACCGACCGCCTCGGGCAGCCGGGCGTCGGCCGGGAGCCGGACCCCGTCGAGAGCGATCTCGCCGGTCACCGAGGCGCGCAGCGACATCTTGCGGCGGATCTCCCGGGCCGTGACACCGGGCGTGTCCATGGGTACGGCGAAGCCGCGTACCCCCTCGTCGGTGCGGGCCCAGACCACCGCGACGTCGGCGATCGGCGCGTTGGTGATCCACATCTTGGCGCCGTCGAGGATCCAGTCGTCGCCGTCGCGGCGGGCCCGGGTGATCATCGACGCCGGGTCGGAGCCGTGGTCCGGTTCGGTCAGCCCGAAGCAGCCGATCGCCTCGCCCGCCGCCATCGCGGGCAGCCAGCGCTGCTTCTGCTCCTCGCTGCCGAAGCGCCAGATGGCGTACATGGCCAGCGAGCCCTGCACCGAGACGAGCGAGCGGATGCCGGAGTCGCCGGCCTCCAGCTCCAGGCAGGCCAGCCCGTACGCGACGGCCGAAGCGCCGGCGCAGCCGTACCCGGTCAGGTGCATGCCGAGGAGGCCGAGCTTGCCGAACTCGCGGGCCAGCTCGCGGGCCGGCACCTCGCCGTCCTCGTACCAGCCGGCGACGTGCGGGCGGACCCGGTCGTCGATGAGCTGGCGCACCACAGCGCGGATCTGGCGCTCCTCCTCGCTCAGCGAGGCATCGACGTCCAGCAGGTCGAGAGGGCTCATGGGGGCCACCTTAACGATTCTTCAGGCGGGCGTCACTCGGCCTGACCGCTGAGCACCAGCACCCGGGCATGGATCTGGTTGCGCTGCTGCAACGCGGCGCGCAGCGCGCGGTGCAGGCCGTCCTCCAGGTAGAGGCCGCCGTTCCACTGCACGACGTGCGGGAAGAGGTCGCCGTAGAAGGTCGAGTCCTCGGCGAGGAGCTTGTCCAGCGCCAGCTCCCGCTTGGTGGTGATCAGCTGGTCCAGCCGCAGCGGGCGCGGCGGGATCTCCGCCCACTGCTTGAGCGTGAAGTGGTGCTCCGGGTACGGACGCCCGTCCCGGACCGCTCTGAAGATCACGGCACGCTCCCCTCCCCGTGGCCGGGCCGACCGACGGCGTGGAGCCGGGTCACGCCGAGGCGCCGCGGAGTGCGGCGCCCATGTCGGTGCCAGCCTAACCGCCCTCGCCACACCGTGTTTTGCTCCCTCATGTCGGTTTCGCTACCGTCGATACCCGCAGCGGACCGGACGAACCGTACTCAACTCCACCGGCCGCGCCTGACCACCTCGCCGACCGGTCGCCGGCCGCGACGCAGCGAGGGTGACCGGTGGTCGGCTGCCCGGTAGCCCACGGTGACCGCACCGATCGGCTGGTACTCCTCGGGCACTCCGAACGCCTCCCGGTAGGCGTCCAACCGCTGCGGCGGGATACCGAAGAAACACGCCCCCAGCCCCTCGTCGACCGCGGTGAGCAGCATCAGCAGCGCGGCGAAGCCGGTGTCGACGAACCAGTACGGCACCGGCCACCGCTCGGTCGACCGGTCCGCCCAGCCCTTGTCCGGCTCGGCGTACCGCTCCAGGTAGGCCGAGCGGTTGGCGTGCGGCACCACGATCAGCGGCGCCCGGCGCATCCCGGCCAGCCAGCGTTCCCGCCCGCCGCCCGCCGGGGTGGCCGCGTCCCAGAACCGCTCCCGGTCCTCCGGGGCCTCCAGCACCAGGAAGCCCCAGCCCTGGGCGAACCCGGCCGAGGGCGCCCGGACGGCGTGGTCGAGCAGCCGGTCCACCACCTCCGGCGGGACGGGGCGGGCCGGGTCGTAGTTGCGCACCATCCGGCGCCGCCGGACGACCTCGGCGAACTCCACGCTCAGACCCCGGGCCGGACGCCCCAGGCGCCCCGCCAGGTCACCCCCGGCTCCATCTGGATCACGTCCTTGCCGGAGCGGAACGCGTCCGCCGGGCAGGTCATCGGTTCCACCGCCACCGACCGGCGGTGCCGCTCCCCGGTCAGGGTGTCCCCGGTGAAGACCTGCCACCAGCCGAACTCCCGGTCCGCCCAGACGTGCACCGAGGTCGCGCCGTCCGGCGCGGCCAGCGTTACCGCCGAACCGCCGTCGTCGTCCCGGACCACGTCGCCGAAGGCCAGGTCGAGCACCGCCTCACCGATCGGGCGGGGCGCGGTGTAGTCGTACTCGGTGCCGGTCACCGGGGTAGCGCCCACCGGCAGCAGCCGGCCGTCCAGCAGCACCCGGGTCCGGCCCGGGACCCGCATCGACATCTCGTTCACCGGCACCCCGGGCAGCCGCAGGTAGGGGTGCATGGAGTAGCCGTACGGGGCGGGCTCCGCGCCGAGGTTCGTCGCCTCGTGCTCGACCCGCAGGCCGTCCGCCCCGACGCTCCACCGGGTACGCAGCCGCAGCGGCCACGGGTACCCCGGGTTCGCCGGCAGGTCGTAGCCGACCGTGACCGCGTCGGCGGACTGCTCGACCAGGTGCCACCGCACCCAGTTGACCAGCCCGTGCATCGCGTTGTGCCGGGCCGGCTCGGTCAGGTCGAGCTGCAACGACCGCCCGCCGAAGGTGTACTGCCCGTCCCGGATCCGGTTCGGCCACGGGGCCAGCACCTGCCCGGCCGAGCCGGGGCAGATCTCGTCCGCCTCGTACCCGTCGACGTAGTCCACCCCGTCGTGCCGGTACGACCGCAGTCCACCGCCCACCTCCACGATGACGGCCTCGTGGCCGCCGGCGGAGACGGTCCACTGTGTCCCGGACGGGTGGCGGGGTGCGGAGTTGTCCATGTCGGCTGACCTTAGTCGGTCCCCACCGCCCCGCGCCCCACCCCGGCTCAGCCCCGCGGCTCCCGCCCCGCGCCCGCCGCCCGGTAGCGCAGCAGCGCCGGGAAGGCCACCACCAGCAGCACCGCGAGCGCGGCCGAGACGAGGCCGCCACCGATCCAGGCCACCCCGGTGCCGAAGCCGGCCGCCACCGCGCCCGCCCGCAGGTCGCCCAGGCGCGGGCCGCCGGCGACCACCACGGTGTTCACCCCCTGGAGCCGGCCGCGCATCCGGTCGGGTGCGTAGATCAGCAGCATCGACTGCCGCAGCACGGCGCTGACCAGGTCGGCGGCCCCGGCGACGGCAAGCAGCGCCACCATCAGCCAGAGCTGCCGGGCCAGGCCGGCGGCGGCGATGGCCAGCCCCCACCCGACCACCGCCACCACCAGGGCGAGGCCCTGCCGGCGGATCCGGCCGATCCAGCCGGAGGTCAGCCCGCCCACCATGGCGCCGATCGCGATGGCGCTGTAGAGCCAGCCCACCGCCGCACCACCGCCGAAGCGGCTCTCGGCGATCTCCGGGAAGAGCGCCCGGGGCATGGCCAGGATCATCGCGATCAGGTCGATGGCGAAGGACGACAGCAGCACCGGCGTGGTGCCGAGGTAGCGGAACCCGTCGAGGATGCCGGCCAGCCCGCCGCGGCGCACCTCTCCCTCGGCGACCGGCTCCGGGGGCATCGCGGGCAGCCGCACGGTGGCCACGACCAGCCCGGTGAAGAGCAGCGCGTCCAGCGCGTAGGCGACCGGCAGACCCGGTCCGGTGCCGAAGGCCGCGAAGATCAGACCGGCGGCGAGCGGCCCGACGACCGAGGCGGCGGTGAAGGTGGTGTAGTTCAGCGTGCTGCCCGCCGGCACCAGCTCCGCGGGCAGCAGCCGGGGCAGGATCGCGCTGCGGGCCGGCGAGCTGATCGCGAACGCGACCGAGTGCACCGTCACCAGGGCGAGCAGCAGCACCGGGCTGCCCCGGCCGACCAGCGCGTGCACCAGCAGGCCGACCATCGAGGCCCAGAGCAGCGCCGAGCCGGCGAGCAGCACCCGGCGCCGGTCGCGGGCGTCGGCCACCGCGCCGCCCCAGAGACCGAAGACCAACAGGGGTACGAAGCCGGCGACGCCGAGCAGCCCGACCCAGAACGAGTCCCTCGTGAGCGCGTACATCTCGACCGGCACCGCGACGGCGGTGAACTGGAAGCCGAACATGGCCAGCGTGTTGCCGAGCCACATCCGCCGGAACGCCGGCACCGCCAGTGGACGCAGGTCGATCGCCCAGCGGCGCGCCCCGCGCGACCGGGTCCCGTCGACGGCGGTCACGGGGCGAGCCGCTCGGTGACCCAGTCGCCCTCGTCGGTCCGCCGGAACCGCAGCCGGTCGTGCAGCCTGCTGGCCCGGCCCTGCCAGAACTCCACCGACTCGGGCCGGACCCGCAGGCCGCCCCAGTGCGGCGGCGCGGGGATCTGCGCCACGTCGGCGAAGCGCTCGACCACCGCCCGGTACGCCTCGTCCAGCGCCGCCCGGCCGGGAAGGACCTGGGACTGGGTGCTGGCCCAGGCGCCCAGCTGCGACCCGCGCGGCCGGCTGGCGAAGTACGCCTCGGTCTCCGCCCGGTCGACCCGCTCCACCCGGCCGGCGACCACCACCTGCCGCTGCATCGGGAACCATGGGAAGACCAGGCTCGCCCACGGGTTCGCGGTCGCCTCGGCGCCCTTGCGCGAGGCGTAGTTGGTGTAGAAGACGAAGCCCTCGGAGTCGTACCCCTTGAGCAGCACCGTCCGGCCGCTGGGGTGACCGGCGGCGTCGGCGGTGCCGACGATCATCGCGTTCGGTTCGGGCAGCCCGTGGGCCACCGCGTCGGCGAACCAGCGGTCGAACTGGCCGTACCAGTCGGCGGCCAGGTCGTCCTCGGAAAGGCCCAGGTCGGCGGCGTACTCGTTACGCATGGCCGCCGGAGCGGGTGTGTCGCCCGTCACAGTCCTTCCCTCCCTCGTCGGGGCCGCCACGTCCCCCGACGCTGGCCAGCCCCCACCACCCAGTCTCGCCGAGACCGCGACGCCGTCCACCGGCGGGGATGTCACGTGCGGCACAGTCGCACTGGGTCGCGGACTCGGTTGCCCAGCAGGCAAGATGGCACGAACACATCCCTGAGGGTCGCCTAAGGTGCAGGGCCGGATGAGCCCGCGCGGGCGCACCGATCCGGAAGCCAGGAGACGACATGTCGGACTTCAAACCGGGCCTGGAAGGCGTCGTAGCCTTCGAGACCGAGATCGCCGAACCGGACCGCGAGGGCGGCGCGCTGCGCTACCGGGGCGTGGACATCGAGGATCTGATCGGCCAGGTCTCGTTCGGCAACGTGTGGGCGCTGCTGGTCGACGGCCGCTTCGGCCCGGGCCTGCCGCCGGCCGAGCCGTTCCCGGTCCCGGTGCACTCCGGCGACATCCGGGTGGACGTGCAGTCCGCCGTCGCCATGCTCGCCCCGTACTGGGGGCTCGACCAGCTGCTGGACATCTCCGACGCGCAGGCCCGCGAGGACCTGGCCCGGGTCTCGGTGACGGCGCTCTCCTTCGTCGCCCAGTCCGCCCGCGGCCTCGGCCTGCCGGCCGTGCCGCAGAAGGAGATCGACAAGGCCGAGACGATCGTCGAGCGCTTCATGAAGCGCTGGCGCGGCGAGCCGGACCCGCGGCACGTCAAGGCCGTCGACGCGTACTTCATCTCGGCCGCCGAGCACGGCCTGAACGCCTCCACGTTCACCACCCGGATCGTCGCCTCGACCGGCGCCGACGCCGCGGCCTGCATCTCCTCCGGCATCGGCGCCCTCTCCGGCCCGCTGCACGGCGGCGCCCCGTCCCGGGTGCTCACCATGCTCGAGGCCGTCGAGCGCAGCGGCGACGCCGAGGGGTACGTCAAGGGCGTCCTCGACCGCGGCGAGCGGCTGATGGGCTTCGGCCACCGGGTCTACCGGGCCGAGGACCCGCGGGCCCGGGTGCTGCGCCGCACCGCCAAGGAGCTCGGCGCGCCGCGCTTCGAGATCGCCGAGGCGCTGGAGAAGGCCGCCCTGGCCGAGCTCCAGGCCCGCCGCCCGGACCGGGTGCTCGCCACCAACGTCGAGTTCTGGTCGGCCGTGGTGCTGGACTTCGCCGAGGTGCCGGCGCACATGTTCACCTCGATGTTCACCTGCGCCCGGATGGGCGGTTGGTCCGCGCACATCCTGGAGCAGAAGAAGCTCCAGCGGCTGGTCCGCCCGTCCGCCCGCTACGTCGGGCCGGGCAGCCGGAAGCCGCAGGAGGTCGAGGGCTGGAGCGCCATCCCGCACGGCGTCTGATCCGGGTACCCGTCGAGGGGGCCCCGTCCGCGCGGACGGGGCCCCCTCGCCGTCTGTGGCGCACGACTCACCCCCCGGCGTGGGACCAACCGCCGGGCCGGCCGGCCCGGGTGCGAGGATGAAGACCGGCAGTGTCGCCGGACCGGGCCGGATCCCGGCCGCGCCGCGCGCCCGCGCGCAGCGCCGCTCGGCAGATCCGCGCCTGGTGTAGGGCCCGCCCTCGCCCATGCGGAAGGATCTCAACAACCGTGGCTGACGCACCGACCATCCGGATACCCGACGACCTCAAGCCCGCCGACGGCCGGTTCGGCTGCGGGCCGTCCAAGGTCCGTCCAGCGGCGGTGTCCGCCCTCGCCGACGTGGCCACCAGCTACCTGGGCACCTCGCACCGGCAGAAGACGGTCCGCGACCAGGTGGCCCGCCTGCGCAAGGGCATCGCCGAGTTCTTCTCCCTTCCCGAGGGCTACGAGGTGGTGATCGGCAACGGCGGCACCACCGCGTTCTGGGAGGTCGCCACGTTCGGCCTGGTCCGCGACCGGGCCCAGTTCGCCAGCTTCGGCGAGTTCGGCGCGAAGTTCGCCAAGTCGGTCAAGGACGCGCCGTTCCTCGGCGAGCCGACCGTGCGCAAGTCCGAGCCGGGCAGCGCGCCGACCCTGGAGGCCGAGGCGGGGGTGGACGTCTACGCCACCCCGCACAACGAGACCTCCACCGGCGTCGCGGTGCCGATCCGCCGGGTGGCTGGGGCCGACCCGGGCTCCCTGCTGCTGGTCGACGCCACCTCCGGCGCGGGCGGCCTGGACGTCAACGTCGGCGAAACCGACGTCTACTACTTCGCCCCGCAGAAGTGCTTCGGCTCCGACGGCGGCCTCTGGCTGGCCCTGATGTCGCCGGCCGCGCTGGAGCGGGCCACCGAGATCAAGGGCTCGGGCCGCTACATCCCGGCCTTCCTCGACCTGGTCACCGCGATCGACAACTCGCGGCTGGAGCAGACCTACAACACGCCGGCGCTGGCCACCATCTTCCTGGCCGCCGAGCAGACCGACTGGATGAACTCGCAGGGCGGCCTGTCGTGGGCGGCCAAGCGCACCGCGGAGAGCGCCGGCATCGTGTACGGCTGGGCGGAACGCTCCGACGTTGCCGCGCCGTTCGTCACCGACCCGGCGCTGCGCTCCAACGTGGTCGCCACCATCGACTTCGCCGACGAGGTGGACGCCTCCGCGGTGGCGAAGGTGCTGCGCGCCAACGGCATCGTGGACACCGAGCCGTACCGGAAGCTCGGTCGCAACCAGCTCCGGGTGGCGCTCTTCCCGGCGGTCGAGCCGGCGGACGTGGAGGCGCTGACCGCCTCCATCGACTACGTGGTGGAGCGGCTCTAGCAGGCCGTCACGGTGGGTGGCCACGGCAGCCCCGACGGCCACCCACCGTGATCATCGCCGCAGCTCAGTCGCGACATGCGGGTGTCGCATCCCCCACCTCGGGGAAGATGAGCGTACGGTGGTTCGAGACGCCCGGGTGGCCGGCTCGTGGCGTGACGCGGCCAGCGAAGCGGGACGGAGGCTACGCCATGCGCCCAGTACGCTTCGTCGCCCTCTCCGAGGACGGCCAGGCTCTGGTGCTCGCCGACGAGGTCGGGCGCCTGCTCGCCCTCCCCATCGACGAGCGCATCGCCACGGTGCTGCACGCCGAGCCCGGCGCGGCGCCCCTCGCGGTGGTGCCCACCGCCGTCGACCCGGTGCCGTCACTGTCCCCACGGGACATCCAGGCCCGCATCCGCTCCGGCGAGTCCGCCGAGGACGTCGCCCGGATCGCCGGCGTGCCGGTCGACCGCGTGCTGCGCTACGCCGGCCCGGTGCTTCAGGAGCGGGCCATGCTCGCCCAGCACGCCCGGCGCACCCGGCTCAAGGGCGCGGAGAAGCCGACCCCGCTGGCCGAAGTGGTCAACGGCCGGCTGGCCCAGCACGGGATCGACACCGAGAAGATCTCCTGGGACGCCTACCGGCGCGACGACGGCACCTGGCGGATCATCGCCACCTGGCCGTCCGGCAAGGCCACCGCCCAGGCGGTCTGGGATCTCGACAAGCTCCGGCAGAACGTCACCCCGCACGACGACATGGCGCAGTACCTCTGCGCCGAGCGTCCCACCCCGATCCTCGGCCAGGAGCCGGCGCCGGAGCGGGGCGGCCACGCGCTGCCCGGCCCGTCGCGCGGCGAGCCGAGCCGGGGCGGGCACGGCCTGCCGGCCGCGGCCGAGCACGGTCGCCCCGGGCGGGACCCGATCCGCGCCGGCCGGGACGCCCTGCTCGCCTCCCTGGACCGGCCGCTCGGCGGCACCTCCGGGCGCGGGCTCGACCCGCGCTCCCCGGCGGCGATGGCCGGCGGCGACGCGCCCCGGCAGCGGGCGGTCGGTGGCGGCGCGGCGGCACTCCTCGGCGGTGGCCAGGGCTCCGCGTTCGACGACGACTCGGACGCGCCGAAGGAGGTCCCGGCCGTACCGTCGCTGGCGGTGCTCCGGCCCCGGCGCACCGGCACCGCGGCGGCCGCCGCGGCCGGCGGTGAGTCGACCGACGCCACTGGCAAGCCGCGCAAGCGGCTGCCGAGCTGGGACGACGTCCTCTTCGGCAGCGGCCCGGCGGCCCGCGAATCGTCCTGATCCAACGACTCCACCCTGGTAACGCGAGGCACTCGAAGTGCCCGCGTGCCAGGGTGGAGTCATGGAGTACACGAATCTGGGACGCACCGGTCTCTCGGTGAGCCGGCTCTGCCTCGGCACGATGAACTTCGGGCCGCAGACCACCGAGTCGGACAGCTTCGCCATCATGGACCGGGCGCTGGAACACGGCATCAACTTCTTCGACACCGCCAACGTGTACGGCTGGCAGACCGGTGAGGGGATCACCGAGCAGATCATCGGCCGCTGGTTCGCCCAGGGCGGCGGGCGGCGCGAGAAGGTCGTCCTGGCCACCAAGGTCTACGGCAAGATGGGCGACTGGCCCAACGAGCAGGGCCTGAGCGCCCGGCACATCATCCGGGCCTGCGAGGGCTCGCTGCGCCGGCTCCAGACCGACGTCATCGACCTGTACCAGATGCACCACGTCTCCCGGACCACCCCCGTGGGAGGAGATCTGGCAGGCGATGGAGACGCTGGTCGCCCAGGGCAAGGTGGTCTACGTCGGATCGTCCAACTTCGCCGGTTGGCACATCGCCCAGGCGCAGGCCGCGGCCGCGAAGCGGAACTTCCTCGGCCTGGTCGCCGAGCAGTCCATCTACAACCTGCTCACCCGGCACGTCGAGCTGGAGGTGCTCCCGGCCGCACAGCACTACGGGCTGGGCGTGATCCCCTGGTCGCCGCTGCACGGCGGGCTGCTCGGCGGGGTCATCCGGAAGATGGCCGAGGGCGGTGCCGCGCGGGGCACCAGCGGCCGGGCCGCCGACGCGCTCGCCGCGCACCGACCCACCATCGAGGCGTACGAGAAGCTCTGCGCGGACCTGGGCCAGGACCCGGCGGACGTGGCGCTGGCCTGGCTGCTCTCCCGGCCCGGGGTGACCGCCCCGATCGTCGGCCCGCGCACCCTCGACCAGCTCGACCGCAACCTGGGCGCCCTGGAGATCGACCTCGACGAGGCGACGCTCAAGCGCCTCGACGAGCTCTTCCCGCCGATCGGCAACGGTGGCCCCGGCCCCGAAGCCTGGGCCTGGTAACCCGCCCCGTCGCCGCGGCTAGAGGGGCCAGGCGGCGAGGCGGTCGTACGTGGGGTTGGGGCCCGGGTGGCTGCGGACCAGGACCAGCTCGGTGGCGGGCCACTCCGGGCCGGTGTAGTCGGCCAGCGCCTCCCGGTCGGCCTCGACGTCGGCATGGTCGATCCGGTCGCCGGGCCGGGCGATCGTCAGGTGCGGGCGGAATGGCTTGTCGTCGTGCGGCAGCCGGGCCCGGCGCAGTCCGAGCCGGATCAGCCGGCCGAGCACGTGCAGTGCCTCGACCTCGCCGAGCAGGTCCACCCAGAGCACGGTGAAGCGGTCCCGCCCGAAGCGTCCGCCTCCGCCGAGCCGGAGCCGGGGCGAGCTGCCCCGGACGTCGCGCAGCGTCTCGGCGGCGCGGCCGAGGACGCTCTCCACCTCGATCAGCCGGTCCGCCTCGACCTCGCCGAGGAAGGCGAGCGTGACGTGCAGGTGGGCCGGGTCGGCGAGGCGTACGTTGATTCCGGCGGCGGAGGCGGCGCCGACCCGCAGCCGAGCCATCCGGGCGGTCAGGTCGGCCACCGCGTCGACGGGCGGGTAGACCGCGACGAAGAGTCTCACGCCCGCCGGTTGCGCGGACGCCGGCCGGCGCGGGCGGCCGGGACGGGCAGCCCGGCGGCGTCGAGCAGCCCCTCCACCCGGACCCGTTCGATCTCCCGGTCGACGCCGTCCAGGTCGGCCAGGTGCTCGGTGATCCCCAGCGCCCGGCAGCCCGCCCGGAGCCGGTCGTCGTACGCCTCGATGACCGCGCCGTGCCAGACCACCGAGCGGCCGCCGGCGGCGAGCCGGTGCCCACCGAGGCGGCGCAGGTCGGCGGCGATGAGTTCGAGCGGTTGCCGGTCGGGGCGGTCGAGTGCGGTCAGGTCGACGTCCCGGGTGAGGGCGTCCGCCTCGATCGTGCGGTCCAGCCGGGCGATGGTACGCCGCTCGTGGCGCCGTTCCCGCCACTCGCTCCATCCGCAGACCACCCGGTCGAGGATCTCGTCGACGCAGAACAGCAGGGCGAACGCGACTGGCAGGCATGCCACAGCCAGGAACGCGAGTGCGAGCGTCAGTGCGCTACCGCCTGCCACGTGTCGACGCTAAGGCCCCGCACCCCCGTCCGCCACCGGATTGCCGGTATCCGGACGCGAATCGGTCCGCCCTCCCGGCGGGAGAGCGGACCGATGGCGGGCGGGGTCAGCAGTCGGGCGCGGAGGTCACGTAGAAGCGGGGCATCGGCAGCACCCGGAAGCGGAGCCGGGCACCGGAGCGGCGCAGCTGCCAGGTGAGCGCGAGCAGCGCGGTGGCCAGCGAGATGAGCCCGCCCATCCAGATGCTCGCTCCGGCGCCGTACGTCTCCGCGACCCAGCCGATGATCGGCGCGCCAACCGGGTTGGTGCCGAGGAAGACCAGCACCCACAGCGCCATCACCCGACCGCGGAAGGCGGCGTCGACGCCGAGCTGGACCCGCTGGTTGGCGGCCTGGGCGAAGAAGACCATGAAGAAGCCGGTGGGCAGGAGCAGCGCCACGACCATCCAGTACGCCGGGACGAAGCCGACCAGGGTGCCGAAGCTGGCGCAGCCCACCGCCGCGCCGAGCACCAGCCAGACCGAGGGGCGGCTGCGCCGCCCGGTGCCGGCCAGCGCCCCGACCAGGGCGCCGCAGGCGAGCGCGGTGCTGAACAGGCCGAAGGAGGCGGCCCCGGTGTGGAAGACGGTCTTGGCCAGCGCGGCGAGGGTGAGCTGGAAGTTGAACAGCGTCATCCCGATGATCGACATGACCACCATCGGCAGCAGCAGGTCGGGGCGGCGCCAGACGTAGCGCAGCCCGTCGACCACCTTCGCGGAGTCCCGCTCACCGACCGGCAGCAGGTCCTTGCGGTGCAGCTCGGCCGGGCGCATCCGGACCACGTTGGCCAGCGGGGCGATCGAGCTGACCGCGGTGAAGAGGAAGACCGGGCCGACGTCGAAGGCGGCGATGGCGAGACCGGCGACGGCGGGGCCGACGATCCGGGCGGTGTTGAACACGGCCGCGTTGAGCGAGAGCGCGTTCGGCAGCAGGGTGGTGCCGACCAGCTCCGAGACGAAGGCCTGGCGGACCGGGGTTTCCACCGCGTTGGCCACGCCGAGCAGGAGGGCGAAGGCGAAGACGTGCCAGAGCTGGACCAGGCCGGTGAGCACCAGCACGCTCATGCCGAGCGCCAGCAGCGTCCAGAAGGCGTTGGCGACGAAGAGGAGCATGCGCTTGTCGTACCGGTCGGCGAGCCGGCCGGAGAGCAGGGTGAGCAGCAGCACCGGGGTGAACTGGAGCGCGGTCACCACGCCGAGCGCGGTGGCCGAGTTGTCGGAGAGCTCGAGGACGAGCCAGTCCTGGGCGATGAACATCATCCAGACGCCGATCAGTTTGATCAGCTGTCCGGTGGCGAAGAGTCGATAGTTGCGGACTCGTAGGGACTGGAACATCGTGCTCAATCTCGCCTGCACTCTTGGTGCGCCTCCTCGGGTCGATACGCGTCATCCACTACGGACGGCGCGGACCCGGCGGTACGGGCGCTCAGGCGCGGGCGAGCTGCTGGAGGATCTCAGCGGCGCGCCGCAGCGTGTCGCGTTCGTCCTCCGTGAGCGCGGCCAGCCGGCTGGCCAGCCACTCGTCGCGGGCCCGCTCGAACTGGTCGAGCACGGCCCTTCCCCCCTCGGTCGCCGCGAGGATGACCTGTCGCCCGTCGGTCGGATGGGGGGTGCGCTGCACGAGGCCGCGCTCCTCCAGCTTCGCGACGATCTTGGTCATCGTCGGCGGTTGCACCCGTTCGACGTCGGCCAGCTCCCGGGGCGTCAGGGCACCCGCCAGCCGGAGGCTGGTGAGCGCGCTGAGCTGGGTGACCGTCAGGTCGCCGACCGGGCGGGCCTGTCGGACCCGCCGGTTGAGTCGGGTGATCGCATCACGCAGCTGAGGGGCCAGCTGCGCCGGTGGCACGCGTTTCGCCGTCACCGTCCGCTCCGTCACGGTAGTTAGCCTAACTAATGAGCCTGGCTAACGAGGTGGAATATGACCATGCTCACGGGAAGTTTGCCCTGCTCCGGGCCGGGAATCCGATTCGGATGCGCCGGCCCGGAGCCGGACGGGTCAGAGCAGCGCAGACTCGATCGGCCCACGCAGGAAGTACAGGATGAACAGCGCCGCCACCCCGTAGAGCAGCGGGTGGATCTCCCGCGCCTTCCCCTTAGCCAGCTTCAGCAGCACGTACGTGATCAGACCGGCGCCGATGCCGTTGGAGATCGAGTAGGTGAACGGCATCAGGGTGATGGTGAGGAACGCCGGGATGGCGATCTCGTAGTCGGTCCAGTCGATGGTGCGCACCGCGGTCATCATCAGGAAGCCGACCACCACCAGCGCCGTCGAGGCCGCCTCGAACGGCACCACCGTGGACAGCGGCGCCAGGAACATCGCGAGCAGGAAGAGCGCGCCGGTGACCAGGTTGGCCACGCCGGTCCGGGCGCCCTCTCCCACGCCGGCGGCGCTCTCGATGTACGACGTGTTGCTGGAGACGCTCGCCGCGCCACCGGCCGCCGCGGCGATCGAGTCGACCAGCAGGATCTCCTTCGCCCGCGGCGGGGTGCCCTGCTCGTCGAGCATGCTCCCCTCCTGGCCGATCGCGACCATGGTGCCCATGGTGTCGAAGAAGTCGGTGATCATCAGGGTGAAGACGAACATCAGCGGGACCAGCCAGCCGACCCGGCTCCACGAGTCGAGCACGTTGAAGTTGCCCAGCAGGGACAGGTCCGGGATGTCCACGATCTGCTTCGGCAGCTCCGGCACGTTCAGCGCCCACCCCTTCGGGTTGGGCTGACCGTTGACGAAGGACGGCCCCACCTTGGCGACCGCCTCCACGATGATCGCCAGCACGGTCGAGGCCAGGATGCCGATCAGGATCGCGCCGCGCACCCGGCGTACCACCAGCACCAGGGTGAGCAGCAGGCCCAACACGAAGACCAGCATCGGCCAGCTGACGATCTTGCCGTTGATGCCCAGTCCGACCGGGACGGTGGTGTTCGCCGCGTCCGGCAACCGCCGGACGAACCCGGCGTCGACCAGGCCGATGATGGTGAGGAAGAGACCGATGCCGACACCGATCGCGGTCTTCATCTGGGTCGGGACCGAGCGGAAGACGGCCGTCCGCAGGCCGGTGAGCACGAGGATGGCGATGAGCACACCCTCGATCACCACCAGGCCCATCGCGTCAGCCCAGGTCATCTCCGGCGCGATCTCGAACGCGACCAGCGCGTTCACGCCCAGACCGGCGGCCAGCGCCATCGGGAAGCGCCCGACGACACCCATCAGGATCGTCATCAGGCCGGCCACCAGCGCGGTGGCGGCGGCCAGAGCGGGGATCGAGAGCTTCTTGCCGTCGCCGTCGACGGCTCCGCCCAGGATCAGCGGGTTCAACACCACGATGTACGCCATCGTGAAGAAGGTCGCCAGACCACCCCGTACCTCGCGGCTCATCGTCGAACCGCGGGCGGAGATCTCGAAGTATCGGTCGAAACCGTTACGGGGGTGGGCGGGATCGGGCGGGGTGCCGTTGTCCGGCGGGGCAATGGCCATCAGGTCCTCGCAGGTGATCTTCCGTTGTCGCGCGCATCGTCGCAGATCAGGGGCCGCCGACAAAAGTTGATCGCGTACGCTTTGCCCCGTGCCACAGGAGCAACCGCCGCGGCCCGAGCCGCTCGACCCGCCGATGGTCCCGTTCGCGGTCGCCGGGCTGATCGCCTGGGCGGTGGTGGGCCTGGTTCTGTTGATCTTCTTCCGTGACTGGCTGACCAGGACCGGGCACCAGAACTGGCTCTGGACCTGCCTGGCGGGATTCCTCTGGGGCTTTCCCGGTCTGGTCACGATGATGCGACACGACGCTCACCGACGGCGCCGCCGGGAAGCCGCCGCCCGGCGGGACTGACCGGTCAGGAGTGGCCGTACGGCTCCGCCGGCTCGGCAGCCTCGACGGAACCCGGGGCCCGGCTGACCGACATCGCCTCGACGGCGCTGTCGTCGTAGACCGTGGGCAGCTCGTCGACCGCGGGCTCCCCGGTCTCGACCAGGGTCTCCGAGTGCGCGCCGCAGCCGTGGTCCGCGCTGACCACCCGGCCGTCGTCGGGGGCGTAGAAGTTGCCGCAGGCGCCGAAGGACTGCCGCAGGGAGCCGGCCAGCGGCAGGTAGAAGCCGCAGGTGCCGCAGCGGGCGGCGGCCGGCGCGGCGGTGGAGATCGGCGCGGACGGGCCATGGTCGCCGTCGTACCAGCGCTGGGCCGCCTCGGCGCGCCCCTCCCGGGAGAGCACCCGCGGCCGGCCGAGGCCGAGTTCCCAGGCGGTCTCCTCGACCGCCGGGTCGTCGGAGAGCAGGTAGCCGGGGGCGAGCCGGTCGTCGTCCGGCGGGGTGGGGAGCAGGTCACCGGGGCCCAGGTCGCCCGGCTTGAGCCGCTCCTGCCAGGGCAGCCAGCCGGGCGCGAGCAGCGCATCCGAGCCGGGCAGCAGCACCGTTTCGCAGATCGTGACGTGCTTGCTGCGCGGCACCCGGGTGACGGTGACCGCCCACCGCCAGCCGCGGTAGCCGCCCATCAGACATTCGAAGTAGTGGGTGACGACCCGGTCGCCCTCGGCGACGGCACGCAGGTGGTCGCCGACGTCGGCGGGCTCCACCTCGGTGATGCCGGCACGGGCCACCTCGACGGCGGCGGCGCAGACCTGGTCGAGGCGGGCGGCACGGGTGGAGACGGGCCTGGTCACCCGACCATTGTTCCCCATGCGCACGGCCGGCCGACAGGCACTCCCCGGTGATGTCTCCCCGGTGGTGCGGCACCGGTGGAAGAGATGGGCGAGGATGGTGCACATGCCGCTGTTCTCCCGCTCCGGGCGGTCCGTACTGGGCCGGACCGTGGGCACGGGCTTCCGTGCCGGCCGCCTGCTGCTCCGCGGCTCGGTCAGCGGCGGCCGCTGGGTGACCCGGCGGGCCGGGTCGGCCAGGGCGCGGGGGGCCGGCGGCGAGATCGGCATGGTCCGCCTCTTCGACCTGCACGCGATCTCCTGCGCCGGGGACACCCTGATCGCCATCGGCCTGGCCGGGACGATCTTCTTCGACGTGCCACTCGGCGAGGCACGCAGCAAGGTCGCGCTCTATCTGCTGGTCACGATGGTGCCGTTCGCCATGCTCGCGCCGGTGGTCGGCCCGCTGCTCGACCACTTCCGGCACGGCCGCCGGTACGCCCTGGCCACCACCATGCTCGGCCGGGCCTTCCTCGCCTGGCTGATCTCCGACTACCTGGGCGGCCTGGGGTTGTACCCGGCGGCGTTCGGGGTGCTGGCGCTCTCCCGGGCGTACGGGGTGGCCCGCTCGGCGGCCGTACCCCGGTTGCTGCCGGAGGGCCTGGGCCTCTCCCAGGTCGGCGCCCGGGCCAGCGTCTACGGCACCGTCGCCGGTGCCCTGGTGGCGCCGATCGGGCTCGCCGCGTTCTGGTTGGGTCCGCAGTGGCCGTTGCGGGTGGCCTCGGTGATCTTCCTGGTCGGCATGGTGATCGCGTTGCGCCTGCCGCCGAAGGCGGATTCGGAGCCGCCGGAGCGGGTGCCTCGCCCGCTGCGGGCGTTGCGCCGCGACGGCGACCGGCCGCTGGGCCGGGGACGCCCCGCCGGCCGGGTGGTGATCGCCACGTTGATCGGCGCGGCGACGCTCCGCGCGCTCTACGGCTTCCTCCTGCTGTTCCTGGCGTTCGCGCTGAAGAAGGGTGATCTCACCACCGACTTCTTCGGTCGGCAGCTCAACGATCAGGCGGCGCTGGGCCTGATCGGCGGGGCGCTGGCGGTGGGCGGCTTCCTGGCCACCGCGGTGGGCACCCGACTGCGCATCCACCGCCCGACGGCGATCCAGTCCAGCAGCATCGTCATCGTGGCCGGGGTGGCGATCCTGGCGACGCTGAAGTTCTCCCTGCCGATGGTCGCGGCGCTCTGCCTGGTCGCGGCCCTGAGCAGCGGGATCGCCAAGCTGGCGGTGGACGCCTCGATCCAGGAGCGGATCCCGGAGCGGCTGCGGGCGAGTTCCTTCGCGCATTCGGAGACGGCGCTGATGCTCGCCTTCGTGGCCGGTGGCGGCCTCGGCCTGGTGCCGTTCGACGGACGGGTCGGCATCGCGGTCGCCGCCGGGGTGGGCACCCTTGCCGCGATCCGGGGCGCGGTGGTCGCCGGTCGGCTGCGGGCGGAGCGGCTGATGGGCCGGCCGCTGCACGACGACGAACTGGCCACCCGCGACAACGCGACCACCGCGGCCGCCGCCCAGGTGGCGCCGACCTCCCCCGCGCCGACCTCCGCCGCGCCGACCGGGCACGACTCCCCCGGCGCCGCGGACGCCGGTCTGGCACCGCCCGGCTACCACATCTACCGGCCGTCGTCGGCGGTCGGCGGGTCGAACGCGGACGGCGAGCAGCGACGCGAGTCGCAGGGGCCGGTGTCGTGACCGGCCTGCTGGTGCTGACCGCGGTGCCCGCCGAGGCGGAGGCGGTCCGGGCGGGCCTGACCGACCCGACGGTGACCGTCCGCCCGGTGGGGGTGGGCCCGGCCGTCGCGGGCGCCGCCACGGCACGCCTGCTCACGCTGGCCGAGGCGGCCGGCCGCCCGTACCGTGCGGTGCTCAGCGCGGGCGTCGCCGGCGGCTTCGCCGGCCGGGTGACGGTCGGCGGCACGGTGCTGGGCACCCGCAGCGTCGCGGCCGACCTCGGCGCCGAGTCGCCGGCGGGCTTCCTGCCGATCGACGAGCTGGGCATGCCGCCCGAGCTGCTGGGCGGCGGCCCGATCGTCGACGCCGACCCGGAGCTGTTGGCCGCCCTGCGGGAGGCCCTGCCCGAGGCGGTGGTCGGCGCGGTGCTCACCGTGAGCACGGTTACCGGTACGACGGAGAGCACCGCCGCGCTCGCCGACCGGCACCCGGACGCCGTGGCCGAGGCCATGGAGGGGTACGGAGTGGCGGTCGCCGCCGCCCAGGCCGGCCTGCCCTTCGCCGAGCTGCGGACCGTCTCCAACCCGATCGGTCCCCGGGACCGCGACGCGTGGCGGATGCGGGAGGCGCTCACCGCCCTGACCGCCGCCGCCCGCTTCCTGCGCTGACGGCCGGCCGGTCGAGCCGGAGCGCGGCCGGTCGGCTGGCCTCCAGCCGGTAGCCGCAGGCCAGCAGGAAGCCGATGCCACCGAACTCGGCGACCGCCTGCACGGCGCCGATGCCGGCACGATCCATCTCGGTGGCGAGCGCGTCGAGCAGGCGGCGCCCGATCCCCAGCCCCCGATGCTCGGCGGAGACGAGGACGCCGTCGAGCACGAGTTCCCGCCGATCATCCAGGGGGTACCGGCGGAAGAATTCGACGCTGCGCTCGTGCGCCCGCAGCTCGCCGACCAGTGCACCGTCGGGCAGTTCGGCGACGAACCGCCAGGACGTAGCTGGGAGGTCATCGACGCAGCGGCGTACCCGCACGTCACGCCGGATCTGTTCGCCCCATCGTCGCCGGTCCCGGGCCGCCCGGTCCAGGACGTAGGTCGTCGCCGGCAACGTCACGTTCCACCGCTCGGGCGGAAGGTCGTACCAGTGCGCCCACCAGGCTCCCGGCCAGTCCCGTGGTTCCCGCACCTCCCGGGCATCGAGGTGCGCTGGGCAGTGCCGCCCGGCCGCGTCGCGAAGCTCCTCGTGCGGGATCGGCGGGGGCGAAGCGCCCGGCTCGCCAAGGGTGATCCGCCCCGAGGCCGCCCGCACCAGACGCTCCACGGTCCGGAACCTGGGGTCGGTCACCGCGCCGGACTCGATCCGGGCGATGGTCGCCTGCGGCACTCCGGCCCGCTCGGCCAGTTCACGCTGGCTCAGGTCCGCCCCCCGACGCAGGGCCCGAAGGGCGGCGCCGAGATCGACCTGAGGCGTCGTCTCGCTCATCCAGACCATGCTGGCCGGCGCCGCAGCCGTCCTCAACACCCTCGGCCGCCCTGTGGATAACTCTGTGGAAAACGGCCGGAGCTGGGGATGAAGGTAGTCGACGGGACGCTACAAACTTGATGACGGCAACGAATCGGCGGTGGGCGGAACCCCGGTCGAGCGAGTCCCCGGCGGGCACGCAGACCACGGATGCCGCTGAGCGCTGCGGCCGGGCGCAGCCCGGACGAGGTCAATCCCCGGCGGGCGCACACGCCCGGATGACCCCGAAACGCCGGCAGCCGCGCGCACCCTAGGCACCGCAAACCCCGGCAGGCGGCGCACCCCGAGCACCGCGAACCCCCGGCACGCGACACACCCCGGGCACCGCGAACCGCGGCGGGCCGGGAGGTGATTCGTTGACGTCATCAAGTTCGTAGCGAGCCGGGAGGAGGTTGCTCGGCCGCTCCTCCGCACGCAGCGTCACCGCTGGCACCGGTGGACGGTAGGGCCGGCGGCGGGCGGCATCACCGCCGGAGGGCCCGGGGCGGACGGCATCACCGCCGGAGGGCCGGCGGCGGGCAGCACCAAGTCGGAGGGCCGGCGGGCGGCGTCACAGCCGGGTGGGCGGGGGTGCGTCGGGCCACCGGGGCGGGGCTACCGTGGGAGCGTGGCGCTCACTCTGGCGATCTCGCCCTGCCCCAACGACACGTTCGTCTTCGACGCCCTGGTGCACGGCCGGGTGCCCGGCGCGCCGCCGGTCGAGGTGACCTACGCGGACGTCGACGTCACCAACACCGCCGCCGAGCGGGGCGCGTTCGACCTGGTCAAGGTGAGCTACGCGGCGCTGCCCTGGCTGCTCGACGACTACCACCTGCTGCCCTGCGGCGGGGCGCTCGGCCGCGGCTGCGGCCCGCTGGTGCTCACCCGCGGCGACCGGACCGACCTGACCGACCTGACCGGCGCCACCGTCGCGGTGCCCGGCGACCGGACCACCGCGTACCTGCTCTTCCGGCTCTGGTCGGCCGAGCGGCCGCCGGCCCGGATCGAGGTGGTGCCGTTCCACGAGATCATGCCCGCCGTCGCCGCCGGGACGTACGACGCCGGGCTGGTCATCCACGAGGCCCGGTTCACCTACCCCCGGCACGGGCTGACCGCGCTGGTCGACCTCGGCGAGTGGTGGGAGGCCGCCACCGGTCTCCCGATCCCGCTCGGCGCGATCCTGGCCCGCAAGGGCGCCGTCGACCCGGTCCAGGCCGCCGGCTGGATCCGCGAGTCCGTCCGGCAGGCGTGGGCGGACCCGGCGGCGAGCCGCGACTACGTGCTCGCGCACGCCCAGGAGATGGAGCCCGACGTGGTGGACCGGCACATCGCCCTCTACGTCAACGACTTCACCGCCGACCTCGGGGACGCGGGCTTCGCCGCGGTGGACGCGCTGCTCGGCCGGGCCGCCGACGCCGGGCTCGTACCTCGGGTCTCCAGCCCTCAGACCTCCAGCTCGCGCGCCACCGCGTGGACCAGCTGAGCGATCTTCTGCGCGGTCTTCCGATCCGGGAAGCGGCCCCGGCGCAGGTCGGGCTGGACCTTCGCCTCCAGCACCTTGATCATGTCCTCGACCAGGCCGTGCAGCTCCTCGGCCGGCCGCCGGCGCAGCTCCGCCATCGACGGCGGGGCGTCCAGCACCTTGACCCCCATCGCCTGGGCGCCGCGGCGGCTGTCCACCACGCTGAAGTCGACCCGCTGACCACCCTTGAGGTCGGTGACACCCGTCGGCAGCGCGCCCTTGGGCAGAAACACGTCGCCACCCTCGTCGCTGGTGACAAAGCCGTATCCCTTGGCCGCGTCATACCACTTCACTCGACCCGTCGGCACCTTTGGAACCCCTGCTTCACTTGAGACGTCTACTGCTCCAAGGCTAGCCCGGTGATCCGGTCCAGCGCCGCCGAGAATCCGGTGAGGTCGCCGAGCACCAGCTCCGCCCCGGCTGCCCGCAGCTCGTCGGTCGTGCACGGCCCGGTGGCCACCCCGAGGCCCGGGATCCCGGCCGCCTGCGCCGCCACCATGTCCGCCACGTGGTCGCCGACGTACAGGCCCGCGCCGTGCTCGCGCAGTGCGGTCGCCTTCTCCTCGGCGAACAGGTCGCCGACCAGCTCGTCGACGGCCAGCCCGAGATGGTCCAGGTGCAGCCGGGCCAGCCGGCCGAGCTTCGAGGTCACCACCATCACCCGGCCGCCCAGGGCGTGCACCGCGTCGACCGCCTCGCGCGCGCCGGGTAGCGGCACCGTCGGGGTGATCGCGTACGCCGGGTAGAGCTCCCGGAAGATCGTCACCGTCTCCTCGACCCGCTCCGGCGGGAACCAGTGCGCGATCTCGGTGCGCAGCGGCGGCCCCAACCGGGAGACCACCAGGTCGGCGTCCACCGGCACGCCGGTCAGGGCGGTCAACGCCCGGTAGCAGGCGGCGATACCGGGACGCGAGTCGACCAGGGTCATATCGAGGTCGAATCCGACCATCAGCGCGGGCATCCTGAGAACGTACCCGGCCAACCCCGGCCGAGCCGGACGTCCGAGGGGCGGGAACGCCCCGGACCGGGCTAGCGTGGAACGACGATGACCACCTCACTCGCCGACCACCTGCGCGCCCTGCCCGACGAGTCGCTCGCCGCCCTGCTGCAACTGCGGCCCGACCTCGTCGTGCCGGTGCCCGCCGACGTGTCCGCGCTCGCCCTCCGGGCCGAGTCGCGGGTGTCGGTGGCCCGCGCGCTGGACGGGCTGGACCAGTTCACCCTCCAGATCCTCGACGCCGCCCGGCTCACCCGGCACCCCGAGGAGGGCACCACCTCCACCGACGCGGTGCTCGCCACGGCCACCGCCGGGCCGCACCCGCCCGCCCCGACCACCATCCAGGCCGCGGTCGACAAGCTGCGCGCGCTCTTCCTGCTGTACGGCCCGGAGCACGCCCTGCGCGTCGTGGGCAGCGTGGACGAGCTCGCCCCGTACCCGGCGGGGCTGGGCCGGCCCGCGGCCGACCTGGACCCGCGGACGGCCGCGGTCTGCGCGGACCCGGCGAAGCTGCGCCGGGCGCTGCTCGCCGCTCCCCCCTCGGCCCGGGCGATCCTGGACCGGCTCGCGGCCGGCCCGCCGGTCGGCAGCATCCCCCCGGGCGCGCTGCGGGCCCCCGCGACCGGCGCGGAGGACGACCTCCCCCCGGACGCCACCAACGGTGGCGCGCCGACCGGTTCGCCGGTGCGCTGGCTGGTCGAGGCGCGGCTGCTGGTGCCGGTCTCCGCCAGCACGGTGGAGCTGCCCCGCGAGGTCGGGCTGCTGCTGCGTCGGGACACCGGCCCGCTCGGCCCGCTGCGCACCAGCCCACCGTCGGTGGCCGCCGCGCCGCGCGAGCCGAAGGCCGTCGACTCCGCCGGGGCCGGGCAGACCATGGAGCTGGTACGGCACACCGAGGCGCTGCTGGAGAGCCTGGCCGCCGAGCCGGCGCCGGTGCTGCGCTCGGGCGGCGTCGGGGTACGCGACCTGCGCCGGCTGGCCCGCACGCTCGGGCTGGACGAGTCGACCACCGCGCTGATCTTCGAGGTGGCGTACGCGGCGGGGCTGGTCGGCGAGCTGGACCTGCCCGGGGCCACCACCGCCCGGTACGGCGCCGACCAGCAGGTGCTCCCCACCGGCGGGTACGAGGTGTGGCGGGCGATGTCGCTGGCCCACCGCTGGGAGCAGCTCGCCCGGGCCTGGCTGACCATGAGCCGGCAGGTGGGCCTGGTCGGCCAGCGTGACGACCGGGACCGGCCGATCAGCGTGCTCTCCGCCGAGGCGGAACGGGCCGGCGCGCCGGCCGCCCGCCGGGCGGTGCTCGGGGTGCTGGCCGACCTGGAACCGGCCACCGCGCCGACCCCGGAGGAGGTGCTGGAGCTGCTCGACTGGCGGGCGCCGCGGCGCAGCCGGGGGCGGGAGACCGCGCACCGGGAGGTGCTGACCGAGGCGGCCCAGCTCGGCGTGACCGGGCTGGGGGCGCTCACCTCGTACGGGCGGCTGCTGCTGGCCGACGTCACCGACGCCGACGAGCGGGGCGCGGACGACCCGCTGGGGCTGCGCGCGGACACCGAGAGCGGCGACCCGTCCAGCGCGATGCGGGCGCTGGACTCGCTGCTCCCCGCCCCGGTGGACCACTTCCTGGTGCAGGCCGACCTGAGCGTGGTGGTGCCCGGCCCGCCCGACCCGACGCTCGCCGCCGAACTGGACGTGGTGGCCGAGCACGAGTCGGCCGGCGGCGCCAGCGTGCACCGGGTCAGCACGGGCAGCGTGCGGCGCGCCCTGGACGCCGGGTACACCGCCGACGACCTGCACGAGCTCTTCCGCCGTCGGTCCCGGACCCCGGTGCCGCAGGGGCTGACCTATCTGGTGGACGACGTGGCGCGCAAGCACGGCGGGCTGCGCGTCGGCTCCGCCGGCGGGTACGTGCGCAGCGACGACGAGGCGCTGCTCGCCGAGGTGCTAGCGGACCGGCGGCTGGAGCCGCTGGCGTTCCGCCGGCTGGCCCCGACGGTGCTCTCCACCCCGTACCAGGTGCAGCGGATGCTGCTGGCGCTCCGCGACGCCGGGTACGCCCCGGTGCCGGAGGACGCCAGCGGCGCGGCGGTGCTGGCCCGGCCGAAGACCCGGCGGGCCCCCGCCCGGGTGCCGGTGACCACCCGCGCGGTCGACCCGCTGGCCACGCCGAAGCTGCCGATGCCGCGGCTGCTCGGTGTGGTGGAGCAGATCCGGCGGGGCGAGGCGGCGGCGCGGGCCGCTCGGCGGGCCCCCGCGGTGGTCCGCGGTGGCGCGGCCCGGGCCGGGGCGGGTCCGGTGCCGGCGCACGGCCACGGGGAGGCCCTCGCCGTGCTCCAGCAGGCCGTCAGGGACAAGGCGCTGGTCTGGGTGGGCTACGTCGACGCGCACGGGGCGACGATGTCGAGGCTGGTCCGGCCGGTCTCGATCGGCGCGGGCTACCTGCGCGCCGAGGACGACCGGACGGAGATGCTGCACACCTTCGCCCTGCACCGGATCACCGCGGCGGTGCGGGAGGAATGAGGAGTCAGCGGCGGCTGCGGCGTACGGTGCCGACCACCGCCACGCTCAGCAGGAGCGCGGAGCCGGCACCGGCGGCCTCACCGACCGAGGCGACGAAGCCCTGTTTCTGCACCAGCCAGCCGAAGAGGAACCAGCCGACGACGGCGGCTCCGGCGACGGAGTAGCCGACCACCGTGGCCGTGGAGACCTCGTCGGGCGGGGTCACCCGCCCCCGGGGTAGCGCGTCGTCGGCGATCACTTCGCGGTCGACGGTCATGCCAGCCCTCCCGCCCCGTCCGGCTCTGCCTCCAGAGTGGCACCCGGCGGCCGGCCCGGACAGGGGCGAAAACCCTGATCCCCGGCGACTCAGGTGCCGGGGCGGCGCCCGACGAGCGTGACGGTGGCGCCCACCCGGCCCAGCTCCCACCAGCGCACCGCGTCGGTGGGCAGCAGGTTGACGCAGCCGTGCGACCCGATCGCGGAGTTGTGCAGGTACGTGGTGGTCTCGTGGAAGCCCATCCCGCCGTTGAACTGCTGCCAGTACGGCAGCCAGACGTCGTACGGGTCGGACCACTCCTTCAGGTCCCGGTTGAAGATCGTGTAGCTGCCGGCGGGGGTGGCGTAGCCCGCCATCCCGGTGCGGGTGACGGTCGGGCCGGCGACGAGCTTGCCGTTGCGCATCACCCAGGTCGTCTGCCGGGTCAGGTCGACGCAGAAGGTGGTGCCCGAGCCGGCGTGGCAGCGCTGCACGTCCGTGGTGGCCAGCCGCTTCGCCACCTCGTAGGTGAGCGGGCCGGCGCGGCCGGCGGCGGGGCGGATGTCGTACCGCTGCTGGAACTTCTTGATCGCGGCGCAGTCGGCGTCCGACTGCCTGCCGTCGACGGTGACCTTGCCGAAGCCGCCCAGCTCGGCGAGGTACGCCTCGACGTCGCGCTGGCGCTCGCCCTGCGGGCAGGTCGTGCGCGACGCGGACGGCGACGGCGTGGGCCGGTGCGTCGCGGTCGCGGAGGGGGAGGCGGTCGCCGATCTCGTCGGCGTGGCCGTCACCTGCGGCTTCGGTGCCCTGGTCGTGGGCCGGGCCGCCGGGGTGGGACTGGACAGGGCCCGCTGGTCGGGCCGGGGGGTACCGCTCGCCCCCGTTACCTTTCCCGCACTGCCGACCGGGGCGAGCCCTCCTCCAGTGCCACCCGGGTCGGCCTGCGGATCGAACGCGCACCCAACGGCGCCGACCAGCGTGACCACAGCCAGGGCGGCGATCCGGGTGGCGAAACTGATGGTGCGCATGGGGCCTCCCGGGTCGTCCGTCCTATTGATAGACGTTTCCGGTACCGGGGCGGTTGCGTCGGATGAGCAGTTTTCTTGCCGTCACCCGGGCGCGTGCAACACTGGATGGTCGGCCTGCGGCGGGTGTCGCACGAGGTGGCCGACGATCCGACCTTCGGGAGAGGACGCTGGCGTGAGTGGTGGACCACTGATCGTGCAGTCCGACAAGACCCTGCTGCTGGAGATCGACCACCCCGACGCGCAGGCCTGCCGGATGGCCATCGCCCCCTTCGCCGAGCTGGAACGCTCCCCGGAGCACGTGCACACCTACCGGCTCACCCCGCTGGGGCTGTGGAACGCCCGAGCCGCCGGCCACGACGCCGAGGCCGTGGTGGACGCCCTGCTCAAGTACTCCCGCTACCCCGTCCCGCACGCGCTGCTGGTCGACGTGGCCGAGACGATGGACCGGTACGGCCGGCTTCAGCTCGCCAACGACCCGGTGCACGGCCTGGTGCTGCGGGCGCTGGACCGGCTGGTCCTGATCGAGGTCGCCAAGAGCAAGAAGCTCGCCGGCATGCTCGGCAACAAGATCGACGACGACACCATCCAGGTGCACCCCTCCGAGCGGGGCCGGCTCAAGCAGGCGCTGCTCAAGCTCGGCTGGCCGGCCGAGGACCTGGCCGGGTACGTCGACGGCGAGGCGCACCACATCGAGCTGGCCGAGGCGGGCAAGGACGGCCGCAAGCCGTGGACGCTGCGGTCGTACCAGCGGGAGGCCGTGGAGGCGTTCTGGGCCGGCGGGTCGGGCGTGGTGGTGCTCCCCTGCGGCGCCGGCAAGACGCTGGTCGGCGCGGCGGCGATGGCCGAGGCGAAGGCGACCACGCTGATCCTGGTCACCAACACGGTCGCCGGCCGGCAGTGGAAGCGGGAGCTGATCGCCCGCACCTCGCTGACCGAGGAGGAGATCGGCGAGTACTCGGGCGAGCGCAAGGAGATCCGCCCGGTCACCATCGCCACGTACCAGGTGCTCACCTCGCGGCGCGGCGGCGCGTTCACCCACCTGGACCTGTTCGGCGCCCGCGACTGGGGCCTGGTCGTCTACGACGAGGTGCACCTGCTGCCCGCGCCGATCTTCCGGTTCACCGCGGACCTCCAGGCCCGCCGCCGGCTGGGGCTGACGGCGACATTGGTACGGGAGGACGGTCGGGAGGGCGACGTGTTCAGCCTGATCGGCCCCAAGCGGTACGACGCGCCGTGGAAGGACATCGAGTCGCAGGGCTGGATCGCCCCGGCCGAGTGCACCGAGGTACGGGTGACGCTGACCGACGCCGAGCGGATGTCCTACGCGACGGCGGAGGCCGAGGAGCGCTACCGGATGGCGGCGACCGCCCGGACGAAGCTGCCGGTGATCAAGGCGCTGGTCGACCGGCACCCGGACGACCAGGTGCTGGTGATCGGGGCCTACATCGACCAACTGCACCAGCTCGGCGAGTACCTCGACGCGCCGATCGTGCAGGGCTCGACCACCAACAAGGAGCGGGAGCGGCTCTTCGACGCGTTCCGCTCGGGCGAGCTGCGCACCCTGGTCCTCTCCAAGGTCGGCAACTTCTCCATCGACCTGCCCGAGGCGGCGGTGGCGATCCAGGTGTCGGGCACCTTCGGGTCGCGGCAGGAGGAGGCGCAGCGGCTGGGCCGGGTGCTACGGCCGAAGGCCGACAAGCGGCAGGCGCACTTCTACACGGTGGTGTCCCGGGACACGATCGACACCGAGTACGCGGCGCACCGGCAGCGGTTCCTCGCGGAGCAGGGGTACGCGTACACCATCATCGATGCCGACGACGTGCTCGGGCCGAAGCTGCCGACGGTCGACTGAGCGCGCGGCCCCACCGGGCTGCGGGCGGTGTCGCGAGGAGCGGGCGTCTGTTTCGCACGCTACGAACTTGATGACGCCAACGAATCAGCCGGCCCGCCCCGCCCCCACCGCCTTTGATCACCGCTTAGCATCACCTCGTGGTGCCAGCTAGCACGAACTCGTCCGGTGGGCTGCCGCCTCAACGTGCTTCGCTGGTAGTCAGGATCGCAAGTGCGTTCTTGATCCTTCAGGCGTCGTTGCTGATATTTGCGGCGATCTCCGCCGCATATGCCCGAAAAGGCATCGACGCGGCCGTGACCGATGCAGCGGGTCGCTCCAGCGTTCCGACCGACAGCGGGTCGGTCGCACTCAAGGCGTCCTACTTCCATTTCGAGGTGCGGCTCACCCTGTGGTACGCGCTTCTCTTCGCGCCCGCACTGCTCGCCGTCGCTTTCTGGGTTCGGACTGGTCAAAAGAGCTCGCGAATGGTCACCGTCGCCACGACCCTGCTCAGCGTGCTTTGCTGCTGTGGCGCTGGATGGTGGCTATGGCTGGCCGACGAGCCAACAGCGCTTGACGAGGAACTGCCGTTAGCATTCGGTCGAATACATCCAGCATGGACCGAACTGGGCGGGATCGGGCTGGCGGCATCCTTCGTGCCCGCACTTATTGCGGCCGCACTGGTCTACAGCGAGCGTCCCGCTGCCCGCACTTCCCCAGGATCCAACCAGTGACCTGAGCACCAGGATGCGACGGCGGGATGTACCGGGCGTAGACCGTCGCCAGCTTCGACACAGGCCCCGGCGCCGAAGCTGCCGACGGTCGACTGACGTGCGGCCCGGCGCGGGCGGGCCGCGCGGCCAAGGCGGTCGGTCGGGCTCCGGTGCGATGTCGCGGGGAGCGGAGGTCTGTTTCGCTCGCTACCAACTTGATGTCGTCAACGAATCAGCCGGCCACTCGTCCCCGCTCAGCGGCTCAGGATGGTCTCCCGCTCCATGTGCGACAGCTTCTCGGGATTGCGCACGGCGTAGAGGCCGGTGATGAGGCCGTCGTCGATGCGCACGGCCAGGACGGTGTCGAGCTCGCCGTCGAGTCGGACGATCAACGCCGGGTAGCCGTTGACCTGCGCCGCCCGCCACGACGTGCTGTCCGCGATCTTGCCCCAGCCGCCGGCCAGCAGGCGGGCGACCTTGTCGGATCCCACGATGGGCCGCGGGACGGCCTGCTTGACTCCGCCACCGTCGCCGAGAAGGACGACCTCCGGCGCGAGGATGTCGAGCAGGCTCTGCAGGTCGCCGGTTTCGACCGCCCGTTGGAACGCGTCGAGCGCGTACCGGGTTTCGGTCGCTGAGACGACCTGGCGTGGCCGGCGCGCCGCGACGTGCGCCCGGGCCCGGTGGGCGATCTGACGGACCGCGGCCGGGCTCTTGTCGACGGCTTCGGCGATCTCGTCGTACCCGATGTCGAACACCTCGCGCAGCACGAACACCGCGCGTTCGGTCGGCGTGAGCGTCTCCAGCACCAGCAGCATCGCCATCGAGACGCTGTCGGCCAACGCGACGTCCTCGGCCACGTCGGGCGCGGTGAGCAGCGGCTCGGGCAGCCAGGAGCCGACGTAGGACTCCTTGCGGCGGCCGAGCGTACGCAGCCGGGTGAGCGCCTGGCGGGTGGTGATCCGGACCAGGTAGGCGCGCTGATCCCGCACCGTGCCGAGGTCGACGCCCGCCCACCGCAACCAGGTCTCCTGCAGGACGTCCTCCGCGTCGACGGCCGAGCCGAGCATCTCGTACGCGACGGTGAAGAGCAGGTTGCGATGGGCGAGGAACGTCTCGGTGGCGGGATCCGGGCGGTTGTCCGGTGCGGTCTGCGGCGTGCCCACCATCGGTGACTCCTGTTCGCTCTCGACTGCGTCACCCACCAGATGCCGGACCCGGCCGTTCTGTGACACCTCCGGAGAGTGGTAGTCGTCACCCGGCCGCGCCGTCACAGGGCTCTGCTCGCCGGCATCTCGTGTTCGTCCACCGAACACCACGAGTGAAGGACGGAACCATGGACGCCCGATTCAACATGTTCGACAACGAGATCGCCATGAAGTTCTTCAAGCGGTTCGCCAACGCCGGCATGGTGATCCAGCAGTCGCCGCTGCCGAAGGCCACGCAGGAGCTGGTGTCGCTGCGGGCCAGCCAGATCAACGGCTGCGGTTGGTGCATCGACATGCACACCAAGGAGGCTGAGGCCTCCGGCGAAACCCCGGCTCGGCTGCATCTCGTCGCCGCCTGGCGCGAGTCCACCGTCTTCACCGAGGCCGAGCAGGCCGCGCTGGCGCTCGCCGAAGAGGGCACCCGGCTTGCCGACGCCCACCAGGGCGTGTCCGACGAGACCTGGGCCCAGGTCCGCAAGCACTACGACGACGACCAGATCGCCGCGCTGATCTCCCTGGTCGCCCTGATCAACGCCGCCAACCGGCTCGCGGTGATCGTGCACCAGCGGGGCGGCTCCTACCAGCCCGGCATGTTCGCCGCCGCGTTCGACTGACGCGCAGACGAATCCGGCCCGGCCCGGGGTCATCCGATCCTGGGCCGGGCGATTGCCTTGATGACCTTCAACCAACCCCCTCTTCACCGCGGGCCTCCAGGCCCGCCGCTGGCTGGGGCTGACGGCGACATTGGTACGGGAGGACGGCCGGGAAGGCGACGTTTTCAGCGCGGACGACGTGCTGCGGCGAAGCTGCCCACGGTCGACTGACCCGTGGTGATCAGGCGGCGAGCTTCCGCAGGACGTACTGGTTGAGGCTCATGCCATCCTCGGCGGCGTGGATGGCGAGCTCGCGGTGCAGGCTCTCTCCGACGCGGAGGTTGAACTTGCCGGAGTAGCTACGCTCAGCGAACGGCAGCGGCACCGGCTCGCCCTGCTCCTCCATGTCCGCGATCACCTCACGCAGTAGATCCTGGAGCCCTTGAAGGGCTTCGATCTGCGACGACGCGAGCCACGACAGCGATGGGAACTCGGCGCAGGTGGCGACGAACTCGCGATCCTCGGCGGACCAGGTGACGCGGTAGGTGTAGTGGGTGATCTCGGAACGGGCGTCGGGCTGCATCACATGGCCTCCTTCTTGTCGATCGCCTTGAGTACCTGCCGCACCTGATATGGCTTGGCCTTGCCTTTGTCGTTCTGGATGTTGACGCGGGGGTCGCCCGCCCAGGGCATCTTGAACACTGCGTGTGAGGTGCCGGCCTGCCGGGGCTTCCCGAAGTAGTGCTCGCACACGCCGTAGAGATCGTTGTAGGCGATGTTCTGCTGGTTCTTTCGCATCGTTTCAACGAGCTTGGCTATGGACGGCACAGTTGGATGGTACTGCGAGCGGTACCATAGGCACAAGATTTTGCCGGCCCGCTCATGCAGGGCCCCCACCAACAAGGGAACGGCTCTTCGACGCGTTCCGCTCGGGTGAGATCCGACCCTGGTGTTCTCGAAGGTCCAACACAATTAGTCAGCCGCTGATCAAGCCCCGGTCACGTACACGCCCTTGCCTTGATGGCCTTCGACCAAGCCCTCCGCTTGCAAGATCAGCAGAGCGGACCGAACGGGCTCGGCCGAGACGCTGTAATGCGCAGACATCTCACGCAGTGAAGGCAGCTTCGCGCCGGGGCCGTACTCGCCCGACGCGATCTTGTCGCGGATGTCCTGGGCAATGCGCTGGCGGTCTGAGATTCGGGGCATGGCAACTCCTGGTAGGCCCCAAGATCCTCCCACGCCAACACTCCGTCGGCCAAGACTTCGCCTGCTTAGCATGATTGGTTCTTGCACTTAGTATGCTTTGCATTGTAGGTTGACTTCCGGACACCCGAGATCGGATCGCCTGGTAGGCAGCCGGCCCTCCCGGTTGGGCATCCACCACCGCTGGCACGGCTGGCTCCCCCGTCAGCCGTGTCAGCACCTCAACAACCAGTTCAGGAACCGAAAAGCGGCTCTGCTGCCGTACCGCCGATCGAGGCTGCGGTGGCAGGGCGGGGCGGTCTCCGCCGACCGGGACCGGCGGAGGCCGCCCCCTCCACCTCGACGCGATCCGACGAAGGGCGGTCACCACGTGCGCAACCTGATCCGCCGGCTGGCGAGCCGACGCGAGGAGAGACAACCGATGGCAGAAGCCAGGCACCCGCTGCGCCCCTGGCAGATCCGTGACCGGTGCTTCAACGTCCGCCGGCGCGGCCTCGACCCCGTCGAGATCCGCGCCTTCCTGCACCGGGTGGCCGACGAACTCACCGTCGCGCAGACCGCCCTGGTCGCGGTGCAGGAGGAGAACGTACGGATCAAGAACGCGCTGCGCGCCTGGCAGACTGCCCAGTCGGCGCAGAGCTACCGATGAGCGACCGTTGGGTGATCCACCTGCCGCTCACCGCACCCGACCTGCTTCGCGCCCGGATCTTCGCCCGGACCGCCGCGCGGGTGCTGGCCCGGCTCAGCGCCCGCGTCGAGCCGGGCGGGGTCACCGTCTCGGCCGAGGACCAGCAGGGCGTACGCCATTGGGTCTTCTGCGATCGGCCGCTGCCCGACGGCGGCGGGCGGTGTGCGCTGCCGGTGGACCACACCTCACGCTGCGCGCGGCGCACGCCGTGGCTCAGCCGCCGCTGAAGGCGATCGGGTGCCCGACCTCGACGGCACCGGTCATGTCCGTCAGCGGCCGACGCTGGTGAATGACTGCTGCCCCATCGGGTACGCGGGCTGCGACACGCGAATGACCAGGCCGGGAGCAGAGAGGCATGCGATGAAGGACCGAATTCTCAAGGGCTTGAAGAACAAGGCGAACACCATCATGGTGCGCCGAAGGCGCAGGGATTCCCTGATCACCAAGCCGAGCCGCTCCCGAAGGCCCGGCAGGCTCTTTCAGTGAGGGCGGCAGCCCCAACCGTGAAGGGGCCGACGAGCCGCTCGCGCGGCCCGTCGACCCCTTCACGTGCCGAGCTGATTAGCCGACGCCGCCGGCGCGGAAGGCCAGCCAGGCGTCGCTCATCCGGTCCGCCTGACCGGCGGTGAACATGTCCATGCAGGAGTCCTGCGAGTAGTCCATGAAGTTGTGGATCGGGTCCAGCCCGGGTGCGGTGCAGGTGTCCGCGCCCACCGGGCAGTTGAACTGCGGGTGCGCTTCGCGCGGGGTGTCCTCGACGTAGTCGCCGGAGGCGGCGCAGCCGTGCGCGAAGGTGTGCTCCAGCATCAGCCAGTGCCCGACCTCGTGCGTCAGCGTGTCACCCAGGGCGTACTTGCCCGCGGTGCCGCCCGGCATCGACTCGTCGAGCATCACCACGCCGTCGATGTAGTCCCGGCCGTTGTTGTAACCCTTCGGGAAGTACGCCCAGCCGAGGAGCCCGCCGCCGATGTCGGCCGCGTACACGTTCAGGGTGCGGGAGTCGCCGGTGTACAGCGCCTGCTTCATGTCCCGCTCGTTCTTGCCCGGCACGACCGTGTACCAGTCGCTGTTCACCGTCCAGGTCGTGTCGACCAGGTTGAACCGGAACGGGGTGTCGGCGGCGTCCGCCGCCGTGCTGCCCCCGAACGAGTCGTTGAGCACCGTCATCTGGTTGGCGATCAGGGTGTTCCACCTGGTCGTCTCAGCGGCGGTGAGGGTGTGGTCGGAGACCATGTGGAAGACCGTCGGAATGGTGACGCTGCCGTTGGCCAGGCGCGGCGAATCCTTGATCACGCCGTAGGCGTTCGCCTCGTTCTTCGAGTACAGCTCCGGCTCCTGGGCGGTAGCGCCCTCGGCCACCCGGGCCGCGCTCTGCGCCTCAGCTCCGGGCGCACAGGCCGCGGCACCCGGGGAGGCGGTCGCGGGCGCCGCTGAGGCGACCGCCCCGGAAGCCCCGCCGGCACCCAGGAAGGTGGCGGCGGTGGCGGTCAGGACCGCCAGTTGGAAAGCCGATCTTCTTCTGCGCATCGTTGCCCTTTCACATACGGGGGATGAGCCACGTCAGCGGCAGGGACGAAGGGTCACCGGGATACGGGACCGACATCGTCGTTCCGACATAACAACACGTCAACGGCGTTAACAACAGACCACGAGCGGAAACGATTGCCGGACCACAAGGACCGCCGCCGATCCGCCCGCCGACACTCCCGTGGCGGCCGGAAGGACAAGGGTGCCCTGCTCGGCCGCGGCAGCCTACGGTCGATGAATGATCCTCTCCGACTTCGCCGGGTCCTGGGCCGGCACCAACGGCTTCCGGCTCATGCCCGAGCACCCGCTCGCCGAGTTGCCCGCCACGATGACCGTGACGATGGCGGCCGGCGATCACCTGACCTCGGTTGCCTACTCCTGGGGGCACCCCGACGACGGACCCCAGGACGGCCTGCTCGTCATCGGCTCTGCCGGCGAGGACGGCTCGCTCGTGGCCGTATGGGGCGACTCCTGGCATCAGAAGCCGGTGCCGATGTCCTTGCCCGGACGATCAGGATCGGTCGGAACCTTCGAGTTCGAGGGCGACTACGGCGGCGGTTGGGGCTGGCGGATCGGGTTCGATGCCACCGACACCGCGACCCTGCGGATGCGGATGGACAACGTGATCCCCGCCGACCAGGCCACGGCCGGAATGCCCGCCGGGCCGTATCCGGTGATGGTCATGAACGTACGCCGCGCGTGACCGTAGCCGACACGGTCGACGACGAGCCGGGGCTCAGAGCACGTGGCTGACCCGCTCGGCGGCGAGACGGTCGGTGTCCAGGTTGGCGTGGATGACCACGGACGCGCCGACGGAGAGCGGGGCGAGCAGCCACTTCAGCGGCTGCTCGTGCTCGGCGGCGTCGACCAGGAGGGTGTCGCCGGCCCGCAGGCCGAGCTGGGCTGCGATCTCGTGCGCCAGCGCGCCCCACGCGCCGTAGCTGGTGCCGTCCGGGCTGGCCGGGTCGGAGGCGTGGACGGCGTGGTGGTCGGGTGAGGTGGCCGGGTGTCGGAGCACCTCGGCGGACCAGTCGAGCCAGCCCACCGGCACGTCGGTCAGCGACCCCGGCGCGGTGCCGACGAGGTAGCGGTGCGTCCCGTCGGGCACGTCCTCCAGCCAGTCGTCGAGCCGCTCCGGGGTCACGAAGACCGCGTCGTATGGCAGGTCGCCGCCGGGTTCGAGAACCGGCAGCCCGGCGGTGGCCCGGGGTCGGAACGACACCGCCAGCCCGACCGACCAGGCCCCGAGCAGCACCGCCGCGGTACGCCAGTGCGGCGGCAGCAGCACCGCGACCCGGCTGCCCGGGCCCAGCCCGCAGCCGTCGCGCAGCAGCCCCGCGCTGCGCGCCGCCCAGTCACCGAGCTGGTGCGCGAACAGCGCGGTCCGCTCGCCGGTCGCGCCGTCGAGATAGGTCAGCAACGGCCGCTGAGCCTCGTGGAGCCGGTCGACGCCGCCGAGGACGGGCAGGGCGGTGGACACGTCCATCTGGCGCTCCTCACTCCGGATCGCCCCACCCTAACGCCCGCCCCGGCCCCACCCGAGCAGGCCGCCACCCGGTCCCCTCCATGATCGTTTGTGACTCAGCCACTCGACACGCCGACGGAACAACGGCCCAGCCGCAAACGATCAAGGGAGGCCGCCGAGGCTGCGGGGTGAGCGGTGATCACACGGGTAGTTCGGGGCCGCCCTCGAGCAGGGGGGCGAGCAGGTCGCCCTGCTTCGCGACCCGCTTGAGCACCTCGTCGGCGGTGTACGGCTTCGCCGAGGGCCGCTTCCCGGCCGCGCCGGCCTCGACCTCGTCCCAGGTCAGCGGCGTCGATACCGACGGCACCGACTGGGCCCGCAGCGAGTACGGCGCGACCGTGGTCTTGGCCGCGTTGTTCTGGCTCCAGTCGATGAAGACCTTGCCGGGCCGCAGGTTCTTGGCCATCTTCGACACGATCAGCTTGGGATGCGCCTTCTCCAACTCCTGGGCGATCCGCCTGGCGTAATCAGAAACAAGATCGGAGGACTGGGTGGCGCTGATCGGGCAGCAGAGCTGCATGCCCTTCTTGCCCGACGTCTTCGGATAGGAGTCCACCCCGTCGAGGGCCAGCCGGTCGCGCATCAGCAGGGCCACCTGGCAGCACTGTCGCAGCGCCGCCGGGGCGCCCGGGTCCAGGTCGACGACCATCATGTCGGGGTGTTCGCCGACCCGCCACTGCGGCGTGTGCAGCTCCAGGGCGGCGAGGTTGGCCAGCCAGACCAGGGTCGGCAGGTCGTCGGCGACCACGTAGTCGATGGTCTCCCGGCCCTTGCTCGACCCGGGCGCCGGCAGCGTCTCGGTGCGTACCCATTCGGGGGTGGCGGCCGGGGCGTTCTTCTCGAAGAAGGAGCCGCCGGTGACGCCGTTGGGGAAGCGGATCCGGGTGAGCGGCCGGTCGGCCAGGTGCGGCAGGAGCACGGGGGCGATCCGGGTGTAGTAGTCGATCACCTCGCCCTTGGTGAACCCGGCCTCGGGGAAGAGCACCTTGTCCAGGTTGGACAGCTCGAGCGGCCGACCCTCGACGTCCACCTTGAGCCGTTCAGCCGGCATCGTCGACCTCCTCCGGTGGCTTGTCGGGGCGCAGGCGCAGGATGCGGGGGAACCGCAGCCGCCCGTCCGGGGTGCGCTGGCCGTACTTCACCTCCACCACGACCTGGGGTGTTACCCAGATCGCGCCGCGGGCATCCTCGCGCGGCACGTCGCCGGAGAAAGGCGAGGTCCCCGACCTGAGCGGCTCCAACTCGCGCAGCAGCTCCCGCTCGATGGCCGCGCCGATCCCGCCGCCGACCCGACCCCGGTAGATCAGCCGCCCGTCCGGCCCGGGCACCCCGACCAGCAGGCCGCCGATCTTCCGGGCGCCCGGTCGCCACCCGCCGACCACGAAGTCGCCGGTGACCTCCAGCTTGACCTTCACCCAGTCCGGCGAGCGCACGCCGGCCCGGTAGGCCGCGTCGACCCGCTTGGCCATCACCCCTTCGAGCCCGTGCTCGCCGGCCGCCTCGTAGGTGGCGGGGCCGTCCGTGAAGGTCGGTGGGACGGCCCAGCGCGCGGCCCCCAGCCCGAGCGCCTCCAGCGCCGCCCGCCGCTCGTGCCAGGGACGGCCGGTCAGGTCCTCGCCGCGCAGCCGCAACAGGTCGAAGATCATGTACGTGACCGGGACGGTCGCCGCCAGCCGGGCCGCCTTCGCCCGGTCCCGCACGTGCATCCGTTCGGCGAGCGCGGTGAACGAGGGCTGCCCGGTCTGGTTCAGCAGTACCACCTCGCCGTCGAGCAGGGCGTCGTCGACCTGCTCGGCCAGCGGGATCAGTTCCGGGTACGCGGCGGTGATCTCCACGCCGGAGCGGGCGTACAGGTGTTGCCGGGTGGCGGTGGGGGTGATGTCGGCGAGCGCGCGGACCCCGTCCCACTTGAACTCGTACGCCCAGCCGGCACCCACCGGGAGTTGCCCGGTCATCGCGAGCATCGGCTTCAGCGGCGCGCCGGGCACCTTCTGACTGTAGTTGGGCGGCGAAGAGCGTGCGTGCCGTTCGATCCTTTGCGATCCTGGGCAGAACCGGGGAGAGGAGCGCGGCATGCGGGCGATCTGGAAGGGAGCGGTGTCCTTCGGGCTGGTGTCGATCGGGGTGAAGCTCTACTCGGCCACCGAGGAGAAGGACATCCGCTTCCATCAGGTCCACCGGTCCGACGGTGGTCGGATCCGCTACAAGCGCACCTGCCAGGTCTGCGGCGAGGAGGTCACCTACGACGACATCGCCAAGGGGTACGACATCGGCGGCGGCGAGATGGTCATCCTGACCGACGAGGACTTCGCCGACCTGCCGCTGACCAGCTCACGCGCGATCGACGTGCTGGAGTTCGTCCCGGCCGAGCAGGTCGACCCGATCCTCTACAACAAGGCGTACTTCCTGGAGCCGGAGGGGACGGCGACCAAGCCGTACGTGCTGCTGCGCGACGCGCTCGCCGACTCGGAGCGGGTGGCGATCGTCAAGGTGGCGCTGCGCCAGCGCGAACAACTCGCCACCCTGCGGGTCCGCGAGGGCGTGCTGCTGCTCAACACGATGCTCTGGCCGGACGAGGTGCGTACCCCCGACTTCGGCTTCCTGGACGAGGACCTGAAGGTCCGCCCGCCGGAGTTGGCGATGGCCAGCTCGCTGATCGACTCGATGGCCGGCGAGTTCGCGCCGGACGCCTTCACCGACGACTACCGGGCCGCGTTGCAGGAGGTCATCGACGCGAAGGTCGAGGGGCGCGAGGTGGTCCAGCCGGAGGAGGTGGAGGCCGCGCCGGCCGCCGCGGTGGACCTGATGGCCGCGCTGAAGGCCTCCGTCGAGCGGGCCCGGACGGCCCGGGGCGAGCAACCGTCCGGCGGGGCGGGCGAGCCGACCCCGATCTCGGCGGCCCGGTCGGCGCAGAAGGCGGCGAAGGCACCGGCCAAGAAGGCCGCCGCCAAGAAGGCGGAGCCAGCGAAGAAGGCCGCCGCGAAGAAGGCGGAACCGGCGAAGAAGGCCGCCGCGAAGAAGACGGCGGAGAAGAAGGCCGCCAAGGCGCCCGCGAAGAAGGCGGCGGAGAAGAAGGCCGCGCCCCGCAAGACCGCCTGAGTACGGCAGGGCCCCGGTCGTCGCCGCCGGGGGCCCCGCCGCCCGCTCAGCCCCGGCCGAGCTTCTGGGTCGGGGTGATCCGGACGATCACCCGCTCCTCGCCCGGCTGCCGGAACGGGTAGGTGTCCTGCCCGAGGTACTTCTTCGCCATCCGGTCGATGTGCGCGTCGGCGCCCTCGGTGACGAACTCGGCGGTGCCCTTGATCCAGAGGGTGCGGAAGTCGTCCGCCTTGTCCACCACGGAGACCGCGACCACCGGGTTCCGCTCCATGTTGTTGTACTTCTGCCGCCCCTTGGCGGTGTTGAACACGATGTGCTCGCCGTCGGTGTCCACCCAGACCGGGGTGACGTGCGGGGTGCCGTCGGGCTCGATGGTCGCGACGTGGGCGAGCTGGGGCTCGGAGAGCAGGGCCAGGTCTTCGTCGGTGAGGATCGCCATGGTGTGGAACCTACCGCCGGGACCGGCCGCGCACCCGCCCGAACCGGGAGGAACGGGCCTCGTCGCGGCAGCGCGGGACAGAGTGACCGGGCGACCGGTCCGGGGCGGCCATCGACCCGGGTACCGTGTGCGCTGGCCACGGCACCGGGTCGCCGGGCCGGTCACCCACACCAGCAGGGGAGTTCAGGACGTGAGCGAGCGTACGGAGAACCGGTCGCCGGGCCAGGGCCCGGAGACGAAGGCGCAGCGCCGGCTGGCCGCGCAGCTGGCCGCCCAGAAGGCCGCCGAGGCGAAGAAGCGGCGGCAGGCGTGGCTGGGCGCGCTCGCCGGCGTGGCGGTCATCGCGGTGATTGTGGGCGTCTTCGTGGCCACTCGCGGCAACGACGACGCCCCCAAGCCGGCCGCGTCGTCCGCCGGCTGCCCGGGCGGCTTCCCCACCCTGCCCCAGGGCGCCGACCGGGCGCTCTGCACCAAGCCGCAGGCGGGCAAGGGCGAGGGCACGCTGAGCGGCCTGAAGGCGGTCCCGCTGATCCGGGGCAACGGCCCGGCCGCCCAGCCCGGCCAGCAGATCACGGTGAACTACGTGGGCGTGTCGTACAAGTCCGGCGAGGAGTTCGACGCCTCCTGGAAGCGCTCGGAGCCGTTCTCGTTCGTGCTCGGCCAGGGCAACGTCATCCCGGGCTGGGATCAGGGCATGGAGGGGCAGACCGTCGGCAGCCGGGTGCAGCTCGACATTCCGGCCGACCTGGCGTACGGCGACAAGCCGCAGCGCCCGGGCGCGCCGTCCGGCCCGCTGCGCTTCGTCGTCGACGTGCTCGCCGTGCAGTAGCCCACAGGGGTCTTCCCGGCGATCACCTACTGCCAGTAGGTTCGGGGTCACCGTGGGCGGTCGGTCCGTGCCACGGTGACCCTTTCCTGTGCGGAGGTGCACGTGCCGGCACTGGACGACCCCGGGCGGACCGCCCGGTTGATGTGGACGCTCTTCGAGCCCCTGCACGCCGTCACCTACTTCCACCCCCGGGCCCGGACGGCCTACGAGGCGGTCGGGCTGCGCGGCTACTGGCGGGGCTACTTCGCCGGCCGGGCCGCCCCGCTCGGCCCGACCTCCGCCCCGCCGGTGATCGCCGCGTTCTTCAGCTTCGCGCCCCGGATGGTGGCCCGGGCGCTGCCCTCGGTCTGGCGGCTGGCCACCCCGGAGGAGGCGCTGCGCGCCCGGCTCACCGGCGCGGTGCAGGCGCTCGCCGAGTTCACCTACGAGCTGCCCGAGTCGCACCTCGTCGAGGCCGCCGAGCTGCTCGAGGAGGCCGCCGGCCGGGTGGAGACCGCCGGCCGGGTGCTCGGCGCGGTCAACGCCGCCCTGCCGGCGGGTGAATACCCGCTGGCCCGGCTCTGGCAGGCCGCCACCACGCTGCGCGAGCACCGGGGCGACGGGCACGTCGCCGCGCTGGTCACCACCGGGCTGGACCCGGTCGAGGTGCTGGCCTGGCGCTGCCGGGTCGACCAGTCCCGGGAGTTCCACCAGCTCGCCCGGGGCTGGACCGACGAGGAGTGGACGGCCGCCGAGGAGCGGCTGGTGGCGCGCGGCTGGCTGACCGCCGACCACGCCCCGACCGAGCACGGCACCGGCACGTTCCGCGCGGTCGAGGAGGCCACCGACCGGGCCGCCGCCGGCCCGTGGGAGGCGCTCGGCGCCGAGCGCACCGAGCGGCTGCGCGAGTTGCTCGAACCGATCGCCCGCCGGTGCCGCACGATCATTCCCCGGCAGAGCCCGATCGGCCTGCCGGCGACCCAACGGAGTTGAGCCACCGGCGACCACGGCAGGATGGGGCCATGGCGGTGGACGCGGTGATCTTCGACCTGGACGGCGTGATCGTGGACTCGGAGCCGGTCTGGGAGGAGGTCCGGCGGGCGTACGTGGCCGCGCACGGCGGCACCTGGCAGCCGGACACCCAACGTCGGCTGATGGGGATGAGCACCGGCGAGTGGGCCGGATACCTCAGCGGGGAGCTGGGCGTCGACCGGAGCGCCGGCCAGGTCGCCACCGAGGTGGTGGAGGAGATGACCCGGCGGTACGCGGAACGTGTACCGCTGATCGACGACGCCGACGCGGTGGTGCGCCGAATGGCCGCGCGGTGGCCGCTGGGGCTGGCCAGCTCGTCGCCGACCCGGCTGATCGCGGCGGCGCTGGCCGCCACCGGCCTCGCCGACGTGTTCGGCGCGACCCTGTCCACCGAGGAGACCGCGCGGGGCAAGCCCGCGCCGGACGTCTGGCTCGCCGTGGCGGAACGGCTCGGCGTCGACCCGACCCGCTGCGTCGCGATCGAGGACTCCTCCAACGGGGTACGCTCCGCGGCCGCCGCCGGCATGCGGGTGGTGGCGGTGCCGCACGGGTCGTATCCGCTGGACCCGGACGCGTCGGCGCTCGCCGCCGTGCTGCTCCCCTCGGTGCACGCCCTCACCCCGGACGTGGTGGACCGGCTCGGCTGAACCGCACCGGCTCCCAGGCTCGGAGGTCAGATCCGCCGGCTCCGGCTGGAGCGGGGCAGGAAGCGCCGCCCCGCCGGGGGCGGCGGCGCCGGTTCCGGCTCCTCGGCCCCGGGCGGGCCGGCGCCGTCCGTCGTGGGCGGCGTCGGAGCCACCATCGGTACGTCCCACATGACACCCCTCCTGCCACCGACTACCTGGTTGTACGGTTTCCGGGGCGGCCCGGATCGGAATGATCAGGATCGGCCCGGGTAGGGCAGCCCGGCACGGGCCCGCCGGGCGTCCGAGGCGAGGAGACGGCGATGAAGGCGATCGTGTACGAGCGCACCGGCGACCCGTCGGTGCTGGAGCTGGTGGACCGGCCGGTGCCGGAACCGGGCCGGGGTGAGGTGCTGGTCCGGCTGGCCGTCTCGGGGGTGAACCCGACCGACTGGAAGGGGCGCCGGTCGTGGCCGCTGCCGGCCGGCTGGCAGACCCCCGGGCAGGACGGCGCCGGGGTCGTCGAGGCGGTCGGCGAGGGGGTCGACCAGCGGCTGATCGGCGAGCGGGTCTGGGTCTGGGAGGCCTCCTGGCAGCGGCCCTGGGGCACCGCGGCCGAGTACACCGTGGTGCCGGTCCGGCAGGCGGTGTCCCTCGGCGCCGCCTCCTTCGACCTGGGTGCCTGCCTGGGCATCCCGTTCCTGACCGCGCACCGCTGCCTGACCGCGGGCGAGTACATGCCGGACTCGCTGCATGCCGGGGCGCTCAGCGACCACACGGTGCTGGTGCAGGGCGGGGCGGGCGCGGTGGGGAACGCGGCGATCCAGTTGGCCCGGTGGGCCGACGCCTGCATCATCGCCACGGTGAGCAGCGCGGAGAAGGCGCAGCTCGCGGCGGCCGCCGGCGCCTCCTTCGTGATCAATTACCGGGATCAGGACGTGGTCGAGGAGCTCCGCAAGATCGCCCCGGACGGGGTGCACACGGTCGTGGAGGTCGCGGTGGCCCGCAATGCCGCCATCGACGCGCAGGTGCTGCGACCGGGCGGGGCGGTCTGCGCGTACGCCGACGACGGCGGGGAGGCGGCGTCGATCCCGATCCGGCCGTCCATGGTGACGAACGCCCGCTGGCAGTTCGTGCTGGTCTACACCGAGCCGAAGGCCGCGAAGGCGCAGGCGGTCGTCGACGTGGCCGCCGCGGTCGCCCAGGGCGGGGTGCGGGTGGGCCAGGACGCGGGGCTGCCGCTGCACCACTACCTGCTGAAGGACACGGCCGTGGCGCACCAGGCGGTGGAGGACTCGGTGGTCGGGAAGGTGCTGATCAGCACCGCCGAGGAGTAGACCGTGAAGCTATTTCGCGATCACCCGGACAGAACCGAGCAAGTTTCGCAACAATGACATTGCGGGTCGCCCCGCATGGAACGGGCGGCCCCGGCGCGGTGCGAACGCCGGGGCCGCCCCTGGGGAGGGATGCCTCAGGAGATACGTCCCTGCCCCTAGATGCGTCGTAGGGCCGAAAAGTGTTACGGCCCAATCAGCTCAGCTCCCGGACCTCCAAGCCGCCGTCGGCGTAGCGGGAGCGGACAACCTTCTTGTCGAACTTGCCGACGCTGGTCTTCGGCACCGCGTCGATGACCGCCCAGCGCTCGGGCAGCTGCCAGTGCGCCACCGACCTGCCGAGGAACTCCCGCAGCTGCTCCACAGTGGTCGACGCCCCCTCCCGGACCACCACCGTGGCGAGCGGCCGCTCACCCCAGCGCTGGTCGGGCACCCCGACCACGCAGGCCTCCTGCACGTCCGGGTGGGCCATCAGGGCGTTCTCCAGCTCCACCGAGGAGATCCACTCGCCGCCCGACTTGATCACGTCCTTGGCCCGGTCGGTGAGCGTGATGTAGCCGTCCGGGGAAAGCGTGCCGACGTCGCCGGTACGCAGCCAGCTGTCGCGGAACTTCTCCTCGTCCGGGGTGTCGTCGCCGACGTACGTGGCGGTCACCCACGGGCCACGGACCTCCAGCTCGCCGACGGACTCGCCGTCGGCGGGCAGCACCTCGCCGAGCGGGCCGACGATCCGGGCGGCGACCCCGGCCGGCACCCGGCCCTGGGTGTAGCGGTAGCGCCAGGCCTCGTCGTCGGTGACGCCGGCCGGCGGCCGGGACACCGACCCAAGCGGGGACATCTCGGTCATCCCCCAGGCGTGGATCACGTCGATGTGGTGCCGCTCGGCGAACGCGTGCATCAGCGCCGGCGGGCAGGCCGAACCGCCGACGATCACCTCCTTCAGCGAGGAGGTGTCCACGTCGTTGTTGTCCAGGTACGTCAGCAGGTCGTTCCAGATGGTCGGCACCGCGCCGGCCAGGGTCGGCCGCTCAGCGGCGATCATCTGGGCGATCGGGGCGGCCTGGAGGAACCGGTCCGGCATGATCAGCGACGCGCCGGAGAGGAACGCCGCGTACGGCAGGCCCCAGGACATCGCGTGGAACATCGGGACGATGGCCAGCTCCCGGTCGCCCGGGCCGAGCCCGAACCCCTCGGGCATGCAGACCTGCAACGAGTGCAGGTAGATCGAGCGGTGCGAGTAGGCGACGCCCTTCGGGTTGCCGGTGGTCCCGGAGGTGTAGCAGAGCGCGGCGGCGTCCCGCTCGTCCACCTCCGGCCAGTCGTACGTGTCGGGGCGGCCGGCGAGCAGGTCGTCCCAGTGGTGGAAGGTGATCCGGTCGCCGGCGACGGCGCGCAGCGGCGCCGGGTCACCACCGCCGACCACCACCACGTGCCGGACGGTGGTCATCTCGCCGAGCACCTTGGCCAGCAGCGGGATCAGCGTCGAGTCGACCACCACCACCCGGTCCTCGGCGTGGTTGGCGATGTACGCCACCTGGTCGGGGAAGAGCCGGATGTTCAGGGTGTGCAGCACCGCGCCCATGCTGGGTACGGCGAAGTACGCCACCAGGTGCTCGGTGTTGTTCCACATGAACGTGGCGACCCGCTCGTCGCCGGTCACCTCGCACTCGTCCCGCAGCGCGTGGGCGAGCCGGGCCGCGGCCCGACCGACCTCCGCGTACGACATCCGGCGCGGCTCGGCGCCGGTCCACGTGATCACCTCGGCCGTGCCATGCACGGTGGAGCCGTGTTCGAGGATCCGGGATACCTGAAGAGGGGCGTCCATCATCGTGCTACGCATGGGTAACAAGCTAATGTCGCCGGTCACAGGTTGGGAACCCCGGAACTCCGGTCGACCGCCGGGAAGCTGCGTAGATTGTCCGGGTGAGCATCTCCTGGGCCGACTCGTACGTGGGCCAGCTGCGTGCCCTGGCCGGTGACCGGACGCTGATGTTCGTCGGCGCGCGCGCCGTGGTCCGCGACAACGCGGGCCGGGTGCTGCTGATCCGGCGCTCGGACAACGGCCAGTGGGCGCTGCCCGCGGGCGCGATGGAACTCGGCGAGTCGATCGCCGACTGCGCGGTGCGCGAGGTGCGCGAGGAGACCGGTCTGCGCGCCCTGCGGGTGAGCGCGTTCGCCCTCTACACCGGCGCGGACCGCACCCACACCAACATGTACGGCCACACGTACCAGATCTTCACGACCGCGTTCCGGGTCGAGGACTGGGACGGTGAGCTGGCCCGGGTGACCGACGAGACCATAGACGCGGGCTTCTACCCCCGCGACGAGTTCCCCGCACCGCTGTCGGCGTCGGTCCCGGAGACCCTCGCCGACCTGGACGTCTTCGAGCAGACCAACCGGCTGATCCTCAAGTAACCCCGAGGACCAGCCGGTTACGACGTCAGGCCACCGGGTCCACGTAGAGGTAGAGCGCGTCGCCGTAGTCGTCCCCGCGGCGCCACTCGTCGCCCGAGGTGCTGACCTCGCCATGGATCTGGAATCGGGTGTCAGCGACACCCGCCGGAGCGGTCATCGGCACCGTCACCGTCGAGGTGGCTTCCTCCTCGAGCGGGCCGGCCGTGCACACCACCTGGGTGGTCGTGACGTCGCACTGCCACGGGCCCGGGTTGTCGACTGCCTCGTACGGCTGACCGGCGGTGAAGCCGGCCGGCACGTCCACCACCAGTCGCAGGTCGGCGGCTGCGGCGCTGCCGATGTTGTGGGCGGTGAAGACGGGGAAGATGTTCCCGCCGCTGGTCGGGACGTCCGCCTCCCAGCTCTGGGCAGACCCCGAGGCGCCCAGGGACAGGTCGGCGACGTATGCGTAGGTCGTCTGCACCTGACCGGAGTTGTTCGTCTTGGTCACTTCGCGGGCGGGGGTGGCAGCGGTGGCGCCGATGGTGGCGACGGTGCCCGCCGGAGCGTCCGGCAGGCTGACGTAGACCCGCAACGGCTCGGCGACGCCGCCGGGCGGCACCGGACCGTAAATGTCGGTGCACACAAAGGTGGTGTAGTCGCACTGCCAGGATGGGTCGCCCGCGATACCGGCCCCGGGCGGGAGGGTGAGGGAGACGGTGACGCCGTCGGCGGTGGCCGTCCCGACGTTGGTCACCGTGGCGGTGACGACGGCTGTGGGCTCGTTGCCCCTCCCGTAGTCCTTGATCATCGCCTGCGGCGTGACGCTGAGGTCGAGCTTGAGATCCGGTCGGGCCGGCGCGGCGACCGCCGGGGTGGCCGGCAGCAGTGCGGCCGAGGCAGCCAGGCAGAGCAGGGTGAGTCCGGTACGTAGGGTGCGCTGAGGGGTCATGACATCCCTTGTTCGCAGGAGGCCGCGGCGCGGGCATCAGTCCGGCGCACGCGGCACGACCGACGCCCCCGTCGACGCCGGCCAACGGGCCGCGACGGCGGCCCGCTCCCTAATGGACGCCCACCGCCGTAGCGGCGTTACATCATCGGAGTACGGGCCTGCGCACATGAATCACCAACCGGCTGACGAGACCGCCGACACGGGCTTCTCCGGAGCCTGCGCCCCGGCTTCCGGCCGCCCGCCGGTGCGTTCCGCGCCGATGCCGGCGACCACCACGAAGGCGATTCCCAGCACCGGCGCGACGCCCGGCACCTGGTGCAGCGCGACCAGCCCCACCACCAGGGCGATCGCCGGCTCCAGGCTCATCAGGGTGCCGAAGGCGGCGGTGGTGAGCCGGCGCAGGGCGAGCAGTTCCAGCACGAACGGGACGATCGGCAGCAGCACCGCCAGCCCGAGCCCGGCCAGCAGCACCTGCCAGGTCAGGTCGGCGAAGACCGACGGACCGACGGCGACGGTGGCGACCACGGCGGCCACCGGCATCGACACGGCGAGGCCGCGCAGCCCGGAGACCTCGTCGCCGACCCGCTGGGTGAGCAGGATGTACGCCGCCCAGCACGCCCCAGCGGCGAGCGCGTAGCCGACGCCCAGCGGGTCGACCCCGCCACGCCACGGCTCGGTGAGCAGCAGCACCCCGACGGCGGCGAGCGCCGGCCAGAGCTTGGACCCGCCCCGGCCGCGGGCCACCGCGACACCGAGCGGGCCAAGGAACTCCAGCGCGCTCGCCGTCCCCAGCGGCAGCCGGGCCACCGCGGCCATGAAGAGGATGGTGACGCCCGCCGTCACGACGCCGAGCGCCAGGCAGGCCCGCAGCGCCGACCGGGTGAGGGTGGAGGGGCGCGGGCGCACCAGCACGGCGAGCAGCAGGCCGGCCCAGGCCAGCCGGAGCCAGGCGGCACCCTCGGGTCCCACCCGGTCGAAGAGCCCGACCGAGGCGGCCAGGCCGAGCTGGACGAACATCATCGAGGCGACCGCCATTGCCGCGCCGGCGCGAGTGGGAGTCATGTCCACCAGTAGAACCGGCTGGGACCGTTCGCGTCCACGTGACTTCGCTGGACGGACTGTTCGGTAATCCTGAACAATGACGGGATGGACCTGCGTCGCCTGCGGCTGCTCCGGGAGCTGGCCCGGCTCGGCTCCATGCGGGAGGTCGCCGACGAGCTCGACGTCACCACCTCGACCGTGTCCCAGCAGCTCGCCGTGCTCGCCCGCGAGGTCGGCGCGGAGCTGATCGAACCGCACGGCCGCCGGGTCCGGCTCACGCCCGCCGGACGGCGGCTCGCCGAGCACGCCGTGACGATCCTGGCGGCCGTCGACGCGGCCCGCCTCGACCTCGACCCGCAGGCCGAGCCGGCCGGCACGGTACGGGTCGCCGGCTTCGCCACCGCCGTCCGGCGCTCGCTGCTGCCGGTCACCGCCGACCTCGCGGCGCGCCACCCCCAGGTCCGGCTACGCATCCACGAACACGAGCCGGCCGAGGCGTACGCGCTGCTCGCGGCGGACGACGTCGACCTCGCGCTGACCTACGACTACCACCTCGCGCCGGCGCCCTTCGACCAGACCGTCGAGGCGACCCCGCTCTGGTCCGCCGCGTGGAGCCTGGGCGTGCCTGCCGACGGCCCTCCGGCGCCCGCCGGCCCGGCCCCCGAGGTCTTCGGCCACTTCCGGGAGGGTGGCTGGATCGTCAACTCCCGCAACACCGCCGACGAGGTGGTGGTCCGCACCATCGCCTCGATGGCCGGCTTCGAGCCCCGGATCGCACACCGGGTGGACAGCCTCGAACTCGTCCAGGACCTGATCGTCGCCGGGCTGGGCGTCGGCCTGCTCCCGTCCGACCAGCCGACCGTGCCCGGCGTACGCCTGCTCCCCCTGACCGACCCGGAGGCCCGGCTGCGGTCGTACGCGGTCACCCGGCGCGGCCGGACCGCCTGGCCGCCGCTCGCCCTGATCCTCGACCTGCTCAAGGCCCGCGCGCGGGCGGACCGGTCGGGGGTGGCCCCGGGGCGCGATCACCCCGGGGCCACCCCGCCGACGCCGGATCAGGCGGCGGGGACGGGCTCCACGTAGCGGAACATCACGTCCGCGTAGTCGCCCGGGTCGGGCCGCCACTCGGCGCTGGTGGTGCTCACCTCGCCGTGGACCGTGAACTGGTCACCCGCCGTACCCGCAGCGACCACCATCGGGACGGTGAGCGACGCGTACTCGCTGGCCTTCAGCGTCCCGAGCGGGCAGGACATCGACGTGTCGGTCACGGTGCACAGCCCGCCGAAGCCGTCGCCCTCGAACGAGGCGCCCGGCGGCAGGTCGACGACCAGGGTCACGTCCTTGGCCGTGCCGGTGCCGGTGTTCTCAGCGGTGAACTTGGGCGTGATCAGTCCGCCCTCCGCCGGAACCTCCGTCTCACCCCAGGAACCGCGCAGCTCGCCGGGGTACAGGGCGAGCTCGGGGAGCTTGGCGTAGGTGGTCTTGACCTGGTCGGTGTTGTTGGTCTGGGTGATCTCGGGCGTGCTCGTCGAGACCGTCGCCGAGATCCGCGCCTCGGCCCCCTCCTGCTTGACCGGCAGCGAGAAGTAGACGTTCAGGCTGGTCGACTCGCCGGCCGCCAGCGCCCCGTACCGGTAGGTGCAGACAAGGGTCGCGTAGTCGCACTGCCACCAGGGATCGCCGGCGATCTCGCCGCCGGGCGGCAGCTGGTAGCTGATGGTGACGTCGTCGACGCTGGCGCTGCCGACGTTCTGCACGACGGCGTCGACGATGACCTCGGCCCGGTCGTGCCAGAGCATCGTCTGGCTGGCGGTCAGGTCGAGCTGGAGGTCGGCTCCGGTCGCGGTACTCCCCGCCACGGCGGCTGACGGCTGGAGTCCGACCGCGGCGGCGAGGGCGGACAGGGCGACGCCGGCACGGACCAGCCGGCGTACGTGTTGCGATGACATGAACATCCCCCGATGCGTGAAGGAGTGGCCGGACGGCCGCTCCTCCACAACAGACGCTCATGTCCGTGATTCCGTTACGTGATCGACTCGATCAGAGCATGGTCTGCGACTTGGCCTCCATGTCGGCCGCCGCCTCCTCCTTCGACTCCCTGGTCAGCGGCTTGCCGCCGGGGGCCGGCGCCTCGCCGCCGAGCGGGTCGGCCCCGCCCGTGGCGCCCTGCGGGCCGGCGCCGCGCAGCTGCTCGTTCGGCAGCGCCAGGGTGACCAGCACCGCCAGGATCGCGACCAGGCCGGTGGTCAGGAAGACCATGTGCAGCGACTCGACGAAGGCGGCCTGGATCGCCGCCCGCACCGGGCCGGGCAGCGCCAGGATGGTCGCCGGGTCGTTGATCGAGATGTTCGCGCCGCCGCTGGCCGCCACCGCCGCGCGCTGCTCCGGCGGCAACTGGGCGATCGCCCCCGGCAGCCGGTCGGCGAGCTCCCCGGTGAGCCGCGAGGAGAGCACCGCACCGAGGATGGCCACCCCGAACGAGCCGCCCAGTGACCGGAAGAACGTCGCCGAGGAGGTGCCGGCGCCCAGGTCGCGGACGTCGACGGCGTTCTGCACCGCGAGGATCAGCGACTGCATGCACAGGCCCAGCCCGACCCCGATCACCACCATGAAGCCGAAGGCCACCCAGAGCGAGGTGTCCACCTGGAGACGGGTGAAGAGCAGCATGCCGGTGAGCAGAACGATCGACCCGGCCACCGGGAACCACTTGTACCGGCCGATCCGGCTCATCGCCCGGCCGGTCAGGATCGAGGTGACGATGATGCCGGCCATCATCGGCAGCATCAGCAGACCGCTGCGGGTCGGCGAGGCGCCCTTGACGATCTGGAGGTAGAGCGGGATGAAGATGATCGACCCGAACATCACCAGACCGAGGACGAAGCCCGCCGAGTTGGCCAGCGCGAAGGTGGCGCTGCGGAACAGCCGCAGCGGGAGGATCGGCTCGGCGACCCGGGCCTCCTGGAGCAGGAACGCCACCCCGAGCACCGCACCGGCCACGAAGAGCCCGACGATCACGCCGGAGCCCCAGGCGTACTGGTTGCCACCCCAGCTCAGCGCGAGCAGCAGGGCGCTCACCCCGGCCACCAGCAGCCCCGCCCCCAGCCAGTCGATCGCGTGCTCCCGACGCTCGAACGGGATCAACCGCATCACGTGGTAGCAGACCACGATCGCCAGGATCGCCAGCGGCACGTTGATGTAGAAGATCCACCGCCAGTTCGTCTCGGCGAAGTAACCACCCACCAGCGGCCCGGCCACCGACGACAGGCCGAACACCGCCCCGAAGAGCCCCTGGTAGCGGCCGCGCTCCCGGGGTGAGACCACGTCCGAGATGATGGTGAACGCCAGTGTCATCAGGCCGCCCGCGCCCAGACCCTGGATGCCCCGGGTGACGATCAGCTGGGTCATGTTCTGCGACAGGCCCGCCAGCAGCGAGCCGAGCAGGAACGCGCCGATCGAGAAGAGGAAGACCGGGCGGCGCCCGTACAGGTCGGCCATCTTGCCGTACAGCGGGGTCGAGGCCGTGGAGGCGAGCAGGTACGCGGTCACCACCCACGAGTAGTGGTTGATCCCGCCCAGCTCGCCGACGATGGTCGGAAGTGCCGTACCGACGATGGTCTGGTCGAGTGCGGCCAGCAGCATCCCGGTCATCAGGCCGAACATCAGCAGACGGATCTGGCGGGTGTTGAGCAGCGGGCGGCCATGGGCTTCCGTGGTCATCCCGCCTTCTTTCCCTTACCGGCAGGAACATGCGTCGGCCTCGCGAAAACCCCTCGACACCCCCGCGCGCCGTCGGCCACCATGCCGCCCGTGAACCTGCTCCGCCGGTTGGCGCTGGACCTCACGCCGCTGCGTACCTCGCGGGACTTCCGCCTGGTCTTCGCCGCCACGGGGGTGTCCGGGTTCGGGTCCTTCATCACGTACGTGACGCTGCCGTACCAGGTGTACCAGCTCACCGGGGATCCGCTGCTGGTCGGCCTGCTCGGCGTCTGCGAACTCGTACCCCTGCTGGTGATGGCCTTCGTCGGCGGCGCGCTCGCCGACTACCTGGACCGGCGGCTGCTGGTGCTCGGCGGCGAGGTCGGCTTCGCGGCGCTCTGCGGGGTGCTGCTGGTCAACTCGCTGTCGGCCACCCCGCACCTCTGGCTGCTCTACGTGGTGGCGGCGTCGACCGCCGCGCTGGACGGCATCCAGCGCCCGGCGCTGGAGGGGCTCACCCCGCGGGTCGTCGCCCCGGACCAGATCCCGGCGGCCGGCGCGCTCAACTCGCTGCGGATGGACGTGGCCCAGCTCGGCGGCCCGGCCGTCGCCGGCGTGCTGATCGCCTCGGTCGACCTGGCCTGGGTGTACGCCGTCGACCTGGCCACCTTCGCCTTCTCTCTGGCCTGCCTGGCCGTCATCCGGGCGGTGCCACCGCCCCCGGCCGCCGACCGGCCCTCGCTGCGGTCGGTGGCCACCGGCCTGCGGTACGCCCGCAGCCGCCCCGAGCTGCTCGGCACCTACCTGGTCGACATCAACGCGATGTTCTTCGGCATGCCGCAGGCGCTCTACCCGTTCATGGCCGAACGGCTGGGCGGGCCGGCGGTGCTCGGGCTGCTCTACGCGGCCCCGGCGGCCGGCTCGCTGCTCGCCACGGTCAGCTCCGGCTGGGTGAAGCACGTGCACCGGCACGGCCTGATGGTGGTGCTCGCGGCCGGCGCCTGGGGGCTCGCGGTGGTCGGCTTCGGGCTCTCCGGCTGGCCCTGGCTGGCCCTGGCCTTCCTGGTGCTGGCCGGCGCGGCGGACATGGTCTCCGGGCTGTTCCGGATGACGATCTGGAACCAGACCGTCCCCGACCACCTGCGCGGCCGGCTCGCCGGCATCGAGATGCTGTCGTACTCGACCGGCCCGCTGCTCGGCCAGCTCCGTTCCGGGCTGGTGGCGCGTACCCCGCTGGGGGTGAACGGCTCGATCGTCTCCGGTGGCGTGCTGTGCGTCCTGGGCACAGCGGCCCTGGCCGCCGCCCTGCCGGCCTTCCTCCGCTATGACGGCCGCGACGGCCTCGCCCGCAAACAGGCCGCGGACGAAGCCTGGGCCGCCACCGCCGGCGAACGCGCGGCGGCGACGACCCGACCCTGACCCTCGCGGATCAACGGGGGCTGTGGGCGCCCTCGGCGAACTGTTCGACGATCTTGGCGCAGAAGGCGGGAAGGTCGTCGGGCTTGCGGCTGCTGACCAGGCCGTTGTCCGTGACGACCTGCTCGTCGACCCAGTTGGCGCCGGCATTCGTCAGGTCGGTGCGCAGGCTCGGCCAGCTCGTCATCCGGCGGCCCTGCACCACACCCGCCTCGACCAGGGTCCACGGGCCGTGGCAGATCACCCCGACCGGCTTGCCGGCGTCGAAGAACGCCTTGACGAAGCGGACCGCGTCCGGGTCCGTCCGCAGGAAGTCCGGGTTGGCGACCCCGCCCGGCAGCACCAGCGCGTCGTAGCTGCCGGCGTCCGCGTCGGCAGCGGTCACGTCCACGTCGTACGTCTTGCCGTGGTCGAGGTGGTTGAAGGCCTGGATCGATCCGGGCTTCAGCGAGACCAGCTCGGCGGTGGCGCCGGCCTGCTCGACCGCCTCGCGCGGCTGGACGTACTCGACCTCCTCCACGCCGTCGGTGGCGAGGAAGGCGACCCGCTTGCCCTGCAGAGTGTTCGGTGCCATGTCCTTCTTCTCCTCTCCGGGGTTACCTTCAGGCGGTTCCCGGGGCCTGCCGACCGAAACGTGACGCCGTCGCCCTCCCCGCCGGGTGGCACGTTTGGCCCCGGAGCGTGGGGGGATCCCGGAAGGCATGGCAGGAGCAGCAGCGGAACAGCGCCGGCTCGCCACCGTCGTGGAGAGCTGGCTCGGACGCCCCGTCCTGGTCGTCGGCGACGCCATGCTCGACGAGTGGCGCTTCGCCGAGTCCGACCGGCTCTGCCGCGAGGCGCCCGCCCCGATCCTCAGCCTGCGCCGGCGCATCTCCGCGGCCGGCGGCGCCGCCAACACGGCGGTCAACATCGCCACCCTCGGCGGCCGGGCACTGCTGGTCGCCCCGGTCGGCGCCGACGTGGCCGGCGACGAACTGCACGACTGCCTGGACCGGGCCGGCGTCTGGGACCGTACGGTCAACCAGCCGCACCGGCCGACCCCGGTGAAGCGCCGGATGCTGGCCGGCAACCAGATCCTGCTCCGCGAGGACTCCGGCGACCCGGAGGACCCGCTCGACGCCGACGGGGTGGAGGGGCTGCTCACCGCGCTGGACTGCGCGACCGAGGAGCTGAAGGCCGTCGCCCGGGGCGCGGCACCCACCCTGGTGGTCTGCGACTACGGCCTGGGCGCGCTGCCCGCCGCGGTCCGCACCTGGCTGGTGCTCAACCGCGACCGGTTCGCCACCGCCGCCCTGGACGCCCACGACCTGGCCGACTGGCGGGGCCTGAACCCCACCGTGGTCACCCCGAGCTTCGCCGAGGCGACCCGGCTGCTGGCCCGCGCGGCGGCCGGCTTCGGCGCCCCGCCGCCGACGGCCCGCACCGGCGGCGCCGATCTGCACCTGGACCACCCGGCCGGCGACCCCGCCGACGGGCCGTCCGAACTCACCGTCGGCGCGGCACCGGGCGGTGCCGGCGAGCGGCCCCTCGCAGAGTCCGCCCCCGCCCCCGTCGGTGGCCCGACGGCCGGCCCGACCGGGGAACCGACGCCGGGCGAGGACCGGGTCGCCCTGACCGGGGACGGCCTCAGCGTCACCGGCGCCGGCGTCACCGTGAACGCCAGCGCCGGTGAGGGCGTCGACCGGGCCGTCCTGGCCGAGTCGCGCCTGGCCGAGCTGCGCGCGCACACCGGCGCCGACGTGGTGGCGGTGACCCTGGACACCGACGGCGCGGTGGTCGGCGGCGCGGACGGCGAGCCGCGACGCAGTCACAGCACCCCCGTCCCGGCCAGTCACGCGGTGGGTGCCGGGGACGCGTACCTGGCGGCGATGACGCTGGCCCTGGCCGCCGAGGCGCCGCTGCCGACCGCCGCGCAGCTCGCCCAGCTCGCCGCCACCATCACCGTCTCCGACACCGGCACCTGCGTCTGCCGACGCGAGGACCTGCTCGCCGCCCTCGGCGACGCCCCCGGCGGTACGGCCCATCCGACGCTGGTCGGGCCGGACGAGCTGACGGCCCTGGTCGCCGACCACCGGCGGGCCGGCCGCTCGATCGTCTTCACCAACGGCTGCTTCGACGTGCTGCACCCCGGCCACGTGCGCTACCTGGAACAGGCCCGGACGCTGGGCGACCTGCTGGTGGTCGCGGTCAACTCCGACGGCAGCGTGCGCCGGCTCAAGGGCCCGGACCGGCCGGTCAACCCGGTCGAGGACCGGGTCACCCTGCTCGCCGCGCTGGCCTGCGTGGACCACGTGGTGATCTTCGAGGAGGACTCCCCGGCCCGGCTGATCGAGACCGTCCGCCCCGACGTGTACGTCAAGGGCGGCGACTACCCGCCGGAGATGGTCCCCGAGGCGCCGCTGGTGCGCCGGCTCGGCGGCCAGGTACGCACCCTCGGCTACGTGCCGGACCGCTCCACCTCCGCCATCATCGACCGGATCCGCGCCCAGTCCGCGCCGTCGGCCGCGCCGCAGCACCTGGGCAGGTCCACGTGAACCGACCGCTCGACCTCGGCACGCCCGGGGAGTTCCGCCAACCACGACAGCTCGACGTGCTGATCCCGACCCGGAACCGCCCCGCCGAGCTGGCGGTCACCCTCTCCGGGCTGGCCGCCCAGGAGGGCCTGCCCGGGTTCGGGGTGGTGGTCAGCGACCAGTCCGACGGCGACCCCGCGTACGCGCACCCGGCGGCGGCCACCATGGTCCGGGCGTTGCGCCACCGGGGGCACCCGGTGCTGCTGACCCGGCGGCTGCCCCGACGCGGCCTGGCCGAGCACCGCGCGTACCTGCTGGACCAGTCGGCGGCGCGGTACGTGCTCTGCCTCGACGACGATGTCTGGCTGGAGCCGGGCACCCTGGACCGGCTGGTCACCGCGATCGGCGAGCTGGGCTGCGGGTTCGTCGGCAACGCGGTGCACGGCCTGTCGTACGCCGACGACGTGCGTCCCGAGACGCACGGCCACTACGAGGAGTGGGACGGCCCACCGGTGCCCGAGCGGATCCGGCCGGACACCCCCGAGTGGCACCGGGCGTCCCTGCACCCGGCGGCGAACCTGCTGCACGTCACGGAGAAGCTGGACCTGCCGGCGGGCGCGTGGCGGGCGTACAAGGTCTCCTGGATCGGCGGGTGCGTGCTCTACGACCGGGCGGCGCTGGTCGACTCCGGGGGCTTCGACTTCTGGCGCCGGGTGCAGGAGCGGCACCAGGGCGAGGATGTCGCCGCGCAGCTCTCCGTGATGGCGCGGTACGGCGGCGCCGGAGTGCTGCCCAGCGGGGCGTACCACCTGGAGTCGCCGACCACGGTCACCGAGCGGGACGTGGAGGCGTGGGTGGTCGTGCTCGCCGAGTCCGACGCGCCGCAACCGGCCTGAGTCCGCGGCTCACGCCCCGGGCGCGCCCGGCTCCGGTCGGAGCAGCTCGGCGGCGGCCTCCAGCACCTCGACCACCGGCACGTCGGCGACGAAGGAGTCCCGGTGCGGGCAGTCCCCGGTGCCGGGGCGGTGCGGATAGATCCCCGGGGTGCAGTCCACGCCGCAGACCGGGCAGTGCGTCGTCCAGGAGGCGATCGGTCGGTGCCGGGCGCGTAGCGGGGTGGCGCCGTTGATCAGGTTGCCCAGCCAGTAGACGCCGACGGTCGGGGTGCCCACCGCGCCGGCGAGGTGCAGCGGGCCGGTGTCGTTGGAGACGACCAGCGCCGCGCCCTGGTAGGCGGCGGCCAGCCCGCCGAGGCTGAGCGTGCCGACCTGGGCACGGACCGGCACGCCGGCCGCCGCTACCACCGCGTCCACCACCTCCTGCTCGGCGGCAGTGCCGGTGACCAGCACCTCGTACCCGTCGCCGTGCAGCGACCGGGCGACCTCGGCGAAGCGTTCGGCGGGCCAGCGCCGGCGGGTGTCGGTGGCGCCGGGGTGCAGCGCCACCCGGGGCCGGTCCGGCGCGCCGAGCACCCGCAGCGCCTCGGCCCGGTCGGCGTCGGTCACCGCCAAAGACGGGATGACGGTGGTGGCCGGCGCCCCGACCAGGGCGACCACCTCCAGGTAACGGATCACCTCGTGCTGGTAGTAGACGTAGCGCATCCACCGGTCCAGCGGCGGCGCGCCCTCGGCCCGCAGGCCGGCGGTGACCCGGGCGCCGAGCCGGCTGACGATCGGATTGGAGTTGCCGCCCCCGCCGTGCACCTGCACCGCCAGGTCGAAGCCCTCCTTCGCGGCCCGCTCCAGGAAGTCGTCCATCGGCGACGGCTCCTCCCCCGGCCCCGGGTCCCGGATGCCGGGGGCCGGCGGGATCACCAGGACCCGGTCCACCGGGCCGGGCCGGTCGCGCCAGAGCTTCGCGTGCCACGGCGCGCCGAGCAGCACGATCTCCGCCGCCGGGTACGCGGCCCGCAGCGACTCCAGCGCCGGCAGCAGGAAGATGAAGTCGCCGAGCGCGTTGGCCCGCAGCACGGCGATCCGTTCCACGTCGGGTACGCGCTCGCCAACCGGGCCGAGCAGGGACGGGGCGGTCACGCGACCCTACGGCCGGTCGATCTCGTCGAGGGTGGTGTCCGGGTGGTGCAGCTCCCGGTCCGCCGCCGGATCGGCCAGGGTGGCCCTACCCTCGGCGGCCGGACCGCCGCGGTAACCGGCACGGCCGACGGTGATGGTGCGCGGCGCGGGCCGCTGCGCCCGGGGCAGGTGGACCCGGAGCAGGCCGTGGTCCATCACCGCGTCGATCGCGTCCGGGTCCACCCGGGACGGCAGGTCGACCCGGTACTCGAAACCCCGGGTCTCGAAGCCGCCGGGGATGCCCTGGTCGGCGTTGACCTCCGCCTCGGAGCGGGCCCGCACGCAGAGCTCGCGATCGTCCAGCTCGACGGCGACCTCCTCGGGCGCGACACCGGGCAGCCGGACGACCACCTCCCAGCCGTCGGCGGTCTCGGTCAGCTCGACGTCCGGTGAGCCACCCCGGGCGCCGCCGACCAGGCGGCTCAGCTCGGAGCGCAGCGACTGGAGTTCCCCCATCGGGTCCCAGCCCTGCTGCCGTCCCCGCCAGCCCCGACCCTGCTGTTCCGTCATCGCACGTCTCCGATCCGTTGGGTGGCCGCCGGGGGCCGCAGCGAGCTGGGCGCGTCCAGGCCGGCCTCCGGGTCGACCCCGACGCCGAGCCGGTCGACCAGTTCGCCGCCGAGCCAGGCGCTGACGCCCAGGATGGCCACCCCGACCAGCTCGATGGCGATCAGCGCGCCGCCGGCCGCCCGGGAGTCGGCGTTGAGCCGGACCACCCAGACGGCGGCGAAGAGCAGGATGACCGCGACGTTGGCCGCGGCGTGGGTGAGCGCCACCCGCTTCGCGCGGGTACTGGCCGGGATGGCGAGCAGGTCGAAGGACCCGGCCGCCGCCGCCAGCAGGCCACCGACGAGGCCGACGGTGATGTTCCAGTAGGCCACCTCGGCGAGGAAGTCCGGCCCGCCGACCGTGTCGACCAGGTCGAAGATCGTGCCGGTGACGAGGAGCGCCACCGGGAACATCACCAGCATCGGGTGCACGGGGTGGCCGAGCACCTTCAGTCGGCTCTCCATGGTGGGCCTCCACTGCTCGCATCGGGGGGCGCTGTGTGAGCCGGTACCCACCGCGTCGGTGGACAAACCCCGGCTCGCCGCGCCCTTCTAGGCTGACGGGACGGCGGCCTGCACGCGCAGTGACCGCCACCGAGGTCAACGGTCGGGGGAGGCGGACGTGACGGTGGAGATCACCTCACAGGAAGAGCTGCGCGAACTGCTGGGGGCACCGATGCCCCGGGCGGTGGCCAAGGAGCGCGTCGTGCTGCACGAGCGGGACCTGCAGTGGCTGGCGGCCTCGCCGTTCTGCCTGATCGCCACCGCTGGCGCGGACGGCAGCTGCGACGTGTCCCCGAAGGGCGACCCGGCCGGCTTCGTCCGGGTCCTGGACGACACCACGATCGCGATCCCCGAGCGGCCGGGGAACCGGCGGGCGGACGGCTACCGCAACATCCTGGACAACCCGCACGTCGGGCTGATCTTCCTGATCCCGGGCCGGCCGGACACGCTGCGGATCAACGGGCGGGCCCGGCTGGTCCGGGAGGCCGCGTACTTCGACGACATGGTGGTCAAGGGGCACCGGCCGATCCTCGCCGTGGAGGTGGCCGTCGAGCAGATCTTCTACCACTGCTCGAAGGCGTTCCTCCGCTCCGAGCTGTGGCGGCCGGAGACCTGGCAGCCGGACGTCCTGCCCACCCGGGCCCGGCTGATCAACGAGGTGGAGCAGACCGGGGACAGCCTGGCCGACCTGGAGCGCCGGTACGGCCCGGCGTACCTGGAGACGCTCTACCGCCAGTAGGTCGGGCGACCCGGGCGCACGTTTGAGCTGATCGGTGAGGGTACAGATGATCGTCATGGCCCGGCCCGCCCGCGCGGCGGGCAGCCCCAGACACGGGTCGAGAGAGGAGACGTTCGATGCCCACGCAGAACAGCTCGGGACGCGGCGGCTCGACCGCGACCAAGAATCCCCCGGGTAACCAGACCCCGAACACCCCCGATATCAACGAGAGCGAGATCGCTCGGCTGAAGGTCGACGAGCTGCGCCGCCGGCTGCGGGAGCGCGGCGTCGCCGACACCGCCGGCATGCACAAGGACGACCTGGTCAAGGCCCTGATCAAGGGTTTGAAGGACGACTCGTCCACCGGCGGCGACAAGCGCTCCGGCCGGTCCTCCGGCTCGGCGTCGACCGACGGCGGCGTACGGACCGGCCCGCACACCTCGAAGTCGATCAAGTACTCGCAGGAGATCACCTCCACCGACGACGAGCCGGAGCGGCCCGGCCGCAGCCTGGTCACCACGGACCACGAGGTGATCCGGCAGTGGGCGGAGCAGCGCGGCGGCGTGCCGACCACGGTGGACGGCAGCGAGCACGACGGGCACGCCGGCGTACTCCGCTTCGACTTCCCGGCCAACGGCCGCGAGCAGCGGCTGAGCGAGATCAGCTGGGAGGACTGGTTCGCCGCCTTCGACCAGCGCCGGCTCAACTTCATCTACCAGGAGGAGCGCTCCGACGGTAGGCAGAGCAACTTCTTCCGGCTGGAGAGCCCGGACCGCGAGGACGGCTGAGCCGTACCCGCAAGGCATGAATGTGGGCGGGCGGCCCGGACCGGCGTGACGG